>JACPSW010000073.1 GCA_016193045.1 Candidatus Rokuibacteriota bacterium | reverse complement strand
GGTGACCGCCTTGTAGAGCGTCTCTGCGTGGTACGACTCGGCGATGATCTGGCTGAGCCTGGCGTAGTCCGCCGGCCTCATCCGGTCCCGCGCCTGGCCATGCCGCTCCGACAGCTGGGACCGAACGACGGCCGGGATCTGCAGGATCTGCGTCTTGGCGCCGGACAGTTCCAGGACTTCTTCGATGAGGGCCTTCGGCTCGATCGGGCCCGGGGCCCCTTCGGGGACGCGCGCCGAGGGCTCGGCGGCCGGGGCCCTGGCAGGTTCGGGGGCCTCGGGCGGGGCGGGGGCGGTGGGGCGGGTATTGGAGTAGTGGACCCGGCCTTCGGCATCCACCCATCGGTACTGGGCGTCCGCGACCCCGCCGAGCGAGACCAGCACGGCGACCGCGCCTGCCAGCAGTGATCCGAATTTCATGAGGGGCCTCCTTCCCGCGGCCGTTCCAACAGCTTCAAGGTGAGCGGCAGCAGCACCACCATCGTGGTTCCCTTGCCGGGCTCGCTCTCGACCTCGAGACGCCCGCCGTGGTTCTTCACGATGCCCAGGCTCACAGAGAGGCCGAGGCCGGTCCCCTGCCGCTCGGGCTTGGTCGTGTAGAACGGCTCGAAGATCCGCGCGAGCTGATCGTGGCGGATGCCGACCCCGGTGTCCTGGAAGGTGATGGCCACATGAGGGTCGCCGCCGTCCCGGGTTTCCGTTCGCACCACCAGCCGGCCGCCGCCCGGCATCGCGTCCACGGCGTTCACGACGACGTTCATGAAGACCTGCGTCAGCTGGTCGCCGTCCCCCCAGATCGGCGGCAGGGAGGCGTCGAAGATGCTCTCGACCTCCACGCGGCCGTCGGCGATCTTGCCGTGGAGGAGCGCCAGCGCGCGCTCGACCAGGTCGTGGACGTTCACCGGCTCCCGCTTGGGCTCCCGCCGCCGCGCGAAGTGGAGCAGGTCCTGGATGATCTTCCGGGCCCGGTTCGTCTCGCTCTCGATCACGGTCAGCCGGTCGCGCGCCGGGCTGCCGGGGGGCGCCTGGTTCAGCAGCAGGCCGGCGTAGCCCAGGACGCTCGTCAGGGGGCTGTTGATCTCGTGCGCCACGTTAGCCGCCAGCTCGCCGATGGCCGCGAGCTTGGCCGACTGCACGAGCTGCTGCTGGGTCTGCCGGAGCTCCTCCACCTGGTTGCGAAGCTCCTCGTAGAGCCGCGCGTTCCGGAGGGCCACGGCGGTCTCGCCTACGAGCATCTCGAGGAGCTCGATCTCCTCCTGCTCGAAGATCCCGCCCGAGAGTTTTTCGCCCAGCACGAGAATCCCGCTCAGCTGGCCGTCCAGCCGCAGCGGGATGAGCATGGACGCCCGATGGCGCTCCAGCTCCCTGGCGGCGTCCAGGATGCCGGGCCCGAGCTGGGGCTGGAAGCCCGCCTCCTCGAGCACCAGCGTGCGCCCCGTCGCCTGGAGCCAGAGGGCGAGCCCGCTCTTGGCGGGGATGGTGATCTCCTCCACGTCGATCGCGCCGGAGCTCGCCCAGGCCTCGCGGACGAAGGCGTCCGCAGCGGAGTCGTAGAGCTTGAGGCTCGCGTGGGTGAGCGGGATCCGGGTCACCAGGCTCTCGGTGAGGCGCTCCCCGAGAATTCTCACCTCGAGGACGGAGGCCAGCTCCTTGCCCAGCGCGATCAGGGCGTTCCGGACGCCGTGACGGTGCTGGAACATCAGGCGGTCGAGGCCGCACTCTAGCTTCCGGAGCAGGGGCAGGGCGATCGCCAGCGCCCCCAGGAGGATGATCGAATAGCGCAGATTCCCTTCCAGGTGCTGGCCGGGCAGGAGCCGCTCCGCCATGGACAGGCCGAGGAGCACCAGGGGGGCGAGGGCGAGCGAGGTCAGCAGGTAGAGGAGGGCCCGCTTCACCAGGACGCCCACGTCCATCAGCCGGTAGCGGATGATCGCGACGCCCAGGGCGAGGGCGAAGATCGCGTTGCTCGGAATGCCGAGCGGGTAGAGCCACTCCCAGCCTAGGATGAACCGGATGAAGTCCACCACACCGCCGAGCAGGCTCACGACGACGCCGAAGATCACGAGCAGCGTCCGGTTCCTCCGGAAACTCGACTCCATCCCGCGGTAGCTCCGCAGGAGGCGGGCGAGCCCCAGGACCATGAAGGCCTGGAAGTACACGAAGAAGGCGTGGTAGAGGGGGCCGGCCGCCGGGGCGTAGCCCCAGGAGGTCTCCACGACGCCCGACATGAAGAGCGGGCTGAGACTCACGGCGAGAAAGCCCCCGCACAGGACGTAGCCCGCCCGGAGGGCGCGCGAGCGCGTCGGCGCGCCGAGGAACATGAGCACGTAGTGGTAGAACAGCACGGGGAGCGGGATCACGCCGATGTGGAGGAGCTGCTCCCAGATCAGTGCGGTGGCGGGGTCGTCGCTCACGCGCAGGCCGAAGACGCCGAGGTTCCACCAGGCGAGCGCGCCGGCCAGACAGGCGAAGAGCTTCTCGCGGGGGCTCTTCCGATCCGGGGCGAGGGCCGTCCCCAGCAGCAGCAGGTTGAGCCCGAGGGCCAGGAGAGGCGCCAGCTTATGGAAGATCATCGCGCCGGCTCGTCCAGAACCCCATATAGGGGAAGTCCTCGTGTTTCCGCTGCTCGACCATCTCCTCCTCGACGATCGAGAACACCAGGATGTCCCAGCGCTGGCCGTCGTAACTGCGCGCCCGGCGGAGGACGCCCTCCTGCGTGAAGCCGTTCCGCTTGAGCGCGTTGATACTGAGGAGGTTATAGGCGTACACCTTCGCCTCCACCCGGCCCAAGCCGAACGCGTCCATGGCGAACGCCAGGAGCAGGCGCGACGCCTCGATCCCCCAGCCCTTCCGGAGGGAGCGGAGGTCCGCCACGGCCGTCTCGAGGAAGGCGAACTGCTCGAGCAAGTGGATGTTGTAGAGGCGCACGTAGCCGACCGCGGGGCCCGTGGCGCCGAGCGGCTGGACCAGCAGTGTCAGCGCCGTCGGATCGCTCCAGACCAGCGGGGTGAAGTCCGGGTTGTGGGCGCCCAGGATGCGGCACAGATAGAGGAAGTCGCTGCCGACCATCTGGTCCAGCAGGGGCTCGTGCGCCCACCGCTCGAAGAGCGCCAGGTCCTCCAGCGCGGGCAGCCGGAGGCCGAGGCGGTGGTTCCTCGCCACGAAGAGACGGTGCGAGGCCGGGATCTCGTATACCGGCAAGCCCGGTGGCAGAAGCGGCGTGGGATCCTCCGAGGCGTGACGGTGACTTTCAGCCCGAGCCGCTCGGCGAGCCGAACACTCTGGAGCAGCGCCGCCAGCCCCACGGCGTCCACCGCCTTCACGGTCTCGAGGTCGATCAGGAATGAGTGGGCGCCCATCTCCAGATGGTCGCGCACGGCCCGGCAGAGCGAAGAGGCGTTGACCGTGGTGAGGGCCCCTTCCACGCTGACTTCGACGTGGCGCGCTCCGTCGGAGGTAGCAAACGTACAGGAGACATTCGCCATGGCAGGGGATGGAAAGTGCAGCGGCCGTGCCAGAGACCAAGTGCTGGAGAATCCGGGATATTTCGGGTCCCCGCGAGCGGGGAGGGGGTCGGGGAGAGTGCCAGGCCGGCAGGCGTTAGGTCAGACTGACAACTCCCTTTCAGCGACTTTATAGATGCAGCGGTGACGGACGTGGGCGACCGGCCGGAGCCCATCCGCCACCATCAGAAGGTCCAGCTCGACGTACTCGTTGCCGTTTTTCTCCCAGAGTCTCGCGACGCGGCCGCATGTCGTGAGGGGCTCGCCGGCGCGCCACAGGCCCAAGTGCCGCACGTCGCTCGAGACGTGGATCCACGGCCCCATGAGGACGTTGCGATCCAGGGCGCGGTTGGCCTGCCGGACGAAGAGTCCCGGGTGGGCCGGCGCTCCGGGCTCCCGGTAGAGGGCGAGGGGTTCGTCCACCTCGTCGAGATAGGCCGCGGCCTCGGACGGGTCGGCGGGGAGCTCGGGACTCCCCAGCGCCTCGAGGTCGGCCAACCGCTCGCGCGTGGCCGCCGGGCGCGCCGCCGGCAGGGGGGCTTTCGGGTAGGCGGCGAGGCTGGGGATCTCGGAGCGGGAGCCCCTGACCAGCGCCGCTGTCCCGAGAGCGCAGGCCTCCCCCTGGGGATTGAGCCCCGTCACCTCGAGGGTGATCGAAGGTTCCGCCCGCACTGTCTCCCGCGCGGTGAGCGTGAGCGTGTCCCCCTCATAGACGGGCCTTCTGAAGCGGACGGAGAACGCGCCGCGCTCGAGCCATTCCGGGCCCAGCGCCGCGACGACGGGGTGGGTCATGTAGGCGTAGATCGTGACGCCGGGGACCAGGCCGCCCCTGAAGCCGAGACGGCGAGCCACGGCGTCGTCGTGGATCTTGTTCTCCGCGTAGGCGCTGGTGTTCCGGGCCCGGATGCGGTAGGGGGACGGCTCGGCTTGTCTCATGCCACCAGCATCCTAGCGTCAGAGGGTATAAAATGGAACCGTGAAGATGAGAGCGTCGGTCCTTGCGATCGCAGGACTTCTCGCGTCATGGCTTCCGGCGCCGGAGGCGTCGGCTCAGCAGGTGGATGTCCAGCTGAGGAAGATCGCCAGGCGACCGGCAGCGGTGCAGCCGGCGCCCGAGGAGGGGCCGGCCGTCGAAGAGGGGCGAGAGGCGGCGCGGCAGATCCGGGTCGAGGGGGAGCGCGCAGGCCTGGTCGAAGCGGCGCGCGACATCGACGCGCGCCTGGATCGGGAATCGATCCTCCGCGACGTCCGCCAGTTCCAGACGATTCAGCGGGCCCTCCGCGGGTTTTCCCGCTGAGGCCTTGCCCTGCCGTTTTGTCCGAACGCTGGACAAGCTGACCCGTCCTCGTTCCCTCGTCTCCCCACGGGCGAGCTGAAATCCCACTAGTTTTCCGGCATTTCCGGCCTGGCACTCTCCTTGCTCCTCCTTCTTGCCAGTGCCGGCATTTTTTTGTTACCCACGTCGGCGGGAGGAACAAGGATGACGAAGGGAAGCGTCGCGCTGATCGGAATCGGGCTGGTTTCCCTGAGCCTGCTTTCAGCCGGAGTGATCGCGCTGGCGGAGACCGTCGTGAGGGACGAGTCGCCATCGCCGGCCAGGGTGCTGAACGCCAGGGGCCAGGAGATGGGGGTTCTCGTGAACGGGCAGCTCCGGCCGAATCCCGCCTCGCTCCCATCGCTCAAGCTCGCGCCTTGCTCCCCGGCCATCGAGCGTGGCCCGGTCTGGGCGTTCTGCCGGGACGGGCTCTATTTCGGGAACGTCTTCGAGTACCGGAAGTACGCGGCGGCGAAGCGGACCCTGTCGCACTACACCGGACCGGTCATCATCGTGGTGAACGGCGAGCAGAACCAGTCCTTCCTGAAGAACGGCTGGCTCCGATAAACACTCGGAGGGGGCCTCGACGGCCCCCCCCGATGCCTCCCCCCAAGCTTGCGACGGCGAAGCCGTCGCTCGGACAGCTACCGAGACGGAATGGTCTCCAGCAGGTATTCTTCGGCGGCGGCGAGCCCCGCCCCGAGGCGCAGGTTCACGCCGAAGCTCTTGAGCGTCAGCTCCACTCCCGCGAGCCCTCCCAGCAAGTCGAGCTCGTTCAGGCCCCCCAGGTGACCGATCCTGAACACCTTCCCCTTCACCTCGCTGAGCCCCACCCCCAGGGAGAGCTCGAGCACCTTCCACGCGTGGGCGATGTAGGCGTCGGAGTCGAAGCCCGCCGGCATCAGCACCGCCGTCAGCGTGTTCGAGTACTCGGCGGGCTTCTGGCAGAGGAGCCGGAGGCCCAGCGCCCCGACCGCGCGCCGGCAGGCCTCCCCGAGGCGCGCGTGGCGCTTGAAGACGTTGGGGAGCCCCTCCTCGTTCAACATGGCGAGGCTCTCGCGGAGCCCGAAGAGGAGGCTCGTGGCCGGCGTGTAGGGGAACTCGCCGCGCTTGTTGCGCTCGAGGACGGGGGCCCAGTCCCAGTACGCGCGCGGGCACCTGGCCTTCTCGCCGGCGTGAAGCGCCTTGTCGCTCACGGCGAGGATCGCGAGGCCGGGCGGGAGCATGAGCCCCTTTTGGGGGCCCGTCAGCGCCACGTCCACCCCCCACTCGTCCACGCGGAAGTCGATCGAGGCGAGCGAGGAGACCACGTCCACGAGGAGGAGCGCGGGATGCCGGGCCCGGTCGAGCGCCGCCCGGATCGCCGCCACGTTGGAGGTCACCCCCGTGGACGTCTCGTTGTGCACCACGAGCACGGCCCGGAGCTGGTGGGCCGTGTCCTCGGAGAGCCGCTGCTCCACCTGCTCCGCTGACACACCGGCGCCGTAGGGGAAGTCCAGCCGGTCCACCTCGATCCCGTAGGCCGCCGCCGTCCGGGCGAAGCCGGTCGAGAAGTGGCCGTTCACGCACGCCAGCACGCGGTCGCCCGGGGAGAGCGTGTTGACGAGGCAGGCCTCCCACGCGCCCGTGCCCGAGCCGGGGTAGACCACGATCTGTCCCTTCTCCGACTGGAAGACGCCCTTCAGGCCCGCCAGGCACTCGTGGACGAGCGCCGCGAACTTCGGCCCGCGATGGTCGATGATGGACTGCGACATGGCCCGCGTGACGCGCTCCGGCACCAGCGTGGGCCCGGGAATCTGGAGAAACGGCCGTCCCGACATGACCCGAGTCTAGGTGATCGCTCCGAAGGGGTCAAGATCACTGGATGAGTAGGTCGTGTGCATTAGTCCTCTGGAAATCTGGCACGGGAGTGTCACCGTGGCAGGCAAATGGGCGAAATGCTGAGGCCGAGTCGTACCGGTTGAGTCAGAGGAATCAAGGAGTTATGCCATTCGCCTTTCGTGGCATCCATCCTGCTGTTCTGAACAGTGACGACGTTGAGGGGCGGCTCACCCTATGCAGCTGCCCGTGGAGGAAGATTCATGAATCTCTGGCGCTTCATCTCTAAGACCGTTAGCCTTCGCGAGGCGGCCTCGGCCATCTTCGGCATCAGCACCCTCCTCCCCATTCTCCTGTTGGTTTCCTTCCTGTCGCGCAACGACCTGCTGGGGAAGCTGGAAGCTCAGCTGAGCCTGCTGGCGGCGGTGGCGCTCGCGGTCTTCGGCTTCGTGGCCCTCCGCCGGATGGTCGACCGAATCTCGACACTGGTCAACGCTCTCGGGGCGCCCACGCCTGTCGAAGCGGCGGGGTCTCTGGGGGGAATCGAGTCCCCGATTCCTGGCCTCGGTGCGGTGGCCGAGATCGGCCAGTTGCGCGATTTCCTGTCGCGGCTTCTTGTGGACCTGCGGAACTCCACGGAGCGGCTCGAGGATCTCGTGTTCAAGCAAGGGACGCTGAACGAGATGGTGGAGGTCGCTGCGAGAATTCCGGAAATGAAGGATCTCCTGGCCCTCGTGCTGGAACGGACCATGCGGACGGTGAGGGCGGCCGTGGGATCGATCATGCTCGTCGATCGGGAGCGGCAGAACCTCCGGATCGTCGCCGCCCGCGGGGTCGCCGAGAGTGCCTTGGCCGACGTCCAGCTCTGCGTGGGCGGGGGCATCTCCGGGAGGGTGGCACAGCTCGGGGAGCCGATTGTCGTGGATGACGTCGAGGCCGATCCACGCTTCGCGAAAGCCTGCCACCCGGCATACGGTGGCGGGTCCTTCATCTGCGTGCCGATCCGTGTGGGGGACCGGATCATCGGCGTCATCAACCTGGCCAAGAGAGAGCATGGCGTAGCCAGCCCGCCCCATTCCCCGTCCTTCACTCCCACGGACCTTCAATTCCTGAACGCGCTCATGACCTACGTGGCCTACGCCCTGGATAACGCCCGCTTGCTGGAGGAAGCGCTCCAGTCCGCCAAACAGCTCCGCGAGGTCGTGCACGACCAGGAGCTCCAGCTGACGGTCGCGCAGCAACGGATGGTTCAAGCCGAGAAGCTGGAATCGGTGGGCCGGTTGGCCGCGGGCGTCGCTCACGAGGTCAAGAACCCGCTGAT
Source organism: Candidatus Rokuibacteriota bacterium (assembly GCA_016193045.1). Lineage (GTDB taxonomy): Bacteria > Methylomirabilota > Methylomirabilia > Rokubacteriales > CSP1-6 > CSP1-6. Next base: position 95,195 of record JACPSW010000073.1, on the reverse strand, counting down.
GACGCTCCTGACCGGGGTCAAGTTTCTGTCAAAACATCTGCCCGCCTCCGACGAGACCGTCGGGGTTGTCCTCGAAGACATGAGTGAGGCCGTCAGGCGGGCCGATAGGGTCATCATTGGGCTGCTGGATCTGTCTGCTCCGCGCGAGCTTGACGTGAAGCCCGAGAGCGTGAATCCGATCGTGGCCCAGTCCCTCTTGCTCGTGAAGCACGATCTCGACCGGTCGCATATCACCGTCCTCAAGAAGCTCGAGGACGACCTTCCGGACGTTATGCTGGATAGCTTCAAGATCCAGCAGGTGCTGGTGAATATCTTCACCAATGCGATTCATGCGATGCCCGAGGGCGGCATGCTGACCGTCAAGACATATCTGCGTCGACCTGCCGGAGCGGGCGGCGGGGTCGAGGAGGACACGATAGGTGATCTGCCGTCCCCGGAGGGCGCCGTCGTCGTGGAAGTGGACGATACGGGGACGGGCATCCCCAAAGACAAGGTGAAAAAAATCTTCGATCCCTTCTTCACGACGAAGCCCACCGGAAAGGGCACGGGGCTGGGACTGTCGGTGTCGAGGCAGCTGGTCGAGATGCAGGGAGGCATGATCGATATCCGGAACAGGGCGGAAGGCGGCGTGAGGGTGACGATCCTGTTTAAACTGCAAAGGGGAGGGAACTAGCGATGGACAAGAGGCGCATTCTGATCGTTGATGACGAGGCCGGCGTGACTCGCATGTTGAAGTTGTTTCTGGAGGCGACGCAGGCCTACGAGGTGAGGACGGAAAACCAGGGAAGTCGGGCCGTGGCGGCCGTCCGGGAGTTCCGGCCGCATCTGGTTCTTCTCGATGTCGTGATGCCGGATATGGATGGGGCCGCGGTCGCGGCGGAGATCGGCGCCGACGCCAGGCTGAAGGACACGCCGGTCGTCTTCCTGACGGCGCTCGTGACGGGCAAAGAGGCGGGCGGCTCGGGCCGCAACATCGGAGGCCGGCCGTTCATCGCGAAGCCGGTCGATCCGGACAGGATTGTCGAGCTGATCGAGAAGCACGCGAAGAATTAGCGAGAAGGCTTACCCCAGGAAGCGGCTCACCTCCATGGCATCCTTGCCGAACCCCTGCTCGCGGCTCTCGTACCGGCCGCTCCGCCTGACGTGGGCGAGGTAGTCCTTGAGGCGGCTCCGGTAGAGCCGCGTGTTGTCCGCCACGACGAGGGCGCCTTTTGCCAGACGGGGCTCCAGCGCGCGGAGGTACTCGAAGTACTCCTCCTTGGTGGCGTCGATCAGCGCGAAGTCGAAGCGGCTCCCGAGGAACGGCAGCACGCGCCGGGCGTCGCCCGTGATGACGCGGGTGCGCGTGGCGAGGCCCGCGGCCAGCAGGTTCTCCTCGGCGATCATCGCCATGTAGGGGTTCAGCTCGATGCAGGTGAGGCGCCCGCCGGGCGGCAGGTGGCCGGCGACGACGATGGCGGAGTAGCCGATGAGCGAGCCGATCTCGACGGCGCGCTTCGGCCGGTGGGTGTCGATGAGCCGTCCGATGAAGGTCGCCTTCTCCCGCCCGATGGTCGGGAGAAACCAGGACCGGGTGGTCCGGTCCATCTGCCTCCGCATGGAGCGCGCGCGCTTGGTCATCCCAGAGCCATGTTCCCTCCCGTGTGCCAGAAGCACACGGTCTCGTCCCGCTTGAACCGCCCGCGGCGGATCAGGTCGATCATCCCTGCCGCGGCCTTGGCGGTATAGGTGGAATCAAGCACGATCCCCTCGAGCCGGGCGAACAATCGAGTGGCCTCCTCCGAGGCGGCGGTGGGGACGCCGTACCCCTCCCCCACGTAGTCGTCCAGCACCTCAATCTGATCCTTTCTCGGAGCCGGTAGTCCCGACTGCTCGGCGAGCGCCCGGGCGATGTCGTTCACCATCCGGCCGAGATCGTCCTTCTTTTCGTCGGCGCTGATCCCCACCACGCGCGTGGGCAGCTCCTCGGCCAGGCATCCCACCACCAGACCCGCCTGGGTCCCGCCGGAGGAGGAGGCGTGGACGATGGTCGAGACCGGGATGCCCACGAGGCGGCACTGCTGGGCGAATTCCTTCACGGCCTCCACGTAGGCGTAGGCGCCGAGCGGAGTCGAGCCCCCGAGCGGGATCACGTACGGGCGGAGGCCCTTCGCCCTGAACTCCGCCGCGAGCGCTTCCATCCGGGGCGCGCGCTCCTGGCGCGTCCCGGCGAAGACCAGCTCGGCGCCGAACAACTGGTCGAGCAGGAGATTGCCGGTGAACGGCGCGGGCGTCGTCCCGCTCAGCACCAGCACGCAGCGCATGTCCGCCCGCGCGGCGGCCGCGGCCGTCACCCGGCAGTGGTTGGACTGGATCCCGCCGCACGTGATGAGCACGTCGGCGCCCGCGGCGCGCGCGTCGGCGAGGAAGAACTCGAGCTTTCGGACCTTGTTGCCCCCCAGGGCGAAGCCGCCCAGGTCGTCGCGCTTGATCAGGAGGCGCGGCCCGCCCAGCGCTGTGCCCAGGCGGGCGAGGTCGAGGAGCGGGGTCGGGAGCTTGGCGAGCGGCTCGCGGGGCGGCCTGAAACTCATCCCGCGGCCCGCCGCCGGTGGACCGAGTCGGGAAGGGGGTAGCGCCGGTCGGCCTTGCCCGCCTTGATGATCTGGCCGGGGAGGGGGCGCCCGACGATCTCCTGGACGCGCTTGGCCGTCTCGATGAGGGCATCCAGGTCGATGCCGGTCTCGATCCCCATCGCGTGCAGGCCGTGGACGAGGTCCTCCGAGCAGACGTTCCCCGAGGCGCCGGGGGCGAAGGGGCAGCCGCCGAGGCCGCCGATGGAGGCGTCGAAGCGGGTGACGCCGCGCTCCATGGCGGCCAGGATGTTCGGGATCGCCAGGGCGCGGGTGTCGTGGGTGTGGAGCGTCCATTCGATCGCCGGGAACTTGGGCATGAGGTATTCGAGCGTCCGGGCTACCTGGACCGGGTTGGCCATGCCGGTGGTGTCGGCGAGCGCGATGCCTTTGGCTCCGAGGTCCACCAGGCCCGCCACGACGGACTCGAGGGCCTTCAAGGGGACCTCGCCCTCGAACGGGCAGCCGAAGGAGGTCGAGATTCCCGCGATCACCGGCTTGCGCGCGCGCCGGCAGACCTCGGCGACGGCCCGGAGCCTGTCGAGAGACTCGGCGATGGTCATGTTCACGTTGGCGAGGTTGTGGCTCTCACTGGCCGAGACCACGGTGTGGACCTCGTCCACTCCCGCCTCGACGGCGCGGGAGGCCCCCTTGTCGTTGGGGACGAGGGCGGCGTAGGTCGTGCCGGGTCGCCGGGTGATCCGGGCCATCACCTGCTCGGCGTCCTTCAGTTGGGGCACCGCCCTCGGGGAGACGAAGGAGGTGACCTCGATCCTGGGCATGCCCGTCGCCGAGAGGCGATCTACGACCTCGATCTTGAGCTCGGTCGGGATGAAGTCGCGCTCGATCTGAAAGCCGTCCCGCGTCCCCACCTCGCAGAGCGTCACGCGCCTGGGGAGCGTCATGGGCTCATCCACCCCCTCACCCTACCTCTCCCCCTCGAGGGGGAGAGGAGAAGTGGTGAGAAGCGCATCAGTAGGACCGCGGCATGCCGAGGACGTGCTCGCCGACGTAGGCCAGCACCAGGTTGTTGTTGATGGGCGCTGTCTTATAGAGGCGCGCCTCGCGGAACTTGCGCTCGACGTCGTACTCCTCGGCGTAGCCGTAGCCGCCGTGGGAATCGATGCAGGCGTTGGCCGCCTCCCAGGCCGCCTCCGCGGCCAGGTACTTGGCCATGTTGGCCTCGGGGCCGCAGGGCTCGCCGCCGTCGAAGAGGCGGGCGGCCTTGATGCGCATGAGATCGGCGGCCTCGACGGCCATGTGGGCCTTGGCGATGGGGAACTGGACGCCCTGGTTGGCCCCGATGGGCTTGCCGAAGACGACGCGCTGGCTCGAGTAGGCCACGGCCTTTTCGATGAACCAGCGGCCGTCGCCGAGAGAGTCGGCCGCCACGAGGATCCGCTCGGCGTTCATTCCGTCGAGGATATAGTGAAAGCCCTTCCCCTCCTCGCCGATGAGGCTCTCGGCCGGGATCTCCATGTTGTCGAAGAAGAGGGCGTTGGTGGAGTGGTTCATCATCATGCGGAGCGGCCGCACCTCGAGCCCCTTGATGTTGCGGATGTCCACGAGGAACACGCTGAGGCCGTCGGTCTTCTTCTTGAGCTGGTCGACAGGCGTTGTCCGGGCGAGCAGCAACATCAGGTCAGACTGGAGGACGCGGGAGATGAAGATCTTCTGGCCGTTCACGACGTACCTGTCGCCCTTCCTGACGGCCGTCGTCTGAAGCTTTGTGGTGTCTGAACCCGAATTGGGCTCGGTGACGCCGAAGGCCTGGAGCCGCAATTCCCCCGTCGCAATCTTGGGGAGGTACTGCTTCTTCTGAGCCTCGGAGCCGTGGCGGAGGAGGGTGCCCATGATGTACATCTGGGCGTGGCAGGCCGCGGCGTTGCCCCCCGAGTGATTGATCTCCTCCAGGATGAGCGACCCCTCGAGGATGCCGAGCCCCGGGCCGCCGTACTCCTGGGGGATCAGCGCCGCGAGGTAGCCGGCCTTGGTCAGGGCGTTGACGAAGGCCTCGGGGTACTCGCGCTTGACGTCCAGCTCGCGCCAGTACTCGGGCCGGAACTGCTTGCAGAGGTCGTGCACGGCGGCCTTGAGGGCCCGCTGCTCGTCGGTCAGGTCAAATGACATGTCAGCCATAGCTGCTCCTTGTCCCCCGGTGTCAGACACCGGTGTCTGACACCAGGGGGCTATTTCCCCCGGAAGCGCGGCTTGCGCTTCTCGTTGAAGGCGCGCACGCCCTCCAGCCGGTCCTCGGTCGTCACCGTGTTGTTGTAGGCCTCGATCGCCAGGATCATCGCGGTCTCGAGGTCCGTCTCCGTCCCCCGGGCGATCGCCTTCTTGGCCTGGCGCACGGCGATGGGCCCATTGTCCGCGATCGTGGCGGCGATCTCCAGCGCCTTGGCCCGCGCCTGGCCCGCCGGGACCAGGTAGTTCAACAGCCCCACGGCCTTGGCCTCCTGCGCGGCCATCCGACGGCCCGTGAAGATCAGCTCCTTGGCGAGGGGGGCGCCGAGAATCCGGGGGAGGAGCTGGGTGCCGCCGATCCCCGGGAAGATGCCGAGGGTGATCTCGGGGACTGCGAAGACCGCGGTCTCGCTCGCGACGATGAAGTCGGAGAGAATCGCAACCTCGAGGCCGCCGCCCATGGCGAACCCCTCCACCGCGGCGATGACGGGAACCGGGCAGCGGAGGAGGCGGAACGCCATCTGCTCGAACATCTCGTGCTGGGCGAACCATGTCTCGTCGGTCATGCCCTGCCGTTCCTTGAGATCGGCACCGACGGAGAAGGCTCTCTGCCCGGCCCCCGTCAGGACCACGGCCCGGACCGTCTTGTCCCAGAACAGCGCCTCGAAGCAGGCGAGGAGGTCCTCGCACATGGCGGTGTTCATGGCGTTCAGGACCTCCGGGCGGTTGAACTCCACCGTGGCGACGAAGTCGTCGGCGCTCCGTGTCACGCTGAGATGCGTGTACTGACGCGGCTCGGTCAAGGCCCGTTCCTCCGCTCGACGATCCGCCGGGTAGCGAGCGACTCGATCTCGGCGGCACTGTAGCCCAGCTCGCCCAGGACCTCGGCGGTATGCTCGCCCAGCAGCGGCGGCACCTGCGCGACGCCGTGGCGCCGTCCGTCCCATTCGAGGGGAAGCGCCACGCTTCGGTAATCGGGGATCCGCGGATGGGGAGCCGGGAGCAGCATCCCGCTCGCCTCGGTCTGGGGCTCCGTCGCCACCTGGTCGATGGACAGGATGGGGGCGCACGGGACTCCCGCCTCCCGGAGCCGGGCGACCCAGCCGGCGGTCTTCTCCGTCTGCGTGACGCCCGCGATCAGTTCGTAGAGCGCCTTCCGGTTCCTCACCCGGCCGGGGTTATCCACGAAGCGCGGGTCCCTCGACGCCGCCGGCATCCCCAGCGCGTCGCACATCGTGGCGAACAGGCCGTCGCTCCCCGCCGCGATCATGACGTGCCCGTCGGCCGTCGGGAAGGCCTCGTAGGGGACGATCATCGGGGTGCCCGAGCCCTGGGGCTGGGGGACCTCCCCCGAGGCGAAGTAGTTCATCAGGTGGTACGAGCTCCACATCAGGGCGACGTCGAAGAGCGACGTCGTGAGCTGGACGCCCACGCCCGTTCGTTCGCGCTCGCGGAGCGCGCCCAGGATCCCCAGGGCCGCCCACATCCCGGTTCCCATGTCCACGATGGAGACCGCGATCCGCGCGGGCGGCTGGCCCGGATGACCGGTGACCGACATCAGCCCGCCGGAGGCCTGCATGAGCGCGTCATACCCCGGGAGCGGGCTGAGGGGGCCGCGGGTGCCGAAGGCCGTCACGGAGCAGTAGACGAGGCGCCGGTTGAGCGGGTGGACCTCTTCCCAGCCGAGGCCGAGGGCGTTGACCGCGCCCGACCCCAGGCTCTGCACGAACACGTCGGCCTTCGCGACCAGGCGCCTGGCCACGTCGCGGCCCTCGGGGGATTTGAGATCCACGGCCAGGCTCCGCTTGTTGCGGTTCAGCGCAAGGAAGGTGGCGCTCTCCTCCCCCCAGTAGGGCGGGGCCCACGCGCGAGCGTCGTCGCCCTTGCCGGGGCGCTCCAGCTTGATGACATCGGCCCCCATGTCCCCCAGGATCTGGGTGCAGAACGGCCCGGCGACGTTGAGCGTGAGGTCGGCCACCACGATCCCGGCCAGCGGCTGGGTCATGGGCGGAACTCCTCCTCCAGGATCTCGGTGATGAAGCGGTCGATGGAGACGGGATAGAACCTCACGCGCGGGCAGAGGATCACCCCCGTGTCGATGACCTCGCGCCGGAGGAGCTCGTCCAGCGCCCGGTGGACCTCCGCCTCCGGGTCCCGGTCGCTGCGGGTGATCTTGAGATCTTCATGTTCGAGGGTGACCTGGTGGCGGGACGTATAGAGGAAGCTGAAGACCCGCGCCACCAGGGCCGCGTCCATCACCTCCGGATCGCGGAAGAGCTCGCCGTAGGTCTGGCCGTGGTGGCCGGGGGCCAGGACGAGCCGCGGGGAGACGCGGATCTTCCCCCGGATCTCCACGGAGCGCTGCTGCTGCTCCTCCTGGGGCCCGACCAGGATGTACGGCAGGATGTGGTATCCGGCGATGATCCCGCGCAGGGGTTTCCGCAGCACCCGCGTCCCCTCGAAGATGCTCTTGAACAGCTCCGGATCGCGCGCCCCCTCGAACACGGGGATTAGTCTACCAGATCAGCCGCGGGCTTTCTTTCTCCGGGCGCCCGTCTTCTTGGGGAGGAAGGCCGGCAGGACCTCTTCGGCGTAGGCATGGAGGGCCTCCCAATCGAAGGGCATTCGGAGGGCGATGTTCAGGCGGACCGCCCCCGCCTTCTTGTACTCGCCCACCCGGTCGATCACCTGCCGCGGGGTGCCGACGAAGAAGCCGCCGATCCGCTGCTCGAGCGTCGCCCCCCACTGGGCCCGCATCCGCTCTTGCTGCCGCTTCGCGGCCTTCTCCGTGGCGCCCATGTAGAAGCCGACGTTGACCGTGCGCAGGATCCTCGCGGGATCGCGCCCCTCCTTCCGGCACCACTCGTCCAGGATCTCGCTCTTCCGCCTGAAGGTGTCGGGGGAAATGTAGGGGGCGTTCCAGCCGTCGGCGTACCTGGCCACCGCGCGGAGCGTCCGCTTCTCCCCGAGGCCGCCGATCCAGATCCTGAGGTGCTTCTGCAGCGGTTTGGGGTTGCAGCGCGCGTCGTGGAGCTGGAAGTAGCGCCCGCTGAAGTTCGAGATCCGCTGGTCGAAGAGGAGCCTCAGGACCTGAATGGCTTCTTCCAGCTGGTCCTCCCGCACTCCGATCGGCTCGAAGGGGAACCCGTACCCCTTGTACTCGATCTCGTGCCAGCCGGCCCCGATGCCGCACTCCACGCGCCCGCCCGAGATGTGGTCGATCGTGCAGAGCGCCTTGGCCAGCACGCCGGGGTGCCGGTAGTTGACGCAGAAGACGAGACAGCCGACGCGGACGTTCTTCGTCTCGTTGGCGAGCGCCGTCATCGTCGAGACGGACTCGAAGCAGTCGATGTCGCCGCCCTGGGGCGGGGATTCCTGGAAGTGGTCCGAAACCGAGAACCAATCGAAGCCCGAAGCGTCCGCGAAGCGCCACAGCTTTCGCAGCTCGCTCAGGGGGCTGGCCAGATGTCCCACGTGAATGCCGAACGTCATCGCCATGTCCCTGGCTCCCTCGTTTGTCCTACCCCGTGCTGATAGAGAGGCCGCCGTCCACGACCAGGACCTGTCCCGTCACCCAGCGCGCCTCGTCGCTCGCCAGATAGACCGCGGCCCAGCCCACGTCCCAGCCCGTCCCCTCGTCCTGGATCGGGGCCGCGAGCCGGCGGCGCTCGCGCAACTCCGCCGACATGCCTTCGGCCACCATCGGCGTGTAGACGAAGCCCGGCGCGATGGCGTTGACGCGGATCCGGTCCTGCGCGAGCTGGCCGGCCATGGAGATGGTGAGCCCGATTACCCCCGCCTTGGCCGCGGCGTACGCGGTCCGGCCGTGGGCGCGGATCCCCGCCACCGACGAGACGTTGATGATCGCCCCGCCGCCCGCCTCGCGGAGCCGGGGCACGGCGGCCTGGGAGGTCAGCAGCATGCTCTTGACGTCCACCGCCATGACCCGGTCCCACTCCTCCTCGGTGGTCTCCATCAGGGTCTTGCGCGACTCGATCCCGACGTTGTTGTGGAGGACGTCGAGCCGGCCGTACCGCTCGATGACCGTCCTTACCACGCGCTCGCAGTCGGCGGCGCGTGTCACGTCCGCCTGGAGCGACGAGGCCTCCCCCTTCTCGGCGCGGATGAGGGCGCAGGTCTCCTCCGCGCGCTCCAGAAACTGGTCCACGCAGAGGACCCGGGCCGCCTCGCGCGCGAAGAGGGCGGGGGCGGCCTTGCCGTTCCCCACTCCGGGGCCGCGCGAGCCGGCGCCCGTGACGATGGCGACCTTTCCCTTCAGGCGATCCGGCACGGCCCTAGGGTTTGAAGGTGGCGTCCACCTGGACGTCGAGGAGATAGGGGCCGGCGGCGGCCAGGCCGCGGGCCAGGGCGGGGCCGATGTCCGCGGCCTTCTCGACGCGCTCCCCGGCCACCCCGAGGGACTGGGCGAGCCCGACGAAGTCGATCAGGGGTGCGTCGAGGTCCATCGCCACGTACACGTCATCCTGGGCCGAGAACCCCTTGAGGGCGTGGACCCGCTGCTTCAGGATCCGGTAGCCACGGTTGTTGATGATGACGAACACCACGCCGAGGCCGTTGTGGGCGGCGGTCCAGAAGGCCTGGCTCGTGTACATCGCGCTCCCGTCGCCCACCAGCGCCACCACCGGGCGGCGGGGGAGCGCGAGCTTCACGCCGAGCGCCGCAGGGAGTCCCCAGCCGATGCCGCCGCCCCGGAGGCCAAAGAAGCTCTGGGCGTCCTGGCAGCGGAGGAGCTCACGGAGCCCGCCCCCCGAAGAGATCGCTTCCTCCACGACCACGGCCTCGGGCGGCAGGCCCTCGGCGACGGCCTGGACCAGGGCCAACGGCGCGATCGGCTGGCGGCCGGCCGCGGCCAGCGCCCGCTTCTTCAGCTCGGCGATCGTCGCGGCGCGGCGCTCGTCCGAGTCTTCGAAGCGGCGGCGCGCTTCGGGATGACCGCCTCCTCCGAAGCGCTTCCGCAGCGCCTCGGCCAGGTCGGGGAGCGTGGCCTTCGGGTCGCCGACGATCGCCACCTTCGCGGGGTAGTTCTTGCCGAGCTCCCATGGGTCCACGTCCAGGTGGATGATCGTCAGGCCGTGAGGCGCAGGCTCCACGTCGGACGGAAGGGACATCGTGAAGAGGTCGCCGCCCACGGAGAAGAGCACGTCGTGCTGCTGGAGGAGGGCCCGGAGGTCGGGGGCGAGGCGCGGGACCGCGCCCTGATACAGCGGGTGGGTGAAGGGGAAGTTGCACCGGTTGGCCATCCCCTCCAATCTGACCGGCGCGCCGAGCAGCTCGGCCACCTCGATCAGCTCGGCGATGCCGCCCCCCTGGGCCACGGCGTCGCCGGCCACGACCAGCGGCCGCTTGGCCTGGGCCAGCAGGTCCGCCGCCCGCGCCACCGCCTCGCGCGCCCCGCGGATCCGCGGGTCCACGCGCGTGGGCTCGCCCAGCTCGAGGTCGCGCTCGGCGTTCAGGACGTCCGCGGGCAGCGAGAGGAAAACGGGGCCCGTCGGATGGCTGAGGGCGACCTTGGCGGCGCGGTGGACGATGCGAGGCAGATCCTCGAGGCGGTGGATTTCGGTCGCCCACTTGACGTAGGGCCTCGCCACCGGGGGCAGGTCGGACCAGAGGACGGGCTCGGTGACGTTGAAGGACTGGTCGTGCTGGCCCGCGGTCAAGAGCAGCGGGGAGCCGGCTTTCAAGGCGTCGTAGAGCATCCCCATGGCGTTGCCCAGCCCGGGGGAGATGTGGACGTTCACGGCGGCCAGATTGCCGCTGGCCTGGGCGTAGCCGTCGGCGATGGCGATGGCCACGGCCTCCTGGAGGGCCAGGATGTACCGGATCCGCGGCTCGCGCACCAGGCCGTCCATCAGCGGCAGCTCGGTGGTGCCCGGGTTGCCGAACAGATACTCCACACCCTCCTGCTTCAGGATCTCCAGAAACGCCTGCTTCCCCGCCATGAACGGCATCGTGGCCTCCGGGATTCGGGTGGGATCGCGGCAGTCATCGTCGCCCAGCCCCGCGCAGTTGTCAATCTTGACACCCCCTTGACCGCCCCCACCGTTTGCCCTATATTTCCTAGCAAATCGCCCTATGCCGAGTTGGTGCCTTCACCAAGGAGGATTTCCGAATGAAGCATCTACTTCTCTCCGGTCTGTGTGTTCTGCTCGTGATTGGTGTCGCCGGCGCGCAGCAATCGAGCACGCCGCGGTTTGCGCAAGCGGCGGCGGACGATCAGGCGCTGCCGAAGGGGTTCAAGACCACGCCGGTCCTCAAATCGGGGCTGACGGCAGGCAAGAAGCCCATTGAGTACCCCAAGGCCGGCAAGGCGGAGATCGTTTCCGTCATCGGCCAGCTCGAGCCGGGAGGGCGGACCGCGCTCCATCAGCACCCCGTGCCGGTGTACGTCTACGTCCTCGAAGGCACGCTGACCGTCCAGGCGCAGGGCGCCGAGGCGCGGCAGTACAGGCCCGGGCAGGCTTTCCTGGAGGACGTGAACCACTTGCACCAGGCATTCAATAAGGGTAACGCGCCGGTGAAGATTCTCGTCGTCTTCGTCGGCGAAGAGGGTAAGCCGACCACGATTGCTGCCAAGTAAGCCTCACGCTGCGTAAGATCTTCGCTCTCCTTTCAGGGCGCCGCTTCCTTGACTCGGCCGGGGGCGGACGGTAGGCTGGGTGATCCATGAAGCCCGCTACGTCCGCTCCCTTTCTGCGCGCGTGCCGGCGCGAGGCCACCGAGTACACCCCGGTCTGGCTGATGCGCCAGGCGGGGCGCTACATGGCCGAGTACCGCGCGCTGCGGCAGCGGTCCGGCTTCCTGGAGCTCTGCAAGAATCCCGAGGCAGCCGCGGAGGTGACGCTCCTGCCCGTCGAGCGCCTCGGAGTGGACGCCGCCATCATCTTCGCCGACATCCTCCTCCCCGTGGAGCCCATGGGCGTGGGCCTCGAGTTCGCCGCGGGCGAGGGCCCCATCATCCGTCGCCCCGTGCGCGGCGCGGCGGACGTCAAGCGGCTGCCCGACGTGGATCCGCGGGAGGCGGCACCCTTCGTCTTCGAGGCGATCCGGAAGGTGCGCAAGGCGCTGTCCGAGCGCGTCCCGCTCATCGGCTTCGCCGGCGCGCCCTTCACGGTGGCCTCGTATCTGATCGAGGGCGGCGCCTCCCGGGAGTATCTCGAGACGAAGCGCCTGATGCACAACGACCCGGGCGCGTGGCACGCCCTCCTCGAGCGTCTCGTGAAGGTGACCGTCGGCTACGTGAACGGCCAGATTGCGGCCGGCGCGCAGGCCGTCCAGCTCTTCGATTCCTGGGTGGGCGCGCTCTCGCCCGCCGACTACCGCGAGTTCGTCCTCCCTCACACGCGCGCCACCATCAAGGGCCTCACCGCCGGCGTCCCGGTGATTCACTTCAGCACGGGCACCGCCGGGCTGCTGGAGCTGGTGCGCGAGGCGGGCGGTGACGTGATCGGCCTCGACTGGCGCGTGGACCTGGCCGACGCCTGGAAGCGTGTGGGCTACGACGTGGCCGTCCAGGGGAATCTCGACCCCGCCCTGCTCCTCGCCAAGCCCGCCCAGATCAAGCGGCATGTCCAGGCGATCCTGGATCGGGCCGCCGGCCGGCCCGGCCACATCTTCAACCTCGGCCACGGCGTGCTTCCCGAGACGCCCGTCGAGCACGTGATCGCGCTTGTGGACATGGTCCACGAGCTGTCTTCACTCGGAGGGGGGCTTCGCCCCCCTTCCGATTCCTCCCCCCCGGGGTTGCGCGGGAAAAGCCCGCGCTCGAACGATGCGAGATGATGCCGCAGGCGCGGCGATGAGCGCCCCGGATTCGGTCCTGCTGATCGCCTTCGGCGGTCCCGAGAAGCCCGCGGACGTCCGCCCCTTCCTCCAGCTCGTCACCGCCGGCCGCTCGGTTCCCCCCGAGCGGATCGAGGAGGTGGCGCACCACTACGAGGCGATGGGCGGCCGGTCGCCGCTGAACGAGCTGACCTTCGAGCAGGCGAAGGGGCTGCGGCGCCTCCTCAAGCGCGACGGCGTGGCCGCGCCCGTGTACGTCGGCATGAGGAACTGGCACCCGTTCCTGCACGAGACGCTGGCGGCGATGAAAGACCTGGGCCACCGCCGCGCGCTCGGGATCATCCTCTCCCCCTTCCAGACCGAGGCGTCCTGGGAGCGGTACATGGCCGACGTGGCGGCGGCCCGCGAGAAGGTGGGGCCTGTGGCGCCCGAGGTCGCGTACGCCCCCGCCTGGTTCGACCATCCGCGCTTCATCGAGGCGGTCGCCGACCGTGGGAGGGACGCCCTGGCGGCGATCCCGCCGGAGACACGACCGTCCGCGCCGCTCATCTTCACCGCCCACAGCGTCCCGGCGGCGATGGCCGGCGGTTCCCCGTATGTCGCTCAGTTCACGGCGTCGGCGCGCGCCGTGGCGGAGAAATTGAGCCACCCACGCTGGTCGGTGGCGTATCAGAGTCGGAGCGGCTCGCCTCACGAGCCCTGGCTCGAGCCCGACATTGCCGACGTGCTTCGCAACCTCGCCCAGGCGAGCGTGAGCGACGTGGTCGTGGCCCCCATCGGCTTCGTCTGCGACCACGTCGAGGTGCTCTACGACTTGGACGTGGAGGCGCGTCAGCTGGCGGAGAAACTGGGAATGCGCTTCTATCGCGCCGCCGCGGTGAACGACCACCCGGCGTTCGTCGAGATGCTGGCCGCCCTGGCCCGGTCCGGCCTGGGGAAGTAACGGCGTGGCGCGCAGGGTGGTGGTGGTGGGAGGGGGGATCGCCGGCCTCGCTGCGGCGCACCGGCTCACCGAGCTTTCGCGGGAGCGGGGCGAGGCGGTGGACCTGACCCTCCTGGAGGCGCGTGAGCGTCTGGGCGGCACCATCGCCACCGAGCGCACCCAGGGCTTCCTGATCGAGGCCGGCCCCGACTCATTCATCTCCGAGAAGCCCTGGGCGCTTGCGCTGGCCGAGCGACTCGGCCTCGGCCCGCGGCTGGTACGCACCGACGATCGGTTCCGCCGCACCTACGTTCTCCGCGCCGGGCGCCTCCTGCCGCTCCCCGACGGCTTCCAGCTCCTGGCTCCCGCGCGCGTGTGGCCTCTCGTCTCGTCCCGGCTCTTCTCCTGGCCGGGCAAGCTCAGGATGGCGATGGACCTCGTCCTGCCCCGCCGCCTCGAACCCGATGACGAGAGTCTCGGCTCGTTCGTCCGCCGCCGGCTCGGCGTCGAGGCGCTGCAGCGCGTGGCCCAGCCGCTCGTGGCCGGCATCTACACCGCGGACCCCGACACGCTGAGCCTGGCGGCGACCATGCCCCGCTTCCCCGAGATGGAGCGAGCCCACCGGAGCCTCATCCTCGCGCTCTGGCGGGCGACCCGCCGGGCGGAGGGCGTCAGCGGGGCGCGCTGGAGCCTCTTCGTCACCTTCGCCGACGGGATGGAGGAGTTCACGCGCGCCCTGGCCGATCGCCTCCCGCCGGGCTCAGTGAGGCTCAAGGAGCGCGTCGTGGGGCTGCGGCGTGAGGGGGGACGCTGGCGCGTTGGCCTCGCCGACGGCAGCGGCGTGGACGCCGACGCCGTCATCGTGGCGGCAGAGGCCTACCAGGCCGCCCGCATGGTCCGCGACCTCGACCCGAGCCTGGCCCATCTCCTCGAGACGATCCCTTATGCCTCCTCGGCGACGGTCACGCTCGCGTACAGGCGGGAGGAGGTCCCCCATCCTCTGGACGGCTTCGGCTTCGTCGTGCCGAGGATCGAGCAGCGACCGCTCCTGGCCTGCACCTTCTCGAGCGTGAAGTACCCCGGACGAGCGCCCGCCGGCCACGTTCTCCTGCGCGTGTTCCTCGGCGGGGCGCTGGACGAGGGAATCCTGAAAGAGGACGATGAGCGGATGGTCGCGATCGTGAGGGCTCAGCTCCAGGAGCTGCTGGGCGTCGGCGCGCCGCCGCTCCTGAGTCGCGTCCACCGCTACCCGGCGTCCATGGCCCAGTACCTCGTGGGCCACCTCGGGACCGTGGCGGCCATCGAGACCCGGGTCGCCCAGCTCCCGGGCCTCGCGCTCGCCGGCAGCGCGTATCGCGGCGTGGGGATCTCCGACTGCGTCCGCTCGGGCGACGCCGCGGCCGCCCGCGCGCTGGAAGCCCTCGCGCCCTAAACGCCTCAAAGGAGGAGGTCCCATGGGCACACTGGTCCATCTCTCCAAGGTCCGCGTGGTCCCTGAGAAGCGCGCCATCAAGCAGGCCTTCATCGAGCCCTTCCCCGAGGCGATCCGCACCGGCGTCCACGGCGGGGTCAAGGCCTGGTACAAGGCCGACGTGCCGGAAGAGCTGCCGACCACCATCGACCACGTGGTGGCGGCGGTCGGGTCCTGAATGACCGGCACGCTTGCCGGCGCGCTGGCAGCGCGCCAGATTCCCGTCTACGGCGGCAACCTCCTGACCGAAGTCGAGGGGGAGATCGAGGAAGGGGACAAGGTCCTGCTGCTGACGAAGATCCGGATCAAGTACGCGTTGAAGATCCCCAAGGGCAAGCGCGAGGAGGCCGAGCGGGCGCTCGGCCACCACAAGCAGGCCTGCCCCGTCTCTCAGAGCGTGGAGCGCGGCATCAAGGTCGAGTGGACCGCCGACATCACCGAGGTGTGAGGCTCTTGCCATGAAGAAGGGAGGCTGCACGCTGTTCCGCGGGGCGCATGACTCGGACGCCGGGGCTCTCAAGCTTCAGGCGTGGGCGCATCTCTACAAGGCCTTTACCGACATCGGGGCGACCCCGGAGGAGTTTCTCCAGTATCTGGAGAAGAACGGCCTGGCCAAGGGAGACGGCTGCGCGGAGGCCGTGGCGGCGCTCCTCGAGAGCATGCTCCAGATGACGGGGGACAAGCGAGCCGGGCGGTTGCCGAACGGCCGCTATCTGGCGGTGTATGCCGCCGGAACCCGCCAGAGCGAGGCGGCAAAAAAAGACCGCGGCCGCTCGTCGTCCGATCGACCGCGGAAGGACGCGGGCTGACTCGAGTCGTCAGCGTCGGACGCTCTGGAGGGCGCGCCAGATCTTCTCGGGGCTGAGCGGCATGTCGAGCGCCTTGATGCCGAAGGGGGAGAGCGCGTCCATCACGGCGTTGACCACCGCCTGGGGGGCGCCGACGCAGCCGGCCTCGCCCACCCCTTTGGCGCCGAGGGGATTGTGGGGCGTGGGCGTGACCGTGTGGTCCAGCTCGAACATCGGCAGGTCGGGGGCCTTCGGCGCGGCGTACTCCATCAGGCTCCCGGTGAGAAGCTGGCCCGCCTCGTCGTACACGATCTCCTCCTGGAGGGCCTGGGAGATTCCCTGGGCGATCCCGCCGTGGAGCTGCCCCTTGAGGAGCATGGGGTTGATCACCGTTCCCACGTCGTCGACGCCGATGAAGCGCAGGAGCCTGACCTCGCCGCTCTCCGGGAGCACCTCCACCACCGCGATGTACACGCCGAAGGGGATCGTGAAGTCGGGGGGATCGAAGATGTGGCTCGCGTCGAGGCCGGGCTCCATCCCCGGCGGGAGGTTCGCCGCGCGGTGGGCAGCGTGGGCCACCTCTCGGAGCGTGACGGCGCGGTCGGCAAGGCCCTTGACGTGGAACTTCCCGTCGGCGACGACGATGTCCTCCGGGGCCGCCTCGAGCAGGTGAGCGGCTATGCGCTGGGCCTTGTCCCTCACGCGCCCGGCCGCCACGTGGATCGCCGCCCCGCCCACGCTCGCCCCGCGGCTCCCGCCGGTGCCGAACCCTGTCGGGATCACCGCGGTGTCGCCGTGGAGCACGGTGACGTCTTCGGGCGTGACGCCGAGGGCGTCGGCCACGATCTGGGCGAACGTCGTCTCTCCCCCCTGGCCGTGGGGTGACGTGCCGGTCAGGGCCGTCACGCGGCCGCTCGGCTCCACCCTCACCGCGCCGTACTCGTGGCCCTGGAACGCCATCTTCGCCGAGGGGCCGGTGCTCGCCGTTTCCACGAAGGTGGAGAAGCCCACGCCGAGAAAGCGGCCCGCCCCACGCGCTCGCGCCTGCTCGGAGCGGAACTTCGGGTAGTCCAGGAGCTCCAGCGCTCGGTCGAGCGTCAGCCCGTAGCGCCCCGAGTCGTAGGTGAGGCCCGAGGGCGTCTTGTACGGGAACTCCTCCGGCCTGATGAAATTGCGCCTGCGGATTTCCACGACGTCGAGTCCCAGCTCGCAGGCGGCCAGGTCGGCCATCCTCTCGATGATGAACGAGCCCTCGGGACGCCCCGCACCCCGGTACGCCGCCGTCGGAGTCTTGTTGGTGAAGGCCCCGCGGAGCGTGTACGACGCCGCCGGGATCCGGTACGCCCCCGTGATGAGACGCCCGCACAGGAGCGGGGGGCCGGCGGTGAAGGCCTCGAGGCAGGCGCCGAGGTCCGCCACCCCGCGGACTCGAAGCGCCAGGAACGTTCCATCGCGAGCGACGGCCAGCTCGCACTCGTGGATCTGGCCGCGGCCGTGGGTCGTGGCGGCCATGCTCTCGCTCCGCGTCTCGATCCACTTCACCGGCCGGCCGAGCCTCATCGCGGCGAAGGCGGCGAGGACTTCCTCGTCGTAGAGCCCCACCTTGCAGCCGAAGCCGCCGCCGACCTCTGGAGCGATCACGCGGATCTGGTGCTCGGGGAGGTCGAGCGTCTCGGCGAGCATGGACTTGGCCCGGTGGGGCATCTGGGTCGAGGTCCAGAACGTGAGCGCTCCGGCCTGAGGGAGCGCCAGACACCCCCTGGGCTCGAGCGGGAGTGGCGCCAGGCGCTGGTTGACGAAACGGCCCTTGACGACCCGATCCGCCTTCGCCCAGGCGGCGTCAAGGTCACCGGTCGCCCAGGCGTGCTCGTAGGCCAGGTTGTCGGGGAAGCTCTGCCACACCTTCGGCGCGCCTGGCAGCAGCGCGGCCTCGGGATCGGTCACGACGTCCAGGGCCTCGTAGTCCGCGCGGATGAGGTCCGCCGCGTCCCGGGCCTGATATTTCTCCGCCGCCAGGACGAGCGCGACGGGCTCGCCGACGAAGCGCACCTCGTCCTGGGCGAGGGGGAGGTGGGGAGGGTATCTGAGGCCGGGAGGAGCGATCATGAGGGGCTTCTGGCGGATCTTCCCGGCGATATCCTTCCACGTGAGCACGGTGATGACTCCCGGCTGTCTCAGGGCCTCGGAGACGTCGAGGTGAGCAAGGCGGGCGTGGGAGTGCGGGCTCCTCAGGATAAAGGCGTGGAGCGTTCCCGGGAACACGAGGTCGTCCACGTACTGGGCCTGGCCCCGGATGAGGCGCGGATCCTCCAGGCGCTTGACGGCGCTACCGACGAACCTCGGGGCGGGCATCGGTGAGGGAGTCAGGCGGCGGCGCCAAACAGGATCGCCGGGACGAGACGCCGCTGGACGGGGTCCACGGTGAGGCCGAAGCCTTCCAGCGTGTAGGCGCCGAGGACCTCCAGATCGCCCCGTTCCCCGAAGAGACAGAGCGTATGGAGCGTCCGTCCTTCCAGCGTGATCAGGATTTCCGCAGCGCCCCGCTCCACCGTCTTCCCCTCGATCGTCAGGATCCTGCGCCGCTCGGCGGGCTCGACCCCGAGCTGGCGAAGGAGGGCCGAGGACACCCAGGTGTAGGTAGACCCGCTGTCCACGAGCAGCTTCAATGGCTCGCGCCGCTCGGGGTTCTTCGGGTCGGCAACGATTGCCTCGACAAAGAAGGTTCCCATCGGTGGAGAAAATCTATCAGACGGGCCCCGGGCCCACAATGTCCAATTTCGTGGGAACCCCGGGCGCTACGGGCCGAAGAGGCGCTCGGCATTCCTGTGGGCGATCTTCTCCGCCACCTCGCGCGGGAGCTGCCTCAGCCAGACCCGCATCTCCTCGAGATAGCCAGGGAGCGCGTCCCACCGGGACGTGACCCAGGTGTCGGTGCCCACCAGGATGCGGTCGGGGTGGCGGAGGAAGAGGGCGCGCCAGGCGGGATCCAGTTTCCCGCCGGAGGCCATGTCGGTCCGGATCGCCAGCTCGGCCCAGAGGTTCGGGTAACGGTCCAGCAGCTTGCCGATCGCCTCGGGCCCCGACGACATCCCGGCGTGGGCCCAGAGGATCTTCACCTTCGGATTCAGGGCGAACAGCTCCTCCACCGCCGCCTCGTCGGAGTGGGCGTGGAGGACCAGGTTCTTCTCCACCGCCAGCTCGGCGATCCGCCGGATCACCGGCGTGTTGGTCTGGCCGCCGAAGAGGTGGAACTCCCCGATGCCCTTGTAGATCCCCCGCTTGAGCCGCTCCTCCACGTACGCGAGGACGGCCGGATCGCGGTACCAGGATTCCATGTCGCCACGGGTCCGGTACGGCCTCAGCTCGGGGACGATGCGCGTGGGCGCCTTCTCGTAGAGCCTGAGCGTGCCGTCGTCGGGCGTGCTGGACACGAGCGCGCGCCGCACCCCCGCGCGATCGAAGATCTTGAGGATCTCCTCGGGCGGGTACACCGCCCAGTCCGGCTGGCTGTAATGGATGTGGGCGTCGAAGATCGGCAGGTCTTGCGGCGACTGGGCGGGAGCGGGGCTCACCAGGAGCAGCAGGACGATCGGCAGCGCGAGCCAGCGTCGGAGCATTGGGGCGGAGTATAGCACAGGTTGCGCGCGCCGAGCGGGCCGACTACCATAGGCCCATGAAGCGCGTGGGGATGGTGATTATCCTTGCCTGTTCGCTGTGGCCTCTCGCGTCGGCCGAGGCGGGAGACGCGCTGTCGGCAGCGGTCGGTCAGGTGAAGGCAATGGCGATGAGGGCCGCGCCGAGCGCTCCCACTCCGGCCCGGCCGCGGGAGGACTGGGTGTCTGAGCGGCGGGTGTGGGTTCCCGGCCTGGGAACCTTCGCCGTCGTCCCCGGCCACCGGGAGCGCCGGCTCTCCCCGACGGAGTCGTCCGTGCCGTCGCTGACGATCTTCCGCGAGGCCGACCGCGCGCCGCTGACGGTGCCGGGCGGCGAGCGGCTCCCGGCTGATCTCAGATCCGGCCCCTGAGGCCTGCCTGGTGCTCGACGCCGTCACGCTGAAGGAGATCGAGAAGATCTTCGCCGTCACCGATGCCCTGGGGATCCACCGCGAGGCCCTTGTCATCCCGCTCGGCACAGCGACCCCCGGCCGAGTGAGGAAGCTCCCGAGCGGCAAGATCGAGATCACCGTGGACGCCGAAACGCCCCTCGAGGAATGGCTCCGGGGGCTGCCGGCGCTCATCCGCCAGGCTACCGCCTGAGCAGTATGACCGCGGGGGGCCCGGCGGCGAGCCTCCGGCGGGAACTCGGGCTGCTTCCCATCGCCGCCGTCATCTTCTTCAACGTGAGCGGCGGTCCCTACGGCATCGAGGACGCCGTTTCGTCCTTCGGCCCCGGCCTGGCCCTCCTGCTGCTGGTCCTCACCCCCCTCGTCTGGAGCCTCCCCGTCACGCTCGTCATGGCGGAGCTCTCCTCCGCGCTGCCCGACGAGGGCGGCTACGTCACCTGGGTGAGGCGGGCCTTCGGCCCGTTCTGGGCGTTCCAGGTGGGCTGGTGGAGCTGGGTGGACAGCTTCGTTGACATCGCCGTTTACCCGGCGCTCTTCACCCAGTACCTCGGGCACTGGCTCCCCGGCATGACGCCGCTCGCGCGCTGGCTGATCGCGCTGGCCTTCATCTGGATCCTGACCGGCTTCAACATCCGCGGGGTCCGCCTCGTGGGATGGGGCGCGGTCGGGCTCGGCGTGCTCGCTCTCGCCCCCGTCGCGGCCATGGTGATCGCAGGCCTGGGGCGGCTTCAGTCCACGCCGTGGCTGCCCCTGGCGGCTCCCGGAACTCACCTCGCCGAAGGTCTGGGGCTCGGTCTCGCGGTGATGATGTGGAACTATTCGGGCTGGGACACGCCCACGACCTGTCTCGGGGAGACGCGGAACCCGGAGCGCGTGTTCCGGCGGGCTCTCGGGTTGACTCTGCCGGTGATTACCCTCGCGTATGTCCTGCCCGTCGGCGTGGGCCTCTCGGCGGCCGGCGGGTGGCAGGAATGGGAGACGGGAGCGCTGCCCCGGATCGGCGCCCAGATCGGAGGACCGTGGCTCGGCGGCTGGATCACGCTCGGCGCCGCGCTCAGCGCCGCCGGGCTCTTCCTCTCGCTCCTCTTGACCAACTCCCGGCTTCCCTTCGTCCTGGCGCAGGCGGGCCAGATGCCGGCGACCGTCGCGAGGGTCCATGCGCGTTACGGGACGCCGTGGGTCGCCGTCGTCGTCTCGAGCGTGATCTACAGCGCCTTCGCCGTCCTCAGCTTCAAGGAGCTGGTCATTCTCGACAACTGGCTCTACTCGCTGAGCCTGCTGGTGGAGCTTGCGGCGTTCCTCGCGCTCAGGCGGCGCGAGCCCGGCCTCGTGCGGCCGTGGCGGGTCCCGGGAGGGCGGGCCGGCGCGCTGCTCGCGGCGGCGCTGCCGGGCGCGCTCGGGCTCCTCGCCATGGCCACGGCGGGGCTGCTCAACACGGCGGTGGCCGTCGCCGTCGCCCTGACCGGGCCGCTCGCGTACCTCTGGGTCTCCCGGGCCTCAGATTCTCGTCGATGATCCGGGCGAGGCAGGGGAGGGACGCGAGCGAATAGACGTAGCTCCGGTTTTCGACGGCGACGTGGTCCTGCTCCGCCCCGGGCGGGGCCTTCAGGAAGACGTCCACGTTCACGTTGGGTCCCGCGCGGTGGCAGCCGCCCGCGCAATCCTCCCTGAGCCACACTCGTCCCGCGAGAGCGCGCCGCCGGATCAGGCGCTCCAGATGCTGCCGGATGGCGCGCGCGTCCATGCGCCGGGGGCGGCCCCCGCGCTCCAGGGGCAGCGCCACGCTGCCCGGCTCCAAGGGGCAGACGGTGATCTCGAGGAGCCGCCTCATGCCCTCTCCCCCACGGCGAGCCGGGCCGCGAGGGCATGGGCCGCGATGACGGGAGGCTGCGCGGGCGCCACGGCCCGGACCTTGAGCCCCTGGCGGCGGAGCGAACGCAGGACGCCGGCCCGGAAGGCCGGATTCTCCATGAGGCTTCCCGCCCAGCTCACCGGGACCGGCGGGGAGAGCCGGCGGTCCTCCGCCACGGCGCGCGCGAGGGCGGCGAGGACGTCCTGGGCGCCATTCACGAACTCGCGCGCGGCGCGGACGCCTCGGACAGAGCCGGGCCGCCGGCCGGCGCGGCGGAGGACGGAGGGGGCGACGGCCGCGATCCGCGCTACGGCATCCGGAGCCCGCGCGATCTTTCGGAGGCGCTCCTCGCCGCGCGCGGTGCGGCGCGCCGTGGTCAGCCAGAGGCGGCCGATCCAGAAGGCCGAGCCCTCGTCGCCGACGAGCGGGCCGAGCCCGCCCGCCCGAGCCCACCGGCCCCGCCGGTTCCGCCCCAGGACGATCGAGCCGGTACCGGCCAGGATCAGAACTCCCGGCTGATCTCCCAGCGCGCCCCAAAAGGCCGCCTCGACGTCCGGGATCACCCTGACGCGCTTGGCGAGGCCGCGAAGCCGGCGCGCCTCCCGCCTCCGCTCGGCTGGTGTCCAGACTCCCTTGGCGGCCACGACGAGGGCGGCCACGCGCCCGCCTGACAGCCCCCACTTCCGCCAGAGCCGCCTGAGGAATCCCGGCAGGTCGGCCAGGGAGGGCCCGCGGGTTTCGACCCGGCGTGACCAGCCAGCAGGTCCACCTGCCACCAGCCGGACTCGCGTCCCGCCCAGGTCCACGCCCACCGTCACGTGTTCGGGCATCTGTTAGTCCTCTGACGTCCGTGATTCGGCGCTGACTATGTTCCCACCCAAACAGCCTGTCAACCCCTCGATTTGAGAGGGGTTCGGCCCATCGGAGGGATGGCATACGAAATGCTGTCCCGGGGAGTGGGGGGCATCCCCCATTCTTCCCGATGGAGGGGTACCATGGAGAAGGCTCTGGCAGCGTGGCTCCTTCTCGCGTCCGCCAGCCCCGCATTGATGGTCGGCCCGACGGAGGTCATCAGGGTCGCCGTTGAGCAGGTCGTGCAGGTGTCGGAGGACGCCGACCTGGGGCGGCCGGCGGCGGCCGAGCGGCGCCGCCTCGAGGTCCGTCGGATCGCCGAGAAGCTGTTCGACTTCCCCGAGATGGCACGACGCTCCTTGGCGCGCCACTGGACCGACCGGACCGCCGAGCAGCGCGAGGAGTTCGTGCGGCTCTTCACGGACCTTCTCGAGCGCGTCTACTTCGGGAAGCTGGAGAACTACTCCTCCGAGCGTACGGTGTACGTCGGCGAGACGGTGGACGGTGACTACGCCACGGTCCGCTCGAAGATCCTTACCGGCCGGAAAGGCGAGCTCCCGATCGAGTACCGCCTGCACCTGGTCGGTTCGCGCTGGGCGGTGTACGACGTGCTGATCGACGGGATGAGCTTCGTGAGCACGTACCGCGCCCAGTTCAACCGGGTCATCCAGACGTCCTCCTACGACGACCTGGTCCAGAAGCTTCGGATGAAGGAGCTGGAAAACAGCGCTCCGGAGCGGAACGTCCGGAAGCCCTGAGGACGCGCCTCTCAAAGTAGCCCCCGCCCGAACGGTCCCGCCGTTGGGGACGCCCAGCCCACGTGTGATAGGATGGGGCGGTCCGGAACAAGCATGCCCCTCACTCCCGATCTCGTCGAGGCGCTCCGCAGGGCCAACTACATGTACGTCACGACCTACAGCCGAGCCGGGCGGCCCGGCACCGTTCCCACCTGGCTCTGGTTCCACGACGGCGCCGTCTACTTCACGACCGTCAGGGCGAGCCTCAAGGCGCGGCGCATCCGGCAGAACGGTCGGGTCGTGGTGCATGCGGGGAAGAAGGACGGGCCGACCTTCGAGGGGCGCGCCGAGTGGGTCGACGACCGGCCCGACCTGGAGGCGGGGCTGCTGGCCGCTTACCGGCGGAAGTACTGGCTCCTGGTCCCGCTCTGGATGGGCCGCCGCATCCGCCGCGGGCTCGCGCGCAAGTCGAGCGTCTTGATACGCATCATCCCCGGCTGACCTCCCTCTCTCGTAAGCGCCTGGGCACCATCGGTCCCGCGAACTTCCCCAGGCGAGGGAAGCCGGGCTATGATGAACCCGGCCCATGCCGACTGGGGTTCCCGGCTCGAGCTCGCTGACCTGGCCCGACTACGCCGTCCTCCTCCTCGTCCTCGCCGGCCTGATCGCCATCGGGGTTCGCTTCGCGCGGGAGCAGCGCGACACGGTGGATTTCTTCCTGGCGCGCCGCCGGGTCCCCTGGTGGGCCGCCTGCCTGTCGTTCCTCGCCACCGAGATCAGCGCCGTCACGATCATCTCGGTGCCGGCCACCGCCTACGGCGAGAACTGGCAGTACTTCCAGTTCTTCGTGGGCTCGAGCCTGGCCAAGTTCGCCGTGGCGTTCCTCTTCATCCCGGCCTTCTACGCCTACAACTGCACCACCATCTACGAGTTTCTCGGCTATCGCTTCGGCCGGGCGACCCAGTTCACCGGCTCCATCTTCTTCTTCGTCACGCGCCTGCTGGGCTCCGGGGTCCGCCTCATGGCGGCCTGCCTGGCCGTCTCGATCCTCATCGGCTGGCCGATGGCGCCGACCATCGCGCTCTTCAGCATCGTGTCCATCCTCTACATCGCCGCCGGCGGCGTGAAGGCGGTGGTCTGGACCAACGTCTTCCAGGCGCTGACCTTCCTCGTGGCGGGCGCCGTGACGCTGGGCTTCCTCCTCGCTCAGATCGACGGCGGCCCGGGGGCGGTCCTGGCCGTCGCCGGGGAGGCCGGCAGGCTCTCCCTCATCAACTGGGGGCCGGCGCCGGGCGCCCCCGATTTCTGGGCGCGGATTCTGACCGACCCGAACATCGTCTGGCTGGCGGTGCTCAACGGGCTGGTGGGCTCGACAGCGGCCTTCGGGACCGACCACGATCTCATGCAGCGGCTCCTGACGGTGGAGACCCGCCGGCAGAGCCAGCGGACGCTGGCGCTGACCCCGCTGGGAACGCTCGCCACCCTCATCATCTATCTCGGGCTCGGAGCCGGGCTCTACACCTACTACGCCCAGCACCCCAACCTGCCGGTGCCGCGCCCCGACGACATCTTCCCCCACTTCATCGCGTTCGCCATGCCGGCGGTGCTGCGGGGGCTCATGCTCTCGGCGATCGTGCTGGCCTCCATCGACTCGCCCCTGGGCTCGCTTGCCGCCTCCTTCGTCACCGACATCTACCGCCCGAGGCTGGTGAAGGGCGCGACGGAGCACCATTACCTGCTCGTCTCGCGGCTCAGCGTGATCGGCTTCGGCCTGATCCTGGCCTTCCTGGCCTACGGCTTCTCCTTCTTCGACAAGATCCTGTGGCTCGCCTTCAAGATCGCGGGAGTGACCTTCGGCTCGCTTCTCGGCGTCTTCCTGCTGGGGCTGCTCTCGACGCGTGCCGCCAACCGCGCCAACGTGGTGGCGATGGTGACGATGGCCCTGGTGAACCTGGTTCTCTTGATCCTCTCCGAGACGGGGGCGCTGCCGCTCGGCTGGAGCTGGCTCGTGATCTGGGGGACGGTGGGGACCGTCGCGCTGGCGTGGCTCCTCGGCCCCTGGCTCGACCCCGCCCCGCCGGGCCGATAACCGTCGCGCTTATAACGGCCCAGCGGGTGGCGCGGGCGTCGCCTCACGAGCGGTCCGGCGGAGTGGGACCCCTTCACCGCCCTTTCGCAATCGCCAGATTGCGGAAGGAGGTGAACGGGTGACGGAGCTCGGCCGCGGAGTGGGGCAAGCCGGCGCCAGGACCCGCGGGCCGTTATCAGGCCGACGATTAGCCGCCGACGCCCAGGTACGTCATCGTGATCTGCCGGTCGGCGCGGAGATGGGCGGGCGTGCCCTCGAAGACGATGGCCCCGTGGTCGATGACATAGACGCGGTCGGCCAGCTGGAGCGCCATCTCGGCGTTTTGCTCGACGAGAAGCATGCTCACGCGCTCCTTCTTGAGCTCACGGATGGTCCCCACCACCGCCTCCACCACCAGCGGCGCCAGCCCCTGGGAGGGCTCGTCCAGGAGGAGCAGGTCGGGGCCGGTCACCAGGGCCCGGGCGATGGCCAGCATCTGCTGCTCGCCGCCCGACAGCAGCCGCCCCTTGCGGTCCAGCACCTCCCGGAGCTTCGGGAAGCGCTCAAGCACGGCCTCGACCTGCCAGCGCGAGCCCGGCCGCCTTGCGATCGAGAGGTTCTCCCGCGCCGTCAGGTAGGAGAAGACGCCGCGCGTCTCGGGGACGAGGGCGATCCCCATCCGGGAGATCCGGTGGGCGCCGAGGCCGACGATGTCGCGCCCCTTGTACCGGATCTCCCCCGTGCGGGGGGGCGTGAGCCCCGTGATGGAGCGGAGCGTCGTGGTCTTGCCGGCGCCGTTCCGCCCGAGGAGCGCCACCACCTCACCCTCGGCCACGCCGAGGGTGAGGCCGTGCAGGATGTGGCCCAGCCCGTAGTAGGTGTTGATGCCCCGGATGTCGAGGATCATTCCGCGACCATCCCGCCCAGGTAGGCGCGGCGCACCTCGGGGTTCCGCTGGATCTCGGCGGGCGTCCCCTCGGCGATGAGGCTCCCGAAGTGCATGACCGAGACGCGGTCCGAGACCCCCATGATGATGTCCATCTTGTGCTCGATGAGGACGATCGTGTAGCGCCCCTTGAGCTCTCGCACCAGCGCCACCATCTTCTGGGTCTCGTCGGGCGAGAGGCCGGCGGCCGGCTCGTCCAGCAGCAGCACCCGGGGCGCCGCGGCCAGCGCGATGGCCAGCTCGAGCTGGCGCTGCTCGCCGTGGGAGATCTCGCGCGCCGGCTGGTCGGCCTTGTCCGCGAGCCCGACGTCCGCCAGCGCCGCCCGCGCGCGCTCGACGATCTCCGTGTAACGGTCGCTCCGCCGCCACACGAGCCCCCGCCAGGAGCGGCCCCGCGCGAAGGCCGCGATCCAGACGTTGTCCAGGATCGAGAGGGCGGGGAAGACGTTGGTGCGCTGGAAGGAGCGCGCGAGCCCCAGATGGGCGATCCGGTGGGCCGGCGTCCTGGTGATGTCGCGCCCGTCGAAGACGATCCGGCCCGACGTCGGCGGGAACTGCCCCGTCAGGAGGTTGAACAGCGTCGTCTTCCCGGCGCCGTTGGGGCCGATGATCGAGTGGAGGGTGCCGGCCTGGACCTCCAGCGTGACGCCGTTGACCGCCGTCAGGGCGCCGAAGGCCTTGGTGAGGGTCTCGGTCCGGAGGAGCGCCATGCTATGGCGCGATCCCCGCCGGAGCGCGACGCCGCTCCCGCCACGACCAGAAGCGGGCCCAGGCCTCCACGCAGCCGCCGCGGAAGAAGAGGACCACGATCACGAACGCCACGCCGAGGAGGAGCGGCCAGCGCTCCCACACGACGCTCACGGACTCGGAGAGCCAGATGAAGACGAAGGAGCCGATGATCGGCCCGTAGAGCGAGCCGCTGCCCCCGATGAGGGTGGCGAAGACCACGTTCCCCGAGAAGACGAACCCGATCGCCTCCAGTGGGACGATGCCGAACAGCATCGCGTACAGCACGCCGGCCAGGCCGGAGAAAGCCCCGCCGATGACGAAGGCGAGCAGCTTGAAGCGCGGCACGTCGTAGCCCACCGCCTCCGCCCGCACGTCGTTCTCGCGGATGGCCTGGAGGATCTTCCCGAGGGGCGATTCCACGATGCGCTTCATGATCCAGAGCGAGAGCAGGAAGAGCGCCGCGACGAAGACGTAGTAGGCGAGGGGGTTCCGGAAGTCCACCGCGAGCAGCGCGGGCCGCCCGATCCCGGGCATGCCGTCCTCGCCGCCCGTCACGGTGGTCCACTGGTAGGCGATGAAGTAGAACATCTGGTTCAGCGCGAACGTGAGCATGATGAAGTAGAGGCCGGAGCGCTGGACGCAGAGGTAGCCCACCAGCGCCGCCGACACGGCGCCCACCGCGATGCCGATGGCCAGCGCCAGGAAGACGTTGATCGCGGAGTGCTTGAGCAGGTAGCCGGCGACGTAGGCGGCGGCGCCGAAGAAGGTGGACTGGCCGAAGGAGAGGAGCCCCGTGTAGCCCAGGAGGAGGTTCAGCCCCAGCCCGAAGATCGCGAAGATCCAGATCTCTGTGGCGATGGCGTGCCGGACCGCCATCGGGAGCACGACGACCGCGGCGAGGACGGCCAGCCAGGTGCGGCTCACCGGATGCCGAAGAGGCCCTGGGGGCGGACGAGGAGGATCGCGGCCATGACGGCGAAGATGACCGCCACCGAGGCCTCGGTCCAGTAGAGGGCGACGACGGCTTGCGCCACCCCGATGATGAGCCCCGCGGCGATGGCACCGAGCAGGTTGCCGAGACCGCCCAGCGCCACCACCACGAACGCAATCCCCAGCATGTCAACGCCCATCGAGGGCGAGAGCCCGCGGATGGGGGCGGTCAGGGCACCGGCGATCCCGGCCAGGTAGGCGCCGAGGGCGAAGGCCGCGGTGAAGAGCCGGTGGACGTCGATGCCGAGCAGCGAGACCATTTCTTTGTTCTCGATGCCGGCGCGCATGATGGCGCCGTAGCGGGTCTTCTCGAGGAAGAGCCACGTGGCGAGGACGAGGAGCCCGGCCATCACCATCACGAAGAGGCGGTACTTGGGGTAGAAGATGAAGCCCAGGTCGAGGCCGCCGCGGAGAATGGAGGGCGGGAGCTGGCTGAAACCGATGGGGCCCCAGACGACGATGATCCCCTCGCCCAGGATGAGCGACAGGCCGAAGGTGAAGAGCAACTGGTAGTCGTGACCGGCGGCGTAGAGCGGCCGGATCCCCGCGTATTCGATGACGAGCCCCAGCAGCGCCACGCCGACGGGGGCTAGCACGAGGGCCAGCCAGAAGTTCCCGACGGCGTGGATCGCGCTGAAGAGAAAATAAGCGCCCACGGCGAAGAGCGCGCCGTGGGCGAAGTTGGGGATGTTCAGCACCCCCGTGATCAGCGACAGGCCGAGCCCCATGAGGGCATAGAGCATGCCCGTGGCGATCCCGTTCAGGACCGAGCCGAGGAGCTGGCTCAGAAGCTACCGATGTCCTTGCACGCCGCGTACTGGGCCGGCAGCGGCGTGTCGCCGGTGGCGATGATGTCGGCGAAGTCCATCGGGTTCTTCATGGCCGACTTCGGCTTGCAGCGCATGAAGAAGAACGGCCGGAGCGTTTGGTGCGTCTTCGCGTCCACCCTCATCCGCCCCACGAGGTCGTTGACCTCGATCCCCTCCAGGCCCTTTACGACGTCCTGGACCTCGACGGACTTGGCCCGGTCGAAGCCGTGCAGCAGCATCCGCGTCATGCCGTAGGCCGCCGACGGGGCGTAGCCCGGAGGGCCGCCGAACTTGGCCTGGTAGCTCTTGACGAACTCCTTGGCCACCGGTGTGTCGGCCGTGTAGTAGAAGTTGGAGCCGACCCAGATGTTCTCCCGGATCTCCGGCGTCAGCTGAACCAGCTCCTCCACCCCCGAGGACCACGACATGATCAGCGGGAGCTTCGGGGTGAGGCCGAAGTTGAAGATCTCGCGGGCGGCGGTGACGGCGTCCAGGCCGAAGTTGATCATCGCCACCACGTCGGGCTTGTTCCCGGCCGCCTTGGTGACGTAGTTCGAGAACTCGCGCTCGCCGAGCGGGTGACGGTCGGCGCCGACGAACTCGAGGCCGTGGGTCTTCCCGACCTCCTTGATGTACTTCTCCACCGACCAGCCGAAGGCGTAGTCGGCCACGAGCAGGTGCCAGCGCTTGGCCCGCGGGTTCGCCTTCATGAAGGTGTCCACGACGGTCTTGGCCGCGGTGTAGGGGCTCGCCGCCCACTGGAAGGAGTAGCGGTGGCAGCGGGCCCCGGAGATGTCCTCGGTGCCGCCGCTGAAGTAGTGGAGGACCTTCTTCCGCTTGGCCACCTCGGAGACGGCCAGCGCCACCCCCGACGACCAGGGGCCGATGACGAACTTGGCCCCCTCGCCGTCCACCGCCTCCTCGACCCGTCGGGTAGACGCGCCGGCCTGTGTCGCGGAATCGCGGGTGATGTACTTGATAGGCCGCCCGAGGATCTTCATCCCGCGCTCCTCGAGCGCCATCTTCATGCCGCGGTCGAGGATGGGCCCCACGTCGGAGAAAGCCCCGGTGAAGGGCCAGATGCCCAGCATGACGACCTCTTTGGCCTGGGCCCGGATCACCGCGGGAAACCCGAGGCCCGCCACGGCCCCGGCGGCTCCGATCGCTCCCAGTTTCAGGACGTCTCTTCGATTCAGATCGCTCATCCCTGTTCCTCCTCGTCGGCTTGGAGTTTAGCTTTTCTCGGCGGGCGCGCCGCGCAAGTCGCTAGCCTACTATGTGTCCGGGAAAAGGGCAATGGGGCTGGTCGACCTTTTGGGGTAAGCTCTCCCCCGTGATCCCGGCGGCCAGTGGATCCGCCAACCTGACGGGCCAAGTCGCCCTCGTCACGGGCGCCGGCCGCGGCATCGGCCGGGCCATCGCCCTGGCTCTCGCCGCCGTGGGTGCCGACATCGCCGCGCTGGATCTCAAGCCTCCGGCAGAGACGCAGCGGGCCGTCGAGACCCTGGGGCGGAGGGGCCTGGCCCTCGCCGCCGATGTGGCCGCCCGCCCGGCGGTCGAGGGCGCCGTGGCGCGGACGG
This sequence comes from Candidatus Rokuibacteriota bacterium, assembly GCA_016193045.1. Lineage (GTDB taxonomy): Bacteria > Methylomirabilota > Methylomirabilia > Rokubacteriales > CSP1-6 > CSP1-6. The sequence goes on along the minus strand of JACPSW010000073.1, from coordinate 64,792 downwards.
TGGCCCACTTCGGCCGGCTGGACGTCGTCGTGAACAACGCCGGGGTGGCGGAGCGGCTGAGCCTGGAGGCGCTCGATGACGCCACCCTCCAGCGCGAGCTGGACGTCATCGTCCGGGGCACGATGCTCGTGAGCCAGGCGGCCTACCCCCACCTGAAGGCGCGGGGCGGCGCCATCGTCAACATCTCCTCCGCCTCGGGCCTGGCGGGCGGCGTGGTGTCGCGCCCCGAGGATACCGCCGCCACGCTGGGAGGCCGCAGCGGCCCGGCCTATGCCGCCGCCAAGGGGGCCGTCATCGCGTTCACGCGCTGGCTCGCCAAGGACGCCGGCCGCTACGGCATCCGGGTCAACGTCGTGGCGCCGGGGCCGGTGGAGACGGAGATGACGCGTGGATTCGACTACAACGTCGCCGCCCAGCCCATCGCCCGGATGGGCCAGCCCGAGGACGTCGCTCAGGCTGTGGTCTACCTGGCCTCGTCCATGTCCAACTACGTCACGGGGCAGGTGCTCGTCGTCGACGGCGGCGTGGTCCTGGATTAACGGTAGAAGGACACAAGCGGGGGCGTCAAGGGATCTTGGCGAGAAGCCAGGCCTTGAAGAACGGGTCTGCGAAGTGGTAGCCGGCGCGCGATTTCTTCAACACGTCGCGTTTGATCAGTTGGCCGAGCGAGCGGGCCACCGAGGCCGAAGGTCCGAGGTCATGTTTGCGTAGAAAAGCCGCCGTGAACGGAGTAGCGCCACCGCTCCTCGCAAGTCCGCGCGCCGTTCGACGCTGATGCAGGGAAAGTTGATCCCAGAGAGTCGTGTAATACTCGCCTTCCGAAGCCAGGATATAGTCCAGGGCCTGGGAGATGTCCTGCGAGGACACGTCACCCGTCCCACCCTTGACGATCCAGAGGGCGTGACAGAGGTACTGGACGTTAAAGGGAACTTCATCCCCCACCGTCAGGATGTCGTCCAGGCGAGCTGGGACAATGCGCATACCTGATTCCCTGAACTTGTTGGAGAGGTATATCTTGAACTCCCGGGATGGAATCGGACCCAGGGAGAGTGTCGGGCCACTGCGAAAAAAGGGGGATCTCCGTGATCGAACCATTTCCCACATGAGGGATTCCTTGGAACCGGCGAAGACATAACTGACACGCGGCTGTTGCTGGAACGCCGCTCGCATGGCCTTTTCGAGGGCCAATCCGTCGAGCGCCCGTACCTCTTGAAACTCGTCGATGAAGACGGCCAGCCGGCCTTTCTTCCGTTCCGCCAGCCGCTGAGGCAGCGCGAGGATCTGATCCCGGAGCTTCAGGAGGTCCGGCTGCTGCTGGGAAAAACCCAGGGTCCATTCCGGCTGGCCCTCGGCGTTGACCGTCATGGTGGGTCGGAGTGCCCTGAGGAACTCCCCCGCGATGCGAAACGCTTTTTCTACTGTTCCCTCCGCCGCTTCCAGCACCGCTCGGGCGAAGAGATCCAGGAAATGAGCGAGCGAGGTGGCCTGGTACAGATCGACGTAGGCGACGGGGATCTTTCGTGCCTGGAGTCGGGCTCGGGACTCGAGGAGGAGGGACGTCTTTCCGTAGCGACGGGGGGAGATGAGAAAGAGGCGGCTTCCTCCCAGGACCTCTTTGAGGATCGTTCCGAGTTCGGTCTCCCGATCGGCGAGTTCTTCCCCCGTAACCGGCACACCGATGCGGAATGGGTTGGAGGCCATTTTTACCATATGCCGCAGGGTATTACGTTTGTAGCATCTCCGCTAGTAGCAACCTTGCTAGTAGCAACCATGCTACAACGAAGCGCGGTTGCCGGCAAGGCACCATTCCGTCAGGCGAGGAGGCGGGCGATGACGGCGTCGAGCTGGCAGATCCGGAAGCCGAACGCGGTCACGCCGAGCACGCCGGGTCTCAAAAAGGCCGCGTCGTAGGGATCTCTGAGGAGGGCCACGGCGAGGGGCCGCCCCGTCTCCTGGAGCCGGTCCAGGAGCCGCCGGTTGGACGGGTAGAGGTGGGCGTCGACCAGGAAGAGGAGCGCCACGTCCGAGCGAGTCGCGAGCGCCGCCGCCCGCTCGATGTCGGCGTCGGTGGGCTCGATCCCCACGATCAGGATCTCCGGCCTCACCCCGAAGCGGCCGAGCGCCCCCTGGAGATAGGCCGCCTCGTCGAGCAGCAGCGGCTCGATCGTGATGCGGTCGGCCAGCCAGGAGAAGCGCGGGAAGATCACGCCGACCGTCCCGTTGAAGCGCCTCCTGAGATCCGTGGATCCCGGCTGGAGCAGCGTGACCGCCTGGGTGGCGATCGCCTTCGCGAGCGGCGGTCCCCCCACCTCGCAGCGCGGCGGTCCTCCCTCGAAGCGCAGCGGTCGCTTGGCCTTGAGCCCCTGGATCCTCTCGACGCTCGCCTCCAGCTCGTTCACGGCGAGGCGGTTTCCTCGATAGGCGTCACGCAGCGCGGCGCAGGCCTGGCGCTGAGCCGCCTCGGTGTGGCAGACCAGCAGGAGGTCGTGCCCCGCCTCGGCGGCCTTGACGGCGGCCTCTCCCACCGGGCAGAGCTCGGCGATGGCTCCCATCTCGAGATCATCGCTCACGATCACGCCGCCATAGGACAGCTCGCCCCGCAAGTAGTCCCTCACGATCCGCTTTGAGAAGGTCGCGGGGGTCAGCGGGGCCGGATCGAGGGCCGGGTAGAGTGGATGCGAGGTCATGACGGCGTCCACCCCGGCCTCGATGGCGGCGAGGAACGGCGGCAGGTGGGCGCGCTTCATCTCGGCCCACGTGGAGGGAATCGTGGGGAGCCGGAGGTGGGCGTCCAGCGAGGAGTGGCCCTTGCCGGGGAAGTGCTTGGCGCAGGCCGAGAGGCCGCGGGACTGCATGCCCCGGATGCGGGCGGCGCCCAAGCGCGCCACGAGCGCCGGGTCCTTGCCGTAGGAGCGGATGCCGATGTTGGGGCTCGGGGCCTCCGTCAGGACGTCGAGCACCGGGGCGAAGTTGAGGTCGATGCCCAATCGGCGCAGCTCGAGCGCCTCGATCCGGCCCTGGCGCTCGGCCGAGATTACCTCGCGGCTGGCTCCCACGGCGAGGTTGTCGGGGAAGACCGTCACGCCTTCTCCCAGCATGATGACGCGTCCGCCTTCGTGATCCGTCGCGATCAGCAGCCGGCGGCCGAGGGCCTCTTCGACTTGGGTCAGGAGGCCGAGCAGCTGAGCGGCGGACTGGAAGTTCCGGCGGTACAGGATCAGCCCACCCGCTTTGGTCTCGTTGAAGAGGCGGACGTCCTGGGGCCTGAGGGTGGGGCCGGGGAGCCCCAACATGAGCCGCTGGCCGACCAGCTCCTCGAGCGTCATCGGTAGAGGAGATACGGCTGGCGGGATCGCACGAACGCACGGAGGGCGGGCTGCCATGACGCTTCGAACTGGGCGGGCGAGTGGTTCGCATGGATCTGGCGGCGGATCCGGTCGGTGCCGCAGAGGATGTCGATCGGTAGTTTGCGCTTCTCGAACTCGTACGGGGGTCGCCGCCACGCGAAGCGGCGCGGGTAGAGGCGGCGCGCCGTCGCGATCAGCGCGAGCCCCGTCAGGTACGGCTTGAAGCGGCTGCGGTCGATCACGTGGAGCTGGACGCCGCCGCAGGCGCGCCCCTTCCACTTGTGGAACGTCGGCCGGAACCGGCACGGACGGAAGCGGACCCCGGGCAGGCCCTCGGCGTTCAGGGCCCCGGCCAGGTCCTTCGCGTCGATGAACGGCGCGCCCACCCACTCGAACGGCCGGGTGGTCCCGCGCCCCTCGGACAGGTTCGTGGCCTCGATGAGGCAGGCGCCGGGATAGACGCGGGCCGTGTCGGGCGTCGGCATGTTGGGGGAGGGCGGCACCCACGGCAGCCCGGTGTCCTCCCAGAGCATGGCGCGCCGCCAGCCGCTCATGGGGATCACGTCGAGGTCGCAGCGGAGGCCGTGTCGCGAGTTGAGGTACAGCGCCAGCTCCCCGATGGTCATCCCGTGGCGAACCGGTAGGGGATAGAGGCCCACGAACGAGGCGAAGCGCGGATCGAGGACGTTGCCCTCGACGCGGGCGCCGCCCAGGGGATTCGGCCGGTCGAGGACGATCATCCTGACGCCGGCCCGCGCGCAGGCGCCCATCGCGAGGGCCATGGTCCAGACGAAGGTGTAGTAGCGCGCGCCCACGTCCTGGAGGTCGCAGACGAGGGTGTCGAGCCCGCCGAGCATGCGAGCGGTCGGCGCGCGTCGTCGCCCGTAGAGGCTGTGCACCGGGCGCCCGCGGACGGTGGCGCCGGCGGCAGAGGAGGCCGAGGCGGCGGCCCCTGATGCGGGAGAGGTGGGTAGCCGGCAGCCGGTCGAGGCCCGTCAGGACGCGCGCCATGGCGTATCCCAATCTATCATCTTCGGAGGGGGGCTCCGCCCCCCTTCCGACGCCCCGGGGCAAAGCCGCCCCGCTCGCTTCGCTCGGGGCTTCGGGGGCTGCCTCCCCCCGAAGACACGTGCTATCTTCGGAAGCGTCATGGCCGAGCGCCCCCGCTACGACGTCCTCCCCACAGAAAAGCCCAACCCCCGCAGCCGTCGCCTCGGCTTCCTCGCCCCCATCGAGATCGTGACGCTGATGAACCAAGAGGACCGCCGGGTCGCCGTCGCCGTGGGTCGTGTCCGGCGGGAGATCGCCCTGGCGGTTACCCTGGTGGCCGGCGCGCTTCAATCGGGCGGCCGGCTGTTTTTCGTGGGGGCCGGCACGAGCGGGCGACTGGGAGTGCTGGAGGCGGCGGAGTGTCCGCCGACGTTCAACACGCCGCCGTCACTCGTGCAAGCCATCGTGGCGGGTGGCCGGGCTTCCGTCTTTAGCTCGCGCGAAGGGGCCGAGGATCGAGCGGGGGAGGGGAAGCGGGCCGTCGCCCGGCGGGTGAGGGCGGGGGACGTCGTCGTCGGGATCGCGGCGAGCGGCGTCACGCCGTTCGTGAGGGCGGCGCTGGCCGAGGCCCGGCGCCGGCGAGGGCGCACGGTCCTGATCGCGATGGACCGCCGCAGCCCGCTGGGCCGGCTGGCCGACGTCGTGATCGTCCCGCGCGTCGGGCCCGAGGTCCTGACGGGCTCCACTCGCTTGAAGGCGGGCACGGCCACCAAGCTGATCCTGAACAGCCTCACGACGGCAGCGTTTGTCAGGCTCGGGAAGGTGTACGGCAACTGGATGGTGGATCTCCAGCCGCGATCGCGGAAGCTCCGGGCCCGGGCCGAGCGGCTGGTTCAGATCCTCGGGAAGGTCTCGCGCGCCCGAGCGCGGCGCCATCTGAGGGTTGCCGGCGGGCAGGCGAAAGTCGCCATCGTCATGGCCCGCAGAAAGCTCAGCGCCCGAGCGGCCTCCCGTCTCTTGCGGGAAGCGGGAGGCTCGCTCAGGCGCTGTCTTGATTGACTCGGAGGGGGGCTCCGCCCCCCTTCCGATGCCTCCCCCCAGGGTTGCGCGGGCAAAGCCCGCGCTCGAACCCTCCGGTGACTAGCCGCCTAGGAGCCCGGCGTCAACGGGGGCGGCGGCACAGCCGGGGGAGGCGGCGGGGAGTTGGGAATCCAGGCCCAGTAGTACTGGCTCCCGTTGTAGTGGAGCTCGTACCGGCCGTGAGGGTAGTACACGACGGACGGGGCCGGCGGCGGAGGCGGCTGGACCACTACCACCTGAGACGGCTGGGTGTAGACCACCGGCTGGGGTGGCGCGACGTAGACCGGCTGGGACACGTACACGGGCCCGGCGTAGACCGGCCTGGGGTGAAGCAGGGGGCCCACGAGCTGGTTGAAGACGGCGAAGGAGGCCAGCCCGAGGGCCACGTTGGTGGCCGTACTGCCCCCTCTATGGCCCCTGCCCCCAGCATAGGCCGCCGGGGCCGTGAATCCGACCAGAAGCGCTGCGACCAGAAGCAGAGCGATCAGCCGACGCATTCCGCTCACCTCACTTTCTTGCCACTAAGACGGGGGAGGGGGGCGGACCTATTCACGGTGTAAGATATGGGGCATCCTATGACCTGCCAGGCCTGTCAGGCTGACAAATGAGCAGGACTTCATGCAGGCTTAGCAAGAGTCTCGCTCTCCTCCTTGCGGCAGCCGTCTGGCTCGCCGGGGCGGCCGCCGCCCAGCCGCGCCCCGAGGCGGAGGCGAGAGAGGTGATCATGCGCCAGCTGGCGGCGTTCAGGGCGGGCGACTACCGAACTGCCTACTCCTTCGCCTCCGAGGAGATCCAGTCCCTCTTCGACCTCTCCGGCTTCGAGCGGATGGTGAAGGGCGGGTACCCCCAGATCGCGCGCTCGACGGACGCGTGGGTCACTGAGGCCAGCCTGGCCCCGGACGGCCGGCTCTACGTCCGGCTCAGGATCCGCGGAGCCGACGGCGTCTTCATCGAGGCCCTGTACGAGATGGTCTGGGACGAGTCGCGCTGGCGCATCAACGGCGTCGTGACCCGGCCGGCCTCCGGCGCGATCTAGCGCCATGGACTTCGAGTTCACCCCGAAGGAGCAAGCGTTCCGCCAGGAGATGAGGGCGTGGCTCCGGGCCCACCTTCCGCGCGACCTCCAGCTCGGGTCCTTCGCCTTCTCCCGCGCCGACCGCGAGCACGTGGACCGCCTCCGCGCCTGGCAGCGCACGCTCTACGAGAGCGGCTGGGTCGGGCTCAACTGGCCGGTCAGGTACGGCGGCCGCGGCGCCTCGCTCGTGGAGCAGATCATCTTCTACGAGGAGTTGGCGCGGGCCGAGGCGCCGCCGCCCGTCAACCGCGGCGGCCTCAGCATGCTCGGCCCCACCCTCATGGCCCACGGCACCGAGGCCCAGGTCCAGCGCTTCCTTCCCAAGATCCTCACCGCCGAGGAACTCTGGTGCCAGGGGTTCTCCGAGCCCGACGCGGGCTCCGACCTGGCGAACCTTCAGACCCGGGCCGTTCGCGACGGCGATGAGTTCATCCTGACCGGCCAGAAGGTCTGGACGAGCCTCGCCCACGTGGCCGACTGGGGGTTTTTCCTCGCGCGGACCGACCCGGCCGCGCCCAGGCACAAGGGGATCAGCTTCTTCCTGCTGGACATGCGGAGCCCGGGGATCGCCGTCAAGCCGCTCCGCCAGATGACGGGCGAATCTGAGTTCAACGAGGTGTTCCTCGAAAACGTGCGAGTTCCCGCGGCCAACGTCATAGGAGAGGTGAACCGGGGGTGGGAGGTCGCGATGACCACGCTCGCCTACGAGCGGGACCTCCTGACCTTCATCAGGAACGTCTCGCTCCGGATGGCGGCGGAGCGGCTGGTCGCGCTGGCGAAGAAGACGACGCGAAACGGGGGAAGGGCGGCCGACGATGCGCTCGTGCGCCAGAAGATCGTCTCGGTCCTCATCGGGGAGAAGTGCCTCCAGCTCGGCGGCTACCGGAGCCTCACCCGCCTCATCCAGGGCAAGGCGCCCGGGCCCGAGGGATCCACCTCCAAGCTCGCCTGGAGCCAGGTGGACCAGGAGCTGGCCGAGCTGGCGGCGGAGATCCTGGGACCCGCCACCCAGATCACCGAGGGCGCCTGGGCGCCGGACGAGGGGCAGTGGGCGTACAACTGCCTCCTTGCGCGGGCCAGCACGATCCGGGCCGGCACGTCCGAGATCTTGAAGAACATCCTGGGGGAGCGCGTCCTGGGGCTCCCGAAGGACTGAGCCCCCTCATCTTGAACCCCCCTCACCCTACCTCTCCCCCGAGGGGAGAGGAGAAGAGGCAAGAGGCATCTGAGTGGGTGAGGGGGCGGAGGACATTCGATGACCGACAGCGAGTTGCTCTACGAAGTCAAAGACCGGATCGCGACGCTCACGCTCAACCGGCCGGACAAGCTGAACGCCTTCACCGGCCCGATGATCGAGCGCTGGGCGTGGGCGCTCACCGAAGCCCAGCGCGACCCGGAGGTGAACGTGGTCGTCGTGACGGGCGCCGGCCGGGCGTTCTGCGCCGGTGGCGACGTGGGGCGGATGGGCGAGGGCGAGCCGACCCCGCTGGATCACAAGAACGTCCTCTGGGAGCGGATCCACCAGATCCCGAAGACGCTGGACCTGATGGACAAGCCCGTCATCGCCATGGTCAACGGCGTGGCCGTCGGCGCCGGGATGGGGATGGCGCTCCAGTGCGATCTGCGCATCGCCTCCGAGGAGGCGAGGTTTTCGACGGGCTACGTGAAGGTGGGCCTGGTCCCCGGCGACGGCGACGCGTTCTTCCTCCCGCGGCTGGTCGGCATCGCGAAGGCGCTCGAGCTGCTCTGGACGGGGGATTTCGTCGAGGCGCGGGAGGCCGAGCGGCTCGGGATCGTCAACAAGGTCGTGCCGGCGGGGGATCTCCGCCAGTACACCTCCGAGCTGGCGCGCCGCATCGCCGACGGGCCCCAGATCGCGATCCGCATGATGAAGCGAGTCGCCCACCAGAGCCTGAGGCTCGACGTCCGCACGCACCTCGACCTGGTCTCCTCTCATATGGCGGTGGTGCGCGAGACCGAGGACCACAAGGAGGGCGTGCAGGCCTTCAAGGAGAAGCGCCCGCCGAAGTTCACCGGCCGGTGAGCGACGCGCTCGGGGAGCTCCAGCGGGAAACCCTTGTGAGGCCGCGCCGGGAGCCCGAGTTCCTCTATCTGACGACGACCGGCCGGCGGAGCGGCCTGCTCCGGGAGATCGAGATCTGGTTCACCCGGCGGCGCGGACGCTACTACGTGATCTCCGAGCGCCGCCGCGGGTCGCGGTGGGTGCGGAATCTGCTGGCCGACCCGCGGGTCCGGGTCCGGGTGGGCCGTCGCCGGTTTACGGGCCGGGCCCGGGTGGTGGACGCCAGGGCAGAGCCCGAGCTGAGCCGGACCGTGCAGGCACGGTCCCGCGAGAAGTACGGCTGGGGCGAGGGGCTGGTCGTCGAGCTCCGGCCGGGGCGGTGAGCTTTTCCTGGGAGGGTTCAGCGTGAGCGAGCCGATGGACGACATTCACGTCGATCAGCAGGTGCTGGACGCGGTCGGCCGCGCGATGGGCGAATACCAGATGCTGCGCCCGGGCGACCGGGTCGCGGTGGGAGTCTCGGGCGGCAAGGACAGCCTCTGTCTCCTGCACGCCCTCGCGGCGTACCGGCGGCGGGCGCCCTTCGCCTACGACCTCGTGGCGGTGACGCTCGACCAGGGCAAGTTCAAAGCGTCGATCCATGTGGTCGAGCAGCAGATCCGGCGCCTGGGCGTGGACTGGGTGGTGGAGGACGATCGCGCCACCCTACGGCTGGTGACCGAAGGCATCGTCCATGGATGCGATGTGTGCAGCCGCCACCGCCGCCGCTCCCTCTACCGGATCACCGATCGCCTGGGGTGCACCGTGCTGGCGCTCGGTCACACGGCCGACGACTGCGCCGAGGCGCTCTTCCGGAACGTCATGTTCAACGGCCGGGTCGCTTCGTTGCCGCCGGTGGCGGCGTCGCGCCGGGGCTCGATCCGGCTCATCCGGCCGCTGGTCTACGTGACAGAGGACCTTACGACAGAGTATGCACGGGCTCACGGCCTTCTCCTCGTCGGCTGCGTGTGCAGTGACCGCGAGGGCGTCCGGCGCGAGATCCGTGAGTTTCTCGCCGACATGCGGCGCCGGCATCCCCGGATCCCCGAATCGATCGCTGCCGCCCTGACCGGCGTCAACTTCCGAACGCTCCCCGATCCGGCGCAGGCCCTGCGTTGACGCCGCCACCGCTGGCTCGCTACCGGGTGCTCGAGCTGGCCCACCTGATCGCGGGGCCGGTCTGCGGCATGTACCTGGCCGACATGGGCGCGGACGTCGTCAAGATCGAGCACCCGGTCGGGGGCGACGCCGCGCGCGCGGTCTACGAGCGGCGCCCCGACGGCGAGAGCCCCGTGTTCCTCACCGTCAACCGGAACAAGCGGAGCGTGGCCCTGGACCTCTCGCGTCCGGAAGGCTTGGCGATCTTCGCGCGCCTGGCCGAGCGCGCCGATGTGATCATCGAGGCATATCGGGGGGGCGTCGCGGAGCGGCTCGGGATCGACTACGAGCGGCTGGCGATGGTCAATCCTCGTCTGGTCTACTGCTCGCTCTCGGCCTTCGGGCCCTCCGGGCCGTGGCGGGACAAGCCGGGCGTGGACATGCTGGTGCAGGCCATGGGGGGGCTGATGGCGATCAGCGGCGAGCCCGACGGCGGCCCCGTCCTCTGCGGCGCCCCCGTCGTGGACACCATCGGCGCCCTCCTGGCCGCGCTGGGGATCGTCACGGCCCTACTCGATCGCGAGCGCAGGGGCGAAGGCCAGCGGGTGGACGTGTCCCTGCTCGACGGGGCGCTCCTGGCCCACGCGGCGCGCTTGAGCGTCTTCCTTCAGACCGGCAAGGACCCCGGCCGCCACGGTAGCGCGCACCCCTACATCGTTCCCTTCCAGGCCTTCGCGGCCCGGGACGGGTGGATCTACGTCGCCGTCTGGGTCGACAGGCTGTGGCAGCCCTTCTGCGCCGCCATCGAGCGGCCCGCGCTGGCGGCGGATCCGCGCTTCGCCACCCGCGAAAGCCGCCTGGCCAACCGCAAGGAGCTGGTGGGCTTCCTCGAGGGGATCTTCCGCGAGCGGACGGTGGGGGAGTGGATGGCGAGCCTCGAGGCTCAGGATGTCCTCTGCGCGCCGGTCAACCGCTACGCGGACCTCCCCGACGATCCCCAAGTCCGCGCCAGCGGGATGATCGTGGAGGAGGAGCACCCGCGCGCCGGGCGGTTTCGCACGCTGAACACGCCGGTCAGACTGGAGAAGACGCCGGGGGGGATCCGCACGCCCGCGCCGGCCCTGGGCGAGCACACCGAGGCGGTGCTGCGCGAGGCCGGGCTCGAGGCGGTCGAGATCGCGCGGCTCCGCAGCGTCGGCGTCATCGCCTAGCCCGCATTATTCGCGAACCACGGTGAGTGTAGCGGGCGGGGCCTGTCGCGGGGTGCAGCCCCCCTGGGGCCGGCTCCGTCACCCACTCGCCCGAACGCCGCGCCGCGCGCGGCGGACGGGACGAGGGGGGCCCACTGCGCGCGGCCCCGTGGGGACTGCACCCTGCGCCACCCGCCCGCTCGCGCGATCGCCGTTCGTGAACAATGCCCGCTAGGTTCTCGACAACCCGCCCGGCCGGCGGTATGATCGGCGACACACCAAAGGAGGCTGACATGGCAGACGCCGTCATCGTCTCGACCGCCCGCACCCCCATCGGCAAGGCGTACCGTGGTGCCTTCAACAACACCCACGGCGCGACCCTCGCCGGCCATGTGATCAGCCACGCCGTGCAGCGCGCCCGCCTCGACCCGGCGGAGGTCGAGGACGTGATCCTTGGGTGCGCCATGCCCGAGGGCGCCACCGGCCAGAACATCGCCCGCCAGGCCGCGCTGCGCGCCGGCTTGCCCGTGACCACGGCAGGCGTGACCGTCAACCGGTTCTGCTCGTCGGGGATGCAGGCGATCGCCATGGCGGCCCAGCGCGTCATCGTGGACAAGGTGCCCATCATGGTCGCCGGCGGCCTCGAGTCGATCAGCCTGGTCCAGAACGAGCACCAGAACAAGCACCGCCTCCACGAGGAGTGGATCGACGCGCACAAGCCGGAGATCTACATGACCATGATCGACACCGCGGAGGTCGTGGCCAAGCGCTACTACATCACGCGCGAGGCCCAGGACGAGTACGCGCTGGCGAGCCAGCAGCGGACGGCGGCGGGGCAGCGGAACGGGCGCTTCGACGCCGAGATCGTGCCGCTCGCCACGCGGAAGCTCGTCCAGGACAAGACGACCGGCGAGGTCCGCGAGGAAGAGGTTACGCTGAAGCAGGACGAAGGGAATCGTCCCGACACGACCGCGGAAGGACTGGCGGCCCTCAAGCCCGTGACGGGCGAGAAGGGCGATATCACGGCGGGCAACGCGAGCCAGCTCTCCGATGGCGCCTCGGCGTGCGTGGTGATGGACGCCAAGCTGGCGGAGAGCCGCGGCCTCCAGCCGCTCGGCATCTACCGCGGGCTGGCCGTCGCGGCGTGCGAGCCCGACGAGATGGGGATCGGGCCGGTCTTCGCCGTCCCGCGGCTGCTGGAGCGCTTCGGCCTCAGGATGGATCAGATCGACCTCTGGGAGCTGAACGAGGCCTTCGCGGTGCAGGTCGTGTACTGCCGCGACCGGTTGGGGCTTCCCATGGAGCGGTTGAACGTGGACGGCGGCGCGATCTCGATCGGCCACCCGTACGGCATGAGCGGCGCGCGCCTGGTCGGCCACGCGCTGATCGAGGGCAAGCGCCGCGGCGCCAGGTACGTCGTCTGCACCATGTGCATCGGCGGGGGCATGGGCGCCGCGGGGCTCTTCGAGGTGGCCTGAGCCGATCCGGGTCCGATGATCCGCGAGGTGCCCGGCCGCCGGCCGCGCATCCATCCCGGGGCGTGGGTGGATCCCTCGGCCCAGGTCATCGGGGACGTCGAGATCGGTGAGGGATCGAGCATCTGGCCCGGGGCCATCGTGCGCGGCGACCAGGACAACTACGTCCGGATCGGCAGGAACACCAACGTCCAGGACGGCTCGGTGCTGCACGTGACACCCGAGTTCCCCTGCCTCGTGGGTGACAACGTGACGATCGGCCACCGCTGCGTCGTGCATGCGTGCACCATCCGGGACAACACCCGGATCGGGATCGGCGCCGTGGTCCTGAACGGCGCGGTCGTGGAGGAAGGCGCGCAGGTCGGGGCCGGCGCCCTGGTTCCCCCCGGGAAGGTGGTGCCCGCGGGCTGGCTGGTGATGGGGGTGCCGGCCGCCCCGGTGAGGCAGATGAGCCCCGAGGAGATCGAGGATATTCTCCGAAATGCCCGCGAGTACGTGGCGCTCTGGCGCCGCGACTACGGGGAGAAGTAGCCGGGAGGCGTCCATGCACGTCGGACTGGCGACCGTCTTCCAGAATCCGAAGAAGGCCCGGAGCGACCTCGAGGTGTACCGGAACGAGCTGAGGCTCGCGGACCTCGCCGAGCCGCTCGGCTTCGAGTCGATCTGGGGGGTCGAGCACCACTTCACCGACTACACCATGTGCCCCGACGTGCTCCAGTTCCTGACCTACATGGCGGGGCGGACCGCGCGCTGCCAGCTCGGCTCCATGGTGGTCGTCCTGCCCTGGCACGATCCGATGCGGGTGGCCGAGGAAGTGTCGATGCTCGACAACATCTCCGGCGGCCGGCTGATCCTGGGGCTCGGCCGCGGCGCCGGCCGGGTCGAGTTCGACGGCTTCCGCCTGGCGATGGACGAATCGCGCCAGCGCTTCGTCGAGAGCGCCCAGATGCTGCTGCGGGGGCTCGAGACGGGCTACTGCGAGCACGACGGCACCTTCGTCAAGCAGCCGCGGGCCGCCATCCGCCCCGCGCCCTTCAAGAGCTTCCGCGGCCGCACCTACGCCGCCGCGGTGTCGCCGGAGTCGGCGCGCGTGATGGCCGAGCTCGGCGTCGGTATCCTGATCATCCCCCAGAAGCCCTGGCACGAGGTGGCGAAGGAACTGGAGGCCTACCGGACGATCTACCGCGAGGTGAACACGGCCGAGGCGCCCCCGCCCATCGCCGCCGGCTGGACCTTCTGCGACGAGAGCGGCGACCGCGCCCGCGAGCTGGCGCACCGCTGGATCGGCGGCTACTTCCAGACGGTCCTCGACCACTACAACTTCGCCGGCGATCACCTGGCGAAGACGAAGGGCTACGAGTATTACGGCAAGATGGCCGAGAAGATCGCCCAGTACGGCGCGGGCACGGTGACCGACTTCTTCACGGACCTCCAGGTGTGGGGGACGCCCGAGCAATGCTGCCAAAAGATCCTGGACGTCCGGGACCGGGTGGGCAACGAGACCTTCGTCGGCGTCTTCAGCTACGCGGGGATGCCGTACGACGAGGCGGAGCGGAGCATGCGCCTGTTCGCGCGCGAGGTGATGCCGGCCCTTCAGAAGCTCGGGCGCGAGGCGCGCCCCGCGGGTCCGGCCGCCGCCGCGCGCCAGGCCGGCACGGAGCTCGACGTCGGGCTCCTCGGAACCTGATCGGAGGAGGACGGGGATGGAATTCGAGTACTCGAAGCGCACGAAGATGTACATGGAGCAGCTCACGGAGTTCATGGACAAGCACGTCTACCCGGGCGAGCAAACGTTCGCGGACCAGCTCCACGCCCAGCCGACGCGCTGGCAGGTGCCGCCCATCATGGAGGAGCTGAAGGCCAAGGCGCGGGAGCGGGGGCTCTGGAACCTGTTCCTGCCCGAGAGCGAGTACGGCGCGGGCCTCACGAACCTCGAGTACGCCCCGCTCTGCGAGATCATGGGCCGCTCGTGGATCGCGCCGGAGGTGTTCAACTGCTCGGCGCCCGACACCGGGAACATGGAGGTGCTGGTCCGCTACGGGACCGAGGCCCAGAAAAAGCAGTGGCTCACGCCGCTGCTCGAGGGGAAGATCCGGTCCGCCTTCGCCATGACCGAGCCGAAGGTCGCCTCCTCCGACGCCACCAACATCGAGGCCTCCATCGTCCGCCAGGGCGACGAGTACGTGATCAACGGTCACAAGTGGTGGACCTCGGGGCTCGGCGACCCGCGCTGCAAGATCCTCATCTTCATGGGGAAGACCGACCCCAAGAACCCGGACAAGTACAAGCAGCAGTCCATGATCCTCGTCCCGCGCGACGCGCCGGGCGTCAAGGTCGTCCGCATGCTGACGGTGTTCGGCTACGACGACGCCCCCCACGGCCACGGTGAAGTCGTCTTTGAGAATGTGCGGGTGCCGGCGGCCAACATGCTCCTGGGCGAGGGCCGCGGCTTCGAGATCGCCCAGGGGCGCCTCGGCCCCGGGCGCATCCACCACTGCATGCGCCAGATCGGCGTCGCGGAGCGGGCGCTCGAGCTCATGTGCGAGCGCGCCAGGAAACGCGTCGCCTTCGGCAAGCCGCTCGCGGACAACGACATCACGCTGGAGCGCATCGCTCAGTCGCGGATCGAGATCGAGCAGGCGCGCCTCCTGGTGCTGAAGGCCGCCTACATGATGGACACGGCGGGGAACAAGGCCGCGAAGCAGGAGATCGCGGCGATCAAGGTGGCGGTCCCCAACATGACCCTCCGGGTCGTCGAGCGCGCCATGCAGCTCCACGGCGGGGGCGGCGTGAGCCAGGCCTTCCCCCTGGCCGCCATGTGGGCCCACTCGCGCACGCTCCGCTTCGCCGACGGCCCCGACGAGGTCCACCGCCGCCAGATCGGCCGCCTGGAACTGAAGAAGCACGGATAAAGCATCGCTCGAAAGGAGCTGTTGTCGTGGGCGTGATGAACCGGCAAGTCCTGCTCCGCAACCGGCCCAGCGGGGCGCCGCAGGTCGGGGACTTCGAGGTCGTGGACGCCCCGATGCCGGTGCCGGGCGAGGGCGAGGTCCTCTGCCGCACCATCTACCTGTCGCTCGATCCCTACATGCGGGGGCGCATGAACGAAGGGCGGTCGTACGCCACCCCGGCCCAGGTCGGCAAGCCGATGGTCGGCGGGACGGTCAGCGAGGTCGTCGAGTCCCGGCATCCCGGCTTCGCCAAGGGGGACGTTGTCCTCGGCTATGACGGCTGGCAGGCCTACGCCGTCTCGGGAGGCGCCGGCGCGCGCAAGCTCGACCCCCGGCAGGCGCCGATCTCGACCGCCCTCGGCGTGCTCGGGATGCCGGGGCTGACCGCGTACGTGGGTCTGCTCGACATCGGAAAGCCGAAGGAGGGCGAAACGGTCGTCGTCTCGGCGGCGGCCGGGGCGGTGGGTTCGGCCGTCGGTCAGATCGCGAAGATCAAGGGCTGCCGGGTGGTGGGCGTGGCGGGGTCCGCGGAGAAGTGCGACTACGTCGTGAAGGAGCTGGGGTTCGACGCCTGCGTGAACCACAGGGCCGAGGACCTCGTCGCGGCCCTGGAGAAGGCCTGTCCCCGAGGCATCGACATCTACTTCGAAAACGTCGGCGGCGGCGTGCTCGCCGCGGTCCTCCGGCTCATCAACCCGAACGCGCGGATCCCGCTCTGCGGCCTCATCTCCGAGTACAACGCCGCCACGCCCCCGCCGGGGCCGAACCTCCGGCCGCTGCTCTTCAACCGCGCCCTCATCAAGGGCTTCATCGTCTCCGACCACTTCGACCGGCTCGGCGATTTCCTTCCCGACTGCACCGGCTGGGTCCGTGACGGGAGACTCAAGTACCGCGAGGACATCGTGGAGGGCTTGGAGAACGCGCCGGGCGCCTTCCTCGGGCTCTTCCAGGGCAAAAACTTCGGCAAGCTTCTCGTTAAAGCCGGCGCCGACCCCACCCGCCCGATCGCCCCGCGTTGAAGGCCTCTACAAAAGTCTCTGAAATTCCTCAACCGAAAGGCCAGCATCTCGAACGATGCCACCCATCGTGTAGGCATTCACGGGATTGTGTCGCGGAACGGTGAGAATGCGGACACCGTGCTCATGACGATGTGCTTGCCCTGTCGAACGACGCGGAAACCGGCCTTTTCCAGCGCCCGGACTGCGTCCTGATGGTTGACGCCGGGGATCTTCGGCACGTCTAGGGGACGACTTCAACCTCGCGGACGACCGCGCCCTCCAGCAATTCCTCCCGAGCGGCGAGATACTCGCGAATCGCGTCCTGGATGTTCTCCAGGGCTTCCTGCTCAGTTGCGCCCTGTGACCAACAACCCGGCAGGCCCGGAACGGACACGCTGTAGCCTTCGTCTGTTTTGCGCAGCGCAATTTTGTACTTCATTGAAACCTCCCATTTGAAGTATACCCCAAGACCGGGCTACGGCCTAGACGTTCCAATTGGCTACGGTGGTCCAGAGCCCAAAGTGATTCTGCTTAACCCTCACTTACCGGCCCGGCGTCCACTGGACGGAGATTGCCCGCACCAACGATCGGGAGTCAACGTCCAGAAAGAGATACGCCCTCAGGGGCGCTGCGTGACGACGGACCAGGCTTCCTCGGCGAGGGGGCGGGCGCGGCGGCCGCGCTCGGCGGCGCCGGGATCGTTGGCGGTGCCGTCGCGCACCCGCCCCATGATCCCCTGGGCGATGGCCGACAGGCGAAAGAGCGCGAAAGCCAGGTAGAAATGCCAGTCGGGGATTCCGGCGCGCCCTGTGCGACGGCAGTAGGCCGCGACGTACTCCTCCTCGGTCGGGATGCCGGCCGGGACGGCGTTCCGGTCCTTGAAGCTGTAGAGCCCCTCCGGTCCCCAGCGCGAGGTC
The DNA here is from genome assembly GCA_016193045.1 of Candidatus Rokuibacteriota bacterium. Classification (GTDB taxonomy): domain Bacteria; phylum Methylomirabilota; class Methylomirabilia; order Rokubacteriales; family CSP1-6; genus CSP1-6. The sequence continues at coordinate 47,609 of JACPSW010000073.1, read as the reverse complement.
ACCGAGCTGTAGGCCAAGTCGGCCAGGGGGTGGCCGAGGGTCGAGAGCTCCCAGTCCAGCACCGCCAGGATTTTGGGCTCCGTCGGATGGACGATGGTGTTGCCGAGGCGATAGTCGCCGTGGACGAGCCTCGTCTCGTCGTCCGGCGGGATGTGGGCGGGGAGCCACTCGATCAGGGCCTCCATCGCCTCGATCCGCTCCGTCTCGGAGGCCCGGTACTGCTGGCTCCACCGGTGGATCTGGCGCGCGTAGTAGTTGCCGGGCCGGCCGAAGTCGGCGAGACCGACCGCCTGCCAGTCCACCCGGTGCAGGCGCGCGAGGACGTCGATCATGTCCGCGTAGATCCGGGCGCGCTCAGCGGGCGGCAGATCGGGGAGCATCGGGTCCACGAGGACGCGCCCGTAGACGTAGTCCATCACGTAGAAGGGCGTGCCGAGCACCGAGGGATCCTCGCAGAGCGCGTAGGTCCGGGGGACGGGCACGTCGGTCCGTCCGAGCGCGGTGATCACCCGGTACTCCCGGTCCACGGCGTGGGCGGAGGGCAGAAGCTTCCCCGGCGGCTTCCTGCGGACGACGTACGCCTTGTCCCCCGCCGCGACGTGGTAGGTCGGGTTGGACTGCCCCCCCAGGAACTGCTGGACTCGGATGGGGCCCGCGAAGCCCGGGACGTGGGCCTCCAGGTAGCCGCGGAGCACATCCTCGTCGATCCGGTGCGTCTCGAGCACCGGGACTTTCTCGGGGATGTGCGCGGCGCGGGCAGGGCTCACGCCGGGGCGACTCCAGTCTTGTGGCGCTGGGCCAGGGCCTGGTAGCCCTGGGGGTTGATCTTCACCCACCGCTCGGCCGGCGTGCCGGCCAGCTCGCCCGTGACCTTGGCGGGCACACCCAGGGCCAGCATGCCCGACGGGATCTCGGTGCCGGGCGTGACGACGGCGCCCGCTCCGATCATCGCCCGGGCCCCGATCTTCGCGCCGTCGAGCACCGTGGCGCAGTTGCCGATGAGGGCCTCCTCGCCGACGCTGGCGGCGTGGATGAGGCAGAGGTGGCCCACCGTGGCCCCGGGGCCGATCTCGACCCCGGCGGCCGGGGTGGTGTGGAGCACCGCGTTGTCCTGGACGTTGGCGCCGGCGCGAACGACGACGGGGTTGAAGTCGCCCCGCAACACCGCGCCGTACCACACCGAGGCGCGCTCCTCCACGACGACGTCGCCGACGAGGGTGGCGGTGGGGGCGACGAAGGCGGTCGGGTGGACGCGCGGGGCCTTTCCCTCGAAGCTGAACAGGGGCATAACGCTCTCTCCTTCACCTGGGGCGGGCACCCCGGGCTGTCTTCACCTGCTCGTCTCGGACGGCGGGGCCCCAGCCCCGCGACGTCCTGCGACTCGCCCGGCCGTCACGCCCGCCCCCGCCGGAATCTTGCCGTGCGTAAGTTCTACTCCGTCGCTTCCGTCTTCGCTATCGCAAACCGGACATGACATCCGCCGGCCCTTCAGTTCGTGCCTGGAATCCGGCAAACCGTAGCACTTGGCGCCGGCAGGAGTCAATCGCTGGACAGGGGATGGGACGGGGCGTATGCTCCACCCCATGGCGCCCGGGAAGCCGAAGATTCTCTCCGTCGCCACCGCCACGCCACCCCATTATTTTTCGCAGTCGCGCCTCGCCGAGCTGGCCGGCTACCTGGACACGCAGCGCCGCGGCTTTTTCGCCAACAGCGACATCGAGGGGCGCCACCTCTGGCTCGATCCCGCCCACGTGCGCACCGACGAGAGCGCCGAGGAACTGAACGACCGCTTCCAGGAGGGCGCGCGCGAGCTGGCGCGCGGCGCGGCCCTCGCATGCCTCGAGCGCGCGGGCTGGTCGCCCGGGGATCTCGATTTCCTCGCGACCACGACGTGCACGGGGCGCCTCTGCCCCAGCCTCGACGCCCACCTGATCCACGACCTGGGCTGTCGCTCGGACGTCCAGCGGGTCCATGTCGGGGACAGCGGGTGCGCGAGCGCCATGGTCGCCTTCCAGCAAGCCTCGAATCATCTGGCCGCGTTCCCAGGCCACAGGGCCCTCGTCGTGGCGGTGGAGATCTGCTCGGCGGCCTACTACCTGGACCACCGGCTCGAGAGCGCGGTGGCCCACGCCATCTTCGCCGACGGCGCCGGAGCGCTCGCGCTGGGGAGCGCGGGCGAGGGCCCGAGCGTCATCGAGCACCGCACGCTCTTCCGCCCCGAACATCTGGACGCCATGGGGTTCAGCTATCCCGGCGGGCGGCCCCGCGTCATCCTCTCGAAGGAGGTCAGGCGGATCGGCGCGGCGATGATGAAGGAGATGACGGCGACCCTCCTCGCCTCCCACGGCCTCAAACAGGAGGACGTCGCCCACTGGGTCCTCCATTCAGCGGGCCGCAAGGTCATCGATCAGGCCCGGAGGCTCCTGGCGCTGAGCGACGAGGACGTCGCCGTCTCGCGCGCGGTGCTCCGGCGCTACGGCAACATGTCGTCGGCGACGGTGATCTTCGTCCTCGAGGAGCTGCTCAGGCGGACGCGGCCCGACCCGGGCGACTGGGGTGTCATGATGGCGCTGGGGCCGGGCTTCGCCGCCGAGGGGGCGCTCCTGCGCTGGTAGCTCATGCCGCTGCTCCGCCAGCTGCCCCGAGCCGAGAACGCTGTTGAGCTTCTCGATGCGCCTCCATCCACGCCGGATCTGGAGGAGACCCTGAGCGACATCTCGCGGCTGAATCACTGGTTCGGCGGCGCGCGGGTGACGCGCCTCCACCTGGTCCGGCTCCTGGGAGCGCCCCGGGCCGAGCGCGTGACCGTGCTCGACGTCGGAAGCGGCGGAGCCGACATTCCGATTCGACTCGTGCGCTGGGCGCGCCGGCGGGGGATTTCCTTCCGCGTGATCGCCCTGGACCGGGAGCGCCGGATCCTGGAGGTCGCGCGGCGGCGCGCCGCGGCGTATCCCGAGATCTCCTTCGTCCAGGCCGACGCGCTCCACCTGCCGGTGCGGGGAGGCGGGGTGGACGCCGCGATCTCGTCGCTCACGCTCCACCATTTGGAGCCCGACGTCGCCCCGGGCCTCCTCGCCGAAATGGGCCGGGTGTCGCGGCGCGGGTTCGTGGTGAACGATCTGATGCGCAGCCGTGTCGCCTACGGGCTCGTCTGGCTCGCCACGCGGCTCTTCGCCTGGAACCGCATGTCTCGGCACGACGGCCCGCTCTCGGTCCGTCGCGCCTACAGCGCGCGCGAGATAAGGTCGCTGGCTGAGCGGGCGGGGGTTTCTCCCCTCCGGATCGTGCGCCATCCGCTCTGGCTGAGGCTGGCCGTCGTAGGATATCTCGGAGGGGGGCTCCGCCCCCCTTCCGATCCCTCCCCCCTGAGATTGCGCGGGCAAAGCCCGCGCTCGAACGGGCGCGGAGCCAAACGAGGACTACCATGCGCCAAGTGACCTGCGACGTCATCGTCGTCGGCGCAGGTCCGGCGGGGAGCGCGGCCGCTATTCTGCTCGCCGAGTATGGCCACTCGGTCCTCCTCCTCGACAAGGCGGCCTTCCCCCGTCCCAAGATCTGCGGCGAGTACCTGAGCCCCGAGGCCTCGCGGATTCTCGACCGGCTCGGCGTGCTCAAGACGGTGGACGCGGCGGCAGTGCCGCTCCGCGGGATGCGGATCACCGTCCCCGACGGCACGGTGCTGGCGGGACGCTACCCGACCGAGGGACCCTATCGCGGCTACCGGGATCACGCGCTGGCGATCTCGCGGCTTGGGCTGGACCAGATCCTCGTGGAGCGGGTCAAGGCGCTCCCCGTTGACGTGCGCGAACGCCACCGCGTGGAGGATCTTCTCGTCGAGGGCGACCGCGTGGTGGGAGTCCGCGCCGTGGGCCCCGACGGTGTCGCGCTCGACGTGAGGAGCCCGCTGGTGGTCGGCGCCGACGGGCGCCAGTCACTCGTGGCCCGGCGGCTGGACCTCATGGAGGCCCACCCGCTCCGCCGCATGGCGCTCATCGCCTACGTGGAGGGGGTCGACGACTTCGGCGACTCGGGCGAGATCTACGTAGACCCGCCGGATTACGCCATCCTGAATCCCGTGGCCGCCGGCGTGGTCAGCCTGAGCCTGGTGGTGCCCCTGGCCCACGCCGCCCCGTTCTCGGGGAGGCTCGAGACCTTCTTCCACGCCCGGCTCAAGCAGCTCGATCGCCTCCGGCCCCGGATCGCGGCGATGCGCCCCCTGGGACCGGTCATGGCGCTCGGGCCCCTGGCCTACCGCGTGAGGCCGCCCCGTCATGCGGGGGTGCTCCTGGTGGGCGACGCGGCCGGCTTCTACGATCCGTTCACCGGCGAAGGGATCTACACGGCCCTCCGCTCCGCCGAGCTGGCCGCGGAGATCGCTCACGGCGCCCTCGCGCGGGGGAACTGCTCGCAGGCCGCCCTGGCGCCCTACTGGCGCGCGCGGCGCGACGCCTTCAGAGACAAGGAACGGGTGACGCGCATCCTGCAGGCGGTCATCGCGCGGCGGTGGCTGGCCAACCTCGTGGCCCGCAGGCTGGCCCGGCGACCGGACCTGCTGAGCCTCCTGATGGGAGTGATCGGCGACTTCATCCCGCCCCGCGCGCTGCTCTCCCCCCGGCTTCTCCTCGGCCGCCGCTGACGGCCCAGGAATCGCGCCCGGCCGCCTGCTCGCCCCGGAGCGTCAGGCAGGTGCTCGTCGCCCGGGCCACGAGGCGGTCCTTTTCGTCGAAGACGTCGCACGCCACGAGGCCGACCGTCCGGCCTCCGTTGACGACGTCGGCGACGGCCCGGAGCCTGGCGTTCCACACCGGTTTCAGGAAGTTGATCTTCAGCTCCAGGGTGGTGAACGTTTCCCCCTCCTCCAGCGTGCTGGCGTACGCGATCCCCATGGCCGCGTCGGCGATGTCACAGAGGATGCCGCCGTGGAGCGTCCCCAGGGGGTTGGCATGGCGCTCGGCGGCCTCGAACTCGACAACGGCCCGGCCGGGCTCGACGGAGGTAGGCCTGAAGCCGATGAGGGTGGCGACGGGCGGGGGCGGCAGCTCCCCGCGCATGGACATCCGGATGAGATCGAGCAGCTTGGCCATGAAGGGGTTCTCCTCAGCGGGAGGGCTTGAGCAGCATGGCGAAGATCATGAAGTGGGTGACGTACAGGGCCGGCACGATGAAGGTGGGGATGTACCACGCCGAGCCCATGTGGACACCCGCGTTGAGCGGGATGCCTTGGTAGAAGGCGTAGAGCAAGTCCAGCGTCCCGACGATATTGAAGAGCCACATCAGGGGGAGCGCCAGCGCCCACCGGCCCCGGAGGGCGACCATGGCCAGGAGGGCGAGCAAGCCCGCCAGGAGATCGCCGTAGGCCGTCGGACGCGCGAACGCCGGGGGCAGCGTAGGCGCGACGACGGCGGGGACCAGGAAGACCAGGCCGAGGTGGCGGAAGGCGTGGGGGACGAGCAGCGGGATCAGCGCGTCGTGGAGGGAGAGCCGCGCCAGCGCCGGCGCCACGTACCACTTCGCGAGAAGCCCGTAGACCACCAGGCTCAGCAGGAACTGGAGGCCGAAGATCTGGAAGCTATCCATGGCGGTTCCTCCCCGCGCTATTATATGCTGCTGTGACGCAAGTCAAATCGCGCCTCCGGAGGACAGCCATGAGCGATGATCTGCTCGAAGTCGTCAAGGACGGGGTCGCCGTGCTCACGCTGAACCGCCCCGACCGGCTGAACGCCATGTCCCGGGCGATGCTCGCGGCCCTCGAGGAGGCCCTGGAGCGGCTCGCCGGGGACGCCGACGTGGGCGTCGTCGTCCTGACGGGCGCGGGCCGCGGCTTCTGCGCCGGCGGGGACGTCAAGGCCATGGCGGAGGGGACGGAGTTCGGCGGGGCGCCGCTCGAGCAGAAGGCCCAGGAGCTCCGCGCGCGGATGGAGGTCTCGCGCTGGCTCCACGAGATGCCGAAGCCGACGATCGCCATGGTGCGGGGCGCCGCGGCCGGGGCCGGCCTCTCGCTGGCCCTGGCGTGCGACCTGAGGATTGCGGGCGACACGGCCCGCTTCGGCACCGCCTTCGCCCGCGTCGGCTACTCGGGCGATTTCGGCGGGAGCTTCTTCCTCACCCGGCTGGTGGGGACGGCGAAGGCGCGCGAGCTCTACTTCACCGCCGACCTGCTCGACGCCCAGGAGGCCCTCCGGCTCGGCCTGGTCAACAAGGTCGTACCGGATGCGCGGCTCGAGGAGGAAACCCTGGCCCTGGCGTCCCGCCTCGCCCGGGGGCCGCGGATCGCCTACCGCTACATGAAGCGGAACCTGAACGCTGCCGAGGGCGGCACGCTCAAGGACCAGCTCGACCTGGAGGCCTGGCACCACACCCGCTGCGGGGAGACCGCCGACCACAAGGAGGCGGCGCGGGCCTTCGTGGAGAAGCGCGAGCCCGTCTTCCGCGGCCGCTAGTGCACTGTCGCACTCCACAACCCAGGGCGGCCCGCTCGGTTTCCCCCAGTCCGGTCGATCAGCAAGAGCACGGTGCACCGATGGCTGAGCAAGGCCGAACTTAAGCCGCAGGGGCGTGTCCGGTGGGATTTTTGGCGCTGTATGCCTCGTGGCTCAACAGTCTTTCGCTGTCTTGGAACCGGGGAACTGCCATCAGCCGAGCCCTCCCGGTTTGCCTGTCCACCCGTCGTCGGGGTCTCCCTCTCCGGACGGAGGTTGTTTGTCGGGTCAATTCCGGGCTAGATGTCGCGGATGATCGCAAGATCGGTCTCCGAAGGACAGCCTGGTCTTGTCTCCCCCCCTAATGGAGGCGTTTGGCCATCCCGCCGGAGGGGAATCGACATCCAAATGGTGGTTGACAGCCTCTAGGGAAAGTGGCGGTATAGAGCCGTCTAGATTGGTATTTCATAGTCTTTTGGCATATAGGACGTCCGCCTAGTGGGTCTTCCATGGAAGCAGGCAAGAAGGTGTCTGGATGGGTCGGCGGAGGGGGAACACCATGGCTCGCATAGAAGATCTCCAAGCGCGGAGTGAAAGGCCGATACATTCCGAAGCGATCTACCGGAGTCTGGTGGAAAAATCCTTTGACGCCATCGTCGTTCTTCAGGACGCGAAAATCCAATTCGCCAACCTCCAAGCGGCTCGCGTTCTCGGCTATACGCCAGAGGAAGCCCAACAACTAGAATTCAGGTCGAAGCCCAACGCCTATCTGAGCGTGGTCCCTCCTGAGTTCAGGGTGGACGTTCAGCAGGGGATCGAAGCCGCGCTGCACGGCTCCAACTCCCGGGAGCAGGTGGAGTACCGACTTACCGGCAAGGGCGGAAAGACCGTGAACGTGGAAGCGAGGTTCAAGCCGATCGACTACAAGGGTCGACCCGCCCTCCTTCTCGTCCTCAGAGACATCACCGAGCGAAAGCGAACCGAAATCGTGGAGAAGATCAGGAAGGAGCTATCCCGCTCGGCGAACGAGGAGTTCCTCTTGAACTCCGTCGTAGAGCGATCCCGAAGGCTCCTACACAGTGATCTGGCATGCCTCAGCCTGCTTGACGAGGAATCGGGGAAATACTTCCTCCTGGCCATTTCAGGAGAAGCGAGCAAGGCCCTCAAGGGCGTCGAGCTGCGCCTTCCGATCGGGCTGTCAAGCCAGCTCGTACAGACCCGCGAGACCGTCTACGTCCCTAACTATTTCCGCTCGATCGCCTTCCGCGACCTTGACGCCGATGCCATCTTGAAGGGGTACGGCGTCCGCTCTATGCTGGCGGTTCCGCTGACGGTCGCGACGCAGGTCGTCGGCGCTCTCGCTGTCTTTAGCCGGCGTGACGTCCCCTTCTCTAAGGAGGATCGGGAGCTCCTTCACAAGCTGGCCGACTGCGCAGCGGCCGCCATCGAAAACACCCGGCTCATCTCGAAGCAAGAGCAAATGAGTTTAGCCGGAGCCTCGCTCCTTGAAATCGGCCGGGCGATCAGTTCTACCTTGGATTTGGAGCAGCTTCTCAAGATCGTTGCCCACAAAACCGCCGCTGCCTGCCGCGCTGATCGATGCTCGGTCTTCTACTGGTCGGAAGATGGTCGGGTCGACCCGCTGATGTCCCAGTTCGCGTCGGCTGTGCCTGACAGCGGGCTGTGGGCGGCGTTCAAAGACCTCAAACGGTACCGGGTCGAGGATGTACCCGCCTTCGCTCAGGCTATCGAGCAGCGCGACGCCGTCGTCATCGATAACGTGACCGAGATCCCCCTAGTGCCGCGCGAGTGGGTGGAGGTTTTCCAGCTCAAGTCGCTCCTCGTGGTTCCTCTGCTTCGGCACGATCAAGTGGTCGGGGCGCTCATGCTCGATAACACGTATGGGAGGCGGTCCTTCGAGGACGAACAGGTCCAGCTGGCCAGCACCATCGCTAGCCAGATCACCCTGGCGATCGAGAACGCCCGGCTCTTTCAAGTAACGCGGCGAAGGCTTCAGGAGAGCGAAACGCTCCTGGGGGTCAGTCGGTCAATGAGCTCGACCCTCGACATTACTGAACTCATCAGGCTGGTCGCGCGAGAGGCAACCCGAGCGTTAGGAGCCGATTCGGCGGCTGCGTATCGGTATGACCCCGAGCGCGAAGTCCTCCACCCGCTGGCGGCGTACCATCTTCCCGCTGCGCTTCGCTCGGCGATGCGGGAGGTACCTGTCGCCGTGAAGGGATTCCCCTTCCTCGAGGAGGCCTGGCGAACGAAGCAAGCGGTCTTCTCCAACGATACCCCCCGCGACCGCCGATGCGAGTCTCGCCTGCTCCGTCGGTTCCCGCAGAGGTCGACGCTCTTCGTCCCCATGGTGGTCAAGGAGGAGATTATGGGCGGCCTGTTCCTGTTTTGGTGGGAACGGGAGCACCGGTTCACCTCAGCGGAGCTGCGGTTGGTCGACGGTATCGCCCGGCAGGCCGGCATGGCGCTCGAGAACGCCCGCCTCTTTTCGGAGCTGAAGCGGTCTAATACTACCCTGGAAGAGTCAACACGGACGGTGGAGGAGCTCTACCGTCTCAGCGCAGCGCTCCAGGAATCCTCCAGCCCCTCGGAACGGCTGGATCTGATCCTGAGAGGGGCCCACGAGGTCGCGGGTTTGGATCGGATCCTCCTGTTTCTGGCGGATACCCAAGACTGCTACCTGAGGGCCGTTGCGAGCGTCGGAGACGTTGACGAGCCGTTGGAAAGAGTCTGGGTCCCCCTCGACTCGCGTGGAGGCACCCTCGCGAAGGTCTTCCTCGACAGACGGGCGATCCGCGTGGACCCGGAGGGACCGTTGCCCCCGGAGCTCCGCCTTTCTTCACCTTACTCCCACATCAAGTGGCTGAGATCGAGAAGCTTTCTGGTTCTCCCGCTGATCTCTCGCAACAAGGCTATCGGTGTCATCGCGATGGACAACAAGTCAAGCCGACGGCCTCTCCCGCAAAACCTCGAGTTACTTCCGATCTTCGCTAACCATGCAGCCACGGCTATCGAGAACGCGCGCCTTTACGAGAATGAGAAGACCGCAAGGGAGGAGTCGGTCAAACGGGCGGCCGAGCTCGCGGCCCACAAAGAGCGGAACCGCCTGGCGGGCACCCTGCACGACAGTTTGGCTCAGACCCTCTTCTCGCTCGGACTCAACCTGGACTGGTGCTTACACCACCTTCCAGGACCCGCGGATGTGATCAAAAGAATTAGCGACGCCAAACAACTTGTGGGATCAGTGATGGCCCAGGTGCGAAAGCTGATCTATGAGTTCTCGGAAGAGGGGGACACCCTACGGAAGGGAGATCCGTCAAGCGTTCTCCGTGCCCTGGTCGACGACTTCAAGCGGTTGAGCGGCATGAGTGGACAGGTTGAGCTGAAGGGCGCATTCCACGGGATTGATCCAAAGACCATGACGATACTCTACCGATCAATCCAAGAGGCGCTGGTGAATGTCGTGAAGCATTCGAACGCCACGCAGGCCTTGCTCGCGGTGCAGGCGCTGGACGGCGTGCTGCGCTTCGAAGTTGCGGACGACGGGCACGGGCGCGCCGCTCAAGTCGGAAAGCGGGCTGCCCAAATGCCGGACTGCTTCGGGCTCCAGCAGATGCGCGAACGCCTCGCGGAGGGCGGTGGCACCCTTTCCATCGAGGACAATACCCCAAGAGGCCTCCGGCTGATCGGGACGCTCCCGATAGCGGTTGCCCGCCACGAGATAGCACGATGATCACGAACAAAATACGGCTGTGCATCGTCGACGATCACGAAGTGGTGCGCCACGGATTGAAACTCAGCCTGGAATTAGAGCCGGATATGCTCGTCGTGGCCGAAGCCGGCGCCGGAGCCGACGCGATCGCTCTGGCGAAGGCGAAGCAGCCTGACATCGTTCTGTTAGATGTGCGGCTCGCCGACATCGACGGCCCCGAAGTCTGTCAGCAGATCCTCACCAGTTGTCCGAACACGTCTGTGATCATGCTGACGAGCTACCTGAACGATGGCTTGGTCTTCAGGAGCCTGATGTCCGGGGCCAAGGGGTATGTCATCAAGGATGTGGAGCTTGCCGAACTGAAGAAAATGATCCGCGCGGTCGCGAAGGGTCGATCGGTCCTGGATCCCAGAGTGGCCGAACGGGTCATCTCCAAGTTCAAGAGCGATCCCTCGGGAGGCAAGGGCGGGTTCAAGCTAGGTGCTGCCGGTGGCCTCCTGTCGGACCTGGATCTGAAGATCCTCGGATTCATCTCGGAGGGGCTCACGAATAAGGAGATTGGCCAGCGGGTCAACCTGAGCCCCCATACCGTGAAAGACCATGTCAGGCGGATCATGGAGTACCTGGACGTCAGTACCCGAGCCGCCATCGGGGCGGAGGCAACCAAGCAGGGACTGCTCTGAGTTGCGAGCGGGCCAGAGCTTGTACTAGGCAGCCCCAAGTCCCGCCCAGCCCAGTTCCTCAAGGTCCAGCAAGAGACCGCTCCGCCCTCATCACAATGACTCCAGAAACGCGATGAGCTTCTCGCGGTCGCCGGCATGCAACTGCTGGAACCTCGAGCGCGCGGCAGCCGCCTCACCACCGTGAAACATGATCGCCTTCCTGAAGTCGTGCCCGGCCCGTCCGTCATGAAGCAACTGTCTGCCGGAGGTCCCGGCCCCCCATAGGGGTGTGGTCCGCCACTCGCGCGACGTCCCTGACCCCTCGGCCACTCCATCCTCCAGTTCCGGCCCCATGTCGTGGATCAGCAGGTCTGAGAAGAGGGGGACATCCTTGAAGGCGAGGGCGGCAACCGGATGGGGACCGGTCCTCGGCACCGGGATGTGGCAGGCGGCACAGCCAATCCGTTTGAAGATGACCTCGCCCTCGAGCACCTGTTCGGTGATCTTCCCCCGGGGGGGTGGGGCCAGAAACCGCTGAAAGTCGGCGATCAGGGCCGCCATGCTTCCGTCGTCCTCCGGGTCCGCTGCCACATATCCCGGCGTCCTCCGCCTCCGCGTTGGCGAGGATGGTTTCGTCGGGGATCGCTTCGATCAGGCCGCCACCGAAGATGGGCGCAGTATTCCGAAAACTAACCGCCACCGTGCTCGGCGGCAGAACCTCCGGTCTGAGCGCGCAGCCGGGAACCTCCGCCGGAAACTCGTCGGCGACAGTGCGGTTCATGATCACCGGCGCTCCCTCCGGCTGGAGCACGACGTCCACCAGAAAGGTCGTCGATGTTGTGACGCGGAAGCGGGTCTCGAAGATATCCGAGCCGAGCCCCACCGTGCTCGAGCCGCCCGCGGTGGGATGGCTGTGGCACTCAGCGCAGCTCACCCCGTTGAAGAGCGGGCCAAGCCCCGTGCGGGGAGTGAACACCTTCTCGAACAGCGCCTTGCCTGCGTGGAACCTGGCTTCTTCGTCGGCGGTCAGCCCGGGAAGAGGATCTCCGAACCCTGATGGTTGCCCGGGGTGGGCCCCCGACGTCATCCCGAGAACGAAGCCGGCTCCGACAAGGATTCTCGCCAGAGCTCTCCTTTTCCGGTCCATTGGGCTCCCTCCTCTCACCGGCACCCCGGGTCACGGCGGGGGCGCTTCAGCTACTTGATGCCCTCCAGCGCCTCGTCAAAGAGTTCGACCGTGCCTTGCCGCTCCAGGTCGGCGAGGAGCGCTTTCAGCCTCTCCTGCCCGCGCTCGAAGGCGACTCGCGGCCGGAGCTTCTCCCTAGCAGCCTCGAAGGGAATCACCGAGGCGGCGACGTGTTCATGGAGCAGGATGATGTGATAGCCGTCCTTGTCCTCGACGACGCCGCTGATCTCTCCCGTCCTCAGGCCGAACACAGCCCGCTCGAACTCGGGCGTCATCTGCCCGCGTACGATGCGGAAAATCCGCCCGCCCAGCTCCCTAGTCCTGGCATCCTGGGAGTGTTCACGGGCAAGCCCCGCGAAATCGGCACCATCCTTGAGCCTGGCCAGGATCGTTTCGGCTTCCTCTGAGGCCTTGAGGAGGATGTGACTCGCACTCGCGCGCTCCGGAGACGCAAAGAGCTGAGGGTTCGCGTCGTAGTAACCCCGGATCGCCTCGTCCGTGATCTCTGTGGTCGCCTTCTGGCGCTCCCGATTGGCCATTTCCGTGGTCAAGAATTCCCGCTTGAGCCGGTCCAGCTTCCGGATGATTGCCGGGTCCTTGTCGAGCCCGGCACGGACGGCTGCCTGGTAGAGAAGCTCCCGGCGGATCAGCGTCCGAAGAAACACCCTCGGGTTCGCTCGCGCCGGCAGCTGGCTCTCCACGGGAATGGAGTCAAATGCGGCATGAAAGTCCTCTCCGGTGATGAACGTGCCGTTCACCCGGGCGAGAACGCGAACGTCCAAGTCCGACGGCATCTTTAAGGGCTGTCTCTCGTCATGAGCCGTCACGGAAGTCGCCGCCAGCAGGAGCGCCGTAACAGACCACGCGACGGCAAGGCCGAACAGCGGAGCCAATCGGTTTATGATCCTCATAACCGCTTCCTCCTCCGTCCGACAGGGTCGGTTTGCGGAGAAGCAACCGCCGGCCAGGCCTGGTCGGACGCCAGACCTGACCGGCAGGCATCGGGCGCCGAGCCCGCTCGCGCTAGCTCCCGATGTTGATGAATTGCGCCACCGACGGGACCGCCCCGTCCACCGTACCCTTGTTGATGAAAAGCATGTAGGCTCCAGGCGGCGCCACGGTGCTGTTCGGCGGCGCCTTAAGGGTCAGGGTGTCTCCTGTGCGCGCGACGATCTCCAGCTCCACCAACCGCTGGTCGAAGTCGGTCGCGTGAGTCACCGACCCTGGCCGGATCAGCACAGCAGACTCCACCACGCTCGCCTGCGGGGTTTGGACCTTGAACGTGCTGTCGTAAGCTGCCGACTTGGGGACATTCTTCAGGGTCGGCCGGGGACCGCGGAACAGGTACGGTGGGCTGAAGATCTCCATGCGCTTCTCGACCACACCCAGCTCCACCGCCGCCGGCCCGACCTGGTTAAAGAGGCCGACCGCGATCGGGACATGGCCCATGGAGAGGACTCTTGCGTCGGGAAGGAGAAGCGCCGTGGAGTGATACGCGCGAGGAACCTGTTGAGAGGCCATCACGCCCCACTGCCCGCGGAGCCCACCGGTCGTGCCGTTGGGATCGAAGACCTCCGTCGTCAAGATGTACTGCGCACCACCAATGAGCAGGACGTCGTCGGACGTGCCTCCCGCCGTAAGGGCGAAGGTACCGTCGGGCAGGTGGGTGAAGTGAGAAAACCACCGCCCAATGTTTGAAGTTGCGATGAGCTGCCTCGGGACCGGGTTGCTCACCGGCCCGCAGCAGTCGAAATCGCCTACAAGGACGCCTCCGGGCGCGACGCCGAAGTCGGCGACTTCCCCTGTGTTGGAGGCGACGAGGTCCCGGTTGAGGGTCCCGTTGGTGATCACAACCTCAGTCCGGTAATCATCCTGGGGTCTCAAAGGCAACAGGATCGACCACCCGTGCTGGCGGGAGCCACCGAGCATCGGTCCCACATTCCGCCACTGCCTGGTCACCGGGTCATAGTACTGGCCAAAGTTCTCGGCGACCGCCGACTCCTCTCCGAATGGGGCCCAAAGGGCGCCGACGCCGGAGTAGTAGATCTTCCCGCCGGGGAGGACGTGCATGCGGGCGTAGAGCGGCAGGAGGCGGTTGGTCTCAAGATCCCAACTATCTGGCTGAAGGAACGGGTCAGATTTCTGGGGGGATGGCCCCGCCGGTGTGTAAGCCTCCAGCGTGGTCCGCATGGTCGTCACGTCACCCAGGTCCCCTGTCCCCGAGACCGCCAGCATTCGCCCATCGCCCAGAAGGTAGAGGGACGGATACCAGCGGTTGGTCGCCATGGACTTTGCCTGACTCCAGCTGTTGGTGGCGGGGTCGTAGATCCGGGCCTGGCTCAACCCCTTCACGAGAACCTGGGGCTGAGTGGGAGGGGTGTCCGAGGCGGGGGGCGCCACCCACTCTGTGCCCCCGACCACGAGGAGACGGCCGTCGGCCATGATGGAGTTGGCAGAGCAGAACATGTCTCCGCCCCCGCCACCCTCGGGCGTCGGGATCGCCATCGCGCCCGTCACCGGGTCCCACACGCGAGACTTTGCGAGGTTCGGATCCTCCTGCGGCCAGTCGGTGTTGGCCGCATCGACGCCGCTATAGAAGAACACCTTGCCGTTTTTCAGCAGAGCCGCGTTGACGGCGGCCTGGCTCACGGCGTCGGGGTGTGAGACACAGAGCCCCGTTGCAATCTCTCGAAACGCGTTCTGACCGTGGTTGTCGATGCATGTGGCATCCGCCACAACAGGCGACGGGTAGAACGGCGCCGACCACTCGCCGCAGACAGACGGACCTCCGACGCAAGGCGCCGTGATCTCGAGGTGGGTATGGTTGGCCCCGGCGGCTGGCGGGAACGCAGCGTCACCGAGCACCAGTCCCCCAGTCGCCAGGAGAGCGAGAAGCAGCGCGAATGGTGTCATAAGCCTTTCCCCCATGGGTGTCTAAATTGGGACACCAACGATCAGTCAACCTTCGCTCTTTCCGTGCCGCCGCCGCTTTCTGCGTCGCAGCGCGCCATCGCAGCGAGCAGGGTACGTTTAGGATTTCACCTCCCTTCGCGAGCACCTGCCACGCGGGGCCCGGCGTCCGCCCGCTTGCGTCGGGCTTGTGAGAATGCTCGCCTGCCACACTCCTCAAGATTTTGGATGCAGAATGAAACGCGTCCAGCAGGCTGTCTACCATCTCGCGGAGGTATTTTGGGGCTCCGACAGGGGCGTGATGACCCCCCGGCTGGGGGTCAACCGGGGTCGGATCGGGTGACACGGACCGCAAAGGCGGAAGGCTCTACCTGGGAAACCCTGGGGAGACCGCTGCGTAAGTTGTCGGCTATTTATCCATTTTGGTCTCTAGCCGGTTCGGGGTCGGGTCATCCAGGGCGGGTCCCGAATTGGGACGGTGCGCTCGCTACCCGCGCAGTCGCTAGCGGGCCGGGCGCGAGTGGCGCGGAGAGGTCGCTGGCTCGTCCTTGATCTGGTCGCCCTCGATCAGGGCGACGTTGGCCTCCCGCAGCGGCTTCAGAATGTGGTCGCGGATCCACCGGCCGTCCCACCACTCGAGCGGCGTCACCGAGATGCCGTGGATCAGCACCTCGTAGTGCAGGTGGTCGCCGATGGCCAGGCCCGACGTCCCGGTCCGGCCGAGGATGGCGCCCTTGTCCACCGTCTCGCCCTCCTTCACGTCGATCCGCGAGAGGTGGGCGTAGAGCGTCTGGAGGCCCAGCCCGTGGTCCAGGACCACGGTGTTGCCGTAGATCGTGAGCGGGCCGGCGAAGACCACGGTGCCCCGGTTGGCGGCGGGCACCGGACTCTCCTTGACCGAGGCCAGGTCGTAGCCGAAGTGGACCTGCGTGTCCACGTCCTGGCCGCCGAAGCGGTAGCTCCGCGTCTCGGCGAAGTTGGAGAAGACCTTCGTGTTCCGGGGCTGGAGGAAGGCGCCCTGCCAGAGGGGCTTTCCCTGGGTCTTGGCCGAGACGGCGCGCTTGGTCTCCTCGGCCTGGCGTCGCTTGTCGCGGTTGACGACGAGGAACGCCTCGAGCAGCTGATCGGGCGGGACGCTCCCCCGCTCGGGCAGCAGCTCCGGGAGCTTTCGCTGGAGGAACTCCTCCTTGATCTCCACGCTATCCGTCGGGAACTTCCGCGGCTTGATCTCGCTCGAGACGCTCCGTGACACGCTGTTGCCCGCTTCGTCCTGGGCGGACAGGACGACCGGCGAGGCGACCGGGAAGTCGAACGGCACGGCGACCATGGCCGCGTGGGTCCCCGCGTCTGGGGCCCCCGCCGCGAAGCCCGGGAAAAAGATCCCGCCCACGTTCACGCCGGTCCGCGCCGCGCCCTTGGCGCGATAGACGACGAGCCCGCCGCCCCCCTGGGCCAGGTACTGCGTGGCGGCCAGGAGGTCGAGGTTCGGTGGGGTCAGGTCCAGCGTGACCGGCTGGGTGAGGATAGGGCGGTCATCGACCCGGATCGGGCGCCAGAAGCCGTCCCTCCCGTACACCTCCAGCGTCGCGCTCCCCTCCCGGAGGCCCAGCGAGCGCCCCTCGACGGTGAGCGACAGCCGCTGCTCGGTCTGCCGCGGCGGCAGGAAGGTCTGCTGGACGGCGGTGGCCTTCTGGGTCCCCTGGACGAGCCTCAGCTCGAAGGACGCGACGCCCCCGCGCGCGGCGGTGAGCGTCAGCGTCAGCGGCGTCTTGAGGCCGATATAGGCGGGAGGCGGCACGAATGTCGCGCGCACGCCGGGCACCGATTGACGCCAGCCGAGGAACGAGATCGTCCCGACGATGAGGACCGACAGGATGAGGACGACGACAAGCCAAGTCTTCCAGGGGGATCGGGGCACGACGTGAATGATAGCATAGTCCGGTGGCGATCACGGTGGGTTGCTGCGGCTGGCCGGTGGCGCAGACCAGGTACTTCAAGACCTTCGGCCTGGTCGAGATCCAGGAGAGCTTCTATAACCTGCCCCGCCCCTCGACGGTGGAGCGGTGGCGGGAGGCGGCCCCCGCCCGCTTCGAGTTCGTGCTGAAGGCCCCCCAGCTCGTCACCCACGAGGCGACGTCGCCCACCTACCGCCGCCTCAGGATGAGGCTCTCCGAGCGGCAGAAGCGCCGCTACGGGGCATTCACGCCGACGGCAGAGGTGTTCGACGCGTGGCGCGCCACCCTGGCCCTTGCCACCGCCCTCCGCTCGAAGATCGTCCTCTTTCAGTGCCCGGCGTCTTTCACTCCGACGCCGGAGCACACAGTGAACCTCCAGACGTTCTTCGAAACAGTGGAGCGGGGGCGTCTGGCCTTGGCATGGGAGCCCCGGGGAAAGTGGACGGATGCCGAGATCCGGGGGCTCTGCCGGCGGCTCGACCTGATCCACTGCGTGGATCCCTTCCAGCGCCCCTCGGTGTGGGGCGCCCCGACGTACTACCGCCTCCACGGCCGGGCTGGGTACCACTACCGCTACTCGGAGGCCGAGCTGGAGGAGCTCCGCGGCTTCTGCCGGGGGCGCCGGTCCGTCTACGTCCTCTTCAACAACACGGAGATGTTCTCCGACGCCCGCCGCTTCCGCCGGCTTCTCTCCGTCACGCACGCCAGTTCACGCATGATCGAGGAGGGCGAGTCGGTTCGGCAGCCCTGCCAGAAGTAGCGTCCGGCTTACCGCCCACGCGACGCGGAGCCCGGTGTCCTCCACGCCGTCGTCCGCGCCCACTTGGACACCTTTCTCCAGAAGCGGCCCAGCGCGCCGACTGCGCCGGCCTTCGCGCCCTCTAGTTGAGGGCCGCCTTGGAGGGTCGGATTGGCCGCTTAGCCAGGCGGCTAGTTTCCCGGCGCAACCGGGCGTTGTCGAGGACATACGCTACGTAATTCGTGAGGGCGGTGACGAAGCGCAGGTCAATGGCGGTGAATGGAGCCGTGCCCGGCGGCCCGGCTGAGTCGGGTTTCTTTCTGGCCAGGTTGATCACGCCGAGGATCCGATCACCGACCCGGATGGGAGCACTGATGAAGGAACCCGCACCGTACCTGGGATCGTTGGGCTTTGCGAACCTCGGGTCTTTCTCGATATCCTCGACGAGGACCGGCACGCCCAACTTCGCGACTTTCCCGGCGATCTCTTCCCCCACCTTCACCTCGGCGTCGAGGACTTCATCGGGTAACCCGCGTGCCGCCGCAATCCGAAGTATCGGCCGCTCGGGGTCGAGGAGCATGATGGAGCCGATGGTGGCACGGACCGCCCGCATGGTCCGATCGAGGACGCGATCCAAGAGGTTCTGACTTTGGAGGATCGGGGCGCCCAGCTCGACGATCTCGTTGAGGCTCACCAGCTTCACCATAAGCTCCCTGAGGTCCTCCCGGGATCCTCCCAAGTCCCTGAGCAAGTTCTTGAAGGCCCCGCGGATCTGGACGATCTCGGTGACCGGGCCGATCCCGGGCACGGGTTCGGCGCCCTGCGCCCCCACGGTCCGGGCGAGGTGCGCGATTCGATTGACGATCAGTCGGAACAGGATGAATCCCAGCACGGCGGTGAGGAGCGCGAGGAAGAGGCCCGCCTGAGTCTCCGTCCTGGATAGGAGTTCGAATCGGTTGAGGTGGTAGAGGAAAAGGAGCAGCGGGAGAATTGTCGTCAGAGCAAGAATCACCGCACCGGCCTGTCGGAGACTCACGGTCCGATAGATTCGACGTCGGAGTTTCATGGCCCCGTCCCGGGCCGGCTCCTGAGGGTGGCCGGGGGCGTCCGCCCGGATCCGCTCGGCTTCGTCCAGACCTTCCGCATAGAGATCTCCCCGCTTGTCCACAAGCAGAGTTTGTGCCAGGTGGCAC
This sequence comes from Candidatus Rokuibacteriota bacterium, assembly GCA_016193045.1. Classification (GTDB taxonomy): domain Bacteria; phylum Methylomirabilota; class Methylomirabilia; order Rokubacteriales; family CSP1-6; genus CSP1-6. The sequence continues at coordinate 28,812 of JACPSW010000073.1, read as the reverse complement.
CGGTGCGGCAACTCGTTGACTCGGTGAGCGGTTCCTGAGCCGGGCACCTTGCCAAGGCGCTCCGCGCGGGCGGGGGGTGCCAACATGTCATGAAATGACGGCCGCTCGTGTCGGGAGGCCATCCAATCGGAGGGCGGAATCAGCGGCTTCGCGGTCCCTCTGGGCGTGAGCGAGGGAGGCCAGGAAGAGGTGGGTGCCTGCTACCTAACGTACATAACCCAGGAGCAGCAACCGCTTACCGGACCGTGCGACTGAGCCGCTCCCGCCGACTGTGCCCAAAATGTGCTAAACGTTCTGCCTGGGTCGAGAGATCCTGCACGGTGGCGGCGGTGGTCGGGAAGCAGGACGCTCCCACGCTAAGCGCCACCGGCCGCCTCCCTCCGTCGATCCGGAGCCGGTGCCGACCAACTTCCTCCACGATCCGCCGAATGACGCTGGGGAGATGCTCCGAACAAGCACCGACGAGCAGGACGTGCAGAGTGGACGAAGCGGCGGGGAGGCGCACGAGATCGGTGCTCCGGATAACTTGGCTGATCACTTGGGCGAGCTGCTCCATGAGCGGCGCTGCGGGCGTCTTGCTATCCGGCTCGGGACGGAGGGCCAAGAGGGATACAGGGTATTGTAAGCGGGACGCTTTGCGAATCTCCAGCTCGGTGACAACCTTGAAAGTCCACTCGTCGACGATCGTGTTCGAGTTTCTCATTGCCACCGCTCGGTCTCGTCCCTCATTCAGCCCCCAACTGGATTACTGTCGTAGCGGCACGACCGAATCATCACGGGTTCCCTCGCGTGGCTCCGACTTGGTACTGCGGCAGTGCCCCTCGAAGAGGACCCCTTCCTCGACAAGCAGTACAGGGGCCTGGAGGTCACTGAAGACCCGGGCACCCTTCTTCAGCTCCACTCTCTCGGTGGCTTCCACCGTGCCGGACAACTCCCCGTTGACAATTGCTGTCCCGGCCCGAACCGTGGCATGCACTACCGCTCGCTCGCCAACGATCAGGGTGTCTGTCGTTGTGATATTGCCCTTGAACTTCCCACTCAGCATGACGGTGCCGCTGAACGTGCACTTGCCCTCGAGCTCGGAGCCCTCGCCAATGAAGGCGATGATCCTTCGGCGACGAATCGGCGATTTCCGCCTCCAGTGGCACCACATCCTGGATCTCTCTCGTTTTCCCTTGACGTCTCCTGACCGCTCCGGGCCTAAAAGTGGGTGGATGGGTCAGTGACTGTTGGTTTTCCTCGTAAGAGCAGCAATGCCCGTGCCAAGAAAGACCGGACTGTAACTGATGGAAATGCGTGGGGTCGGTAGGCCGGATCGGCAAAACCGGGCCCAAGAGCCGCCAGACGTGTAAACTTTACAAGGTAGGAGTAATAACTTTTACTTACCCGGCACCGGCGGGGGCGTCAGATCAACCTTCCAGAGGGGTAAGCTGGTTCATATGTGTGGGGACAGGGTTTCGTTTCCCTGAAAGGGTCCGGTCTTACAGGAAGCGGACGTCGGCCACCGCGGCGGAAACGGCGAATACCTTGTGGTTATTGCTTTTTCGATCGGCGGGGATGAAGAAGAACCCGGGGCGCCTGGGATCATACCCGACGGTGGATCCGACCAGGATTTCACCGTCCTTGAAGGTTACCTCTACTTTCCGGCCAACGGGCCGGTCGTCCTCGGTGAACTCCTTCCGTTCTTGGTAGTGAGGGTTCCCCCCGAAGTCCCGCACGAAGAACACCGCCTTGAGATCCTTTGTCCGTATCTCGGCCGCCTTCCCCGAGGGCGCCCCGGCGGCCGGCATGAGGTGAAAGCGGGGTTTGTTGGGGTAGAAGTCGTAGGTGAACCCTTTGAGAATCCGGCCGTCGGCGTAGCGCGCGACGATTTTCCCGTACTCCAAGTCATCCAGTGGGGGAGGCTCCAATCCCGACGGCCGAGCGTCTTTCAGAGGAGTGTCCGGTTTCGGGGCCTCGACAGGCGCCGGCTGAAGAACCGCTGCTGGAGCGGAAGGGGGGGCTGGCCATGCGACCTGAGCCGCCACCAGGGTGGGGACAGAGGCGCGACCTCGTGACGAGCGGGAGTCTTGGGGCGCCGTCGGGACGTCAGGGCACGGAAGCGTGACTGGCACCGCTGTCCCAGTGGTTCGCTGGATTGAATTCTCCACGTTCTCCACGCGGTTCGTCAGCGAGTCTAACCGCTCGATCGTTTTCACCAGCTGAACCACGAGCTCCGCCACGACGGGTCTCGATGAGCGCCGGAGCCGGCCCCGACCACGGCCACGTGACTCCTGAAACGCTTGGACCGAGCCGACAAGGAAGAGACCGAGCGCGACCAGGCCCAACCCGACGAGGAAGAGATTCGGACTCATCTTCACTTCACTCCTGTGGCATGGTCCACGGCTTCACCCTCTGACCTCCCTGAATCCTGCAACCCGGGTGCCAGCCTCGCCGTCTCGCCCCCTTCGCTGGTCTAACACTGCACCAGGCTTGGGGAAAATATTGAGTGCATGAAGTCTTTCGAGGAGGACAACATCCCCCGTTATCTCGCGAGATGGCCAGACTGGCACTCACTGTGGACGAGCCTGTCGCATGATGCCGGTGCGAATGACCCTCACGGAGGGCGCGGTCTTGATTCCTCCGGATCGGCCCAATACCTTCAGCCGACCGGTCGACGGCAGGAACGGCGACCGGACCCGATCGATCCATCGTCGTTCCCCTCCCAACAGGCGGTACTTGGATGTCGCCGCGGGCGCCGACCTCGTGGCGGCGGCCGACAAAGCGCTTTACGAGGGGAAGAGGCTCGCGGAAGGCGGGACGCGGCTTCTAAGGCCTTCTCGTGTAGCCCTCCTGTCTTAGACGGCCCGCTCGAGGCTCTCCAGTGTCTTCAGGAGGCGCTCGTGGACCCCGTGGCCGATCACCTGCTCCTCCATCGCCTCGAACTTTCCCGCGAGCCCCAGCTGCTCGGGCTGGGAGAGGAGGCGCTCGGAGAGTGGCAGCAGCCCCTCGGTCTCCTTGGCGATGTGGCGGCGGAGCAGGTCCACGTAGTCGTGGGCCGCCGCGGCGAACAGGCGGCGCGCCTCCGGTTTCTCCCAGCCAGCGATCCCGTCGCTCATCCGGCGGACGGCGGCCCGCCCCACCTCGTGCTCTTTCAGGAGCTCGTCCACCGTCGCCTTGGCCTCGTCCGCCTTGGTCGCGAGCAGGGCGGGGAAGAGGATCTGCTCCTCCTTCCCGTGGTGGCACTTGTCGGCGAAGGTCTTGAGGAGGTCGAGGAGCGACGCGACCCGCTCTTTCTGGACGGTCTTGCCGGCGTCGACCCCGAGGGCGAACGCCTCGAGGACCGAGAGGGCCCGCTCGATGATCACGTGCTCCTCCCTGAGATCCTCGGCGGCGGTGCGCGTTTTCCCGTGGTGATGCTGATGGTGCATATGGCTCATTGTGGTCCCCTTTCCGATTCTGGAGACATCTCTATCCAGGATGCCAGATCGGGGAGCCGGGCGCTATGACGGAGATCAGCATGGGGCGGGCCGCGCCTTGACACCCCCGGGGGCGTTTCGCTAGAGTGGGTCGGTGTCGACGCCCGTCTGGCTGATGCCGTTCTTGCCCCTCCTCGGAACGCTCCTGAACGCGCTCTTCGGTCGGTGGATCGGCCGGCACGCCCACTGGATCGGGGTTCCCGTTATCGGCGCCTCCTTCCTTTGCTCGTGCATCCTCTTCCTCAGCGTGTGGAGCGGCGAGACGTTCAGGGGGGATCTCTTCCCGTGGATCCAGGCCGGCGCGTTCACGACGGCCGTCACGGCGCTCGTGGATCCGCTCTCCGCGGTGATGCTCCTCGTCGTGACGGGGGTCGGATTCCTGATCCACCTCTACTCCGTCGGCTACATGCACGGCGATCCCGGCTACGCGCGCTTCTTCACCTACCTGAACCTCTTCGTCTTCTCGATGGTGATGCTGGTCCTGGCCGGGAACTTCCTGGTTCTCTACGTTTTCTGGGAGGCCGTGGGGCTCTGCTCCTATCTCCTGATCGGCTTCTGGTACGAGCGGAAGGCCGCCGCCGACGCGGGCAAGAAGGCGTTCATCGTGAACCGGGTGGGGGACTTCGGCTTCGGCCTCGGCGTGATGTACCTCTGGGTGGCGCTCGGCACCCTGGATTACGACGAGGTCTTCGCCAAGGTGCCGACGCTCGCTCCCGAGACGGCGACGGTCATCGCGCTCCTCCTCTTCATGGGGGCCTGCGGCAAGTCGGCCCAGCTTCCGCTCCACACGTGGCTGCCGGACGCGATGGAGGGCCCCACGCCGGTCTCGGCCCTGATCCACGCCGCGACGATGGTGACGGCCGGCATCTACCTCGTGGCGCGGAGCCACCTCCTCTTCGAGCGCTCGGGCGTCGCGCTCGACGTGGTGGCGTGGGTCGGGGGGCTCACGGCGCTGTTCGCCGCCACCATCGCTCTGGCCCAGACCGACATCAAGCGCGTGCTGGCCTACTCGACGATCAGCCAGCTCGGCTACATGTTCGCGGGCGTGGGGCTGGGCGCCTACGCCGCGGGACTCTTCCACCTCGTGACCCACGCGTTCTTCAAGGCGCTCCTGTTCCTCGGCGCCGGCAGCGTGATCCACGCGCTCCGCGGCGAGCAGGATCTCCGGAAGATGGGCGGGGTCGCGCCGCGAATGATCACGACGACGGTGACATTCTTCGTGGGGGCGGCGGGCCTCGCGGGTCTTCCGCCGCTGGCCGGCTTCTTCTCCAAGGACGAGATCCTGGCCTCGGCGTACCACGCGGGCCGCCCGGGCCTCTGGGCGGTCCTGCTCCTCGGCGCCTTGCTCACCGCCGTGTACATCTCCCGGGCCTTCATCCTCGCCTTCCGCGGCGCCCCCCGCATGTCCCAGGAGGTGGCCCGCCACGTCCATGAGTCGCCCCGGGTGATGACCGTCCCGCTCGGCCTGCTCGCCCTGCTGACCACCGTCGCCGGCGTGGCCGTCGGGATCCCGTCGGCCCAGGGCACGGCGTTCGCGCGATTTCTCTCTCCCGTGTTCCCCCTCGCCGAGGAGGCCGGCCACGGCGGGCTCTCGGCGCTGACGCTCCTCATCCTCTCCGTCATCGCCGCGGTGGCCGGGGTCCTCCTCGCGTGGCTGATCTACGACAGCCGCCCCGTCAACGCGGAGGCCATCGGCCGCCCCCGCAACCGGCTCCACGCGCTCGTCCTGCACAAGTACTACGTGGACGAAGTCTATGGTTTCCTCTTCGTCCGGCCGCTCGTGTGGCTCGCCGGCTTCTGCGCGCGTGTCCTCGACCTGGGGTTCGTGGACGGGATCGTCAACGGCGTGGGGCGGCTGGTCGTGGGCTGGGCGCGGTCCATGCGCCTCGTCCAGACGGGCTACGTCATGAACTACGCGCTCGCGACGCTCCTCGGCGCCGTCGTCATCGTCGCGTTCTTCCTCTCGCGATGAGTGGTTGGCCGATCCTCTCGGCGGTGACCTTTCTCCCGGTGCTGGGGGCCGTCGTCCTCGCCCTCCTCCCGCGGGGGCAGGCGGCCCTCGTCCGCTGGTTCGCCTTCCTCGTCGCCGTGGCGACCTTCGCCGTCTCCCTCCTCCTCTACGCCGGCTTCGACGCCGCGAGCGCCGGCTACCAGTTCCGCGAGCGGCTCCCGTGGATGCCGTCCTTCGGGATCTCCTACCACCTCGGGATCGACGGCATCAGCCTGCTCCTGGTGCTCCTGACGACCTTCCTCTCGCCGCTCGCGCTGCTCTCCTCCTGGCGGGCGGTCGAAGATCGGGTCAAGGAGTTCTCGATCAGCATGCTCCTCCTCGAAACGGGGATGCTGGGGGTGTTTGTCAGCCTGGACCTCTTCCTCTTCTATATCTTCTGGGAGGCCATGCTGATCCCCATGTACCTCATCATCGGGGTCTGGGGCGGGCCCGCCCGGATCTACGCCGCAATCAAGTTCATCCTCTACACCCTGACCGGCTCCGTCCTCATGCTGGTGGCGATCCTGGCGCTCTACTTCCAGCACGGCGCCGCCACGGGGACGTACACCTTCGACCTTCCCACCCTCGCGGGCTACCTCGTCCCGCCCGGCGCCGAGGTCTGGCTCTTCCTCGCCTTCGCGGTGGCCTTCGCGATCAAGGTGCCGATGTTCCCGTTCCACACCTGGCTCCCCGACGCCCACGTGGAGGCGCCGACCGCGGGCAGCGTGATCCTCGCGGGCGTCCTCCTGAAGATGGGCACCTACGGCTTCCTCCGCTTCTGCCTGCCGCTGTTTCCGCAGGCGAGCCTGGCCTTCGTCCCCTGGATCTTCCTCCTGGCGCTCGTCGGCATCGTCTACGGCGCCTGGGTCTCCATGGTCCAGCCGGATCTGAAGAAGCTCGTGGCCTACTCCAGCGTGAGCCACCTTGGCTTCGTCGTGCTCGGCCTCTTCACCCTCACCCCGCAGGGGATCGTGGGCGGCATCATCCAGATGGTGAACCACGGGCTCTCCACGGGGGCGCTCTTCCTCATGGTGGGAATCCTCTACGAGCGGCGCCACACGCGGCTCATCGCCGACTTCGGCGGGCTCTGGAAGGCGATCCCGGCCTTTTCCGTCCTCTTCATGATCGTGTCCCTCTCCTCGCTGGGGCTCCCCGGCCTCAACGGGTTCGTCGGCGAGTTTCTGATCCTGGTCGGCGCCTTCGCGTGGGCGGCCGGCCCGTCCGCCGCTCCGGCCGCCTACCTGGTGCCGGTCCTGGCGACCAGCGGCATCATCTTCACGGCGGTCTACATGCTCTGGATGTACCAGCGCGTCTGCTTCGGGGAGATCACGAGCGAGGCGAACCGCGGGCTGGCCGACCTGACGCGGCGCGAGTGGGCGGTCCTCCTGCCGGTGCTCCTCTTCATCGTCTGGATCGGCGTGTACCCGCGTCCCTTCACGGGGATGACCGAGGCGAGCGTCCAGGCGCTCATCACCCAGGTCCAGGCCAAGGTCGCCGCGACGCCGGGAGGGCGCTGATGCCCGGCCCCCTGGTCCCGCTGCTGCTGGTGGCGGCGACGGCCGCCCTGGTGATCCTGCTCGACCTGCTCCCGCCCCGGGAGCGGAAGGGGCACCTCGCCGTCGTGGCGCTCGTCGGGGTCGTGGCCGCGCTCTTTGCCGCCCTGCTCCTCTGGGGGCGGGAGGGGCGCGCCTTCGGGGGGATGCTCCTGCTGGACGACTTCGCCGTGTTCCTCGACGTGGTCATCTGCTACGCGGCGGCGCTGGTCCTCCTCCTGTCCATCGATTACCTCCGCCGCAACGGGATTGAGCGGGGGGAGTACTACGTCCTGGTGTTACTCGCCACGCTGGGCATGATGCTGATGGCCCAGGCCGCCGACCTGATCGTGATCTTTCTGGCCCTGGAGCTGATGTCGCTGTCGCTCTACGTCCTCGCCGGGTTCTTCCAGGCGAGACTCACGTCCGCCGAGTCGTCGATGAAGTACTTCCTCCTGGGTGCCTTCGCCACGGGCTTCTTCGTGTACGGGATTGCGCTGATCTACGGCGCCACCGGCACCACCGCGCTGGATCGAATCGCGGCGGCGTCGGGCGGCCTCCAGCTGGATCCGCTGCTCCTGATCGGATTCGGCCTCCTCCTCGTCGGGTTCGGCTTCAAGATCTCGTCGGTGCCGTTCCACATGTGGGTGCCGGACGTGTACGAGGGCGCGCCGACGAGCGTGACGGCGCTGATCGCCACCGGCTCCAAGGCGGCAGGGTTCGCCGCCCTCCTGCGCGTCCTGTTCTCGACGTTCAAGGTCAACCAGCCGGACTGGACCCTGCTCCTCTTGGTGGTCGCCGTCCTGACGATGACCCTCGGGAACGTGATCGCCATCGCCCAGTCCAACCTCAAGCGGATGCTCGCCTACTCCTCCATCGCGCACGTCGGGTACATGCTGGTGGGGGTGGTGGCCGGCGGCGCGCTCGGGGTGGGAAGCGTGCTCTTCTACCTGCTGGTCTATACCTTCACGACGGTGGGGGCCTTCGGGGCGATCCTGCTCCTCGAGCGGGGGCGCCAGGAGGCGGTGGAGCTGGACGACTACGCGGGGCTGGCCGCGCGGCATCCCCTGCTGTCGCTCGTGCTGGCGCTCTTCCTCCTCTCGCTCGTCGGGATGCCGCCCACGGCGGGCTTCGCCGGCAAGTTCTACCTCTTCGGGGCCGCCGTCCGCTCGGGCTACATCTGGCTGGCGATCATCGCGGTCCTCAACTCGGCTGTGGCCGCGTACTACTACCTCCGGGTCGTTGTCTACATGTACATGCGCGAGGCCGAGGGCGCTCCCACCGGGCCGGCGCCGTCCTTCGCCGGGGGCCTGGCCCTGGCGGTCGCGCTCTGGGGCGTCTTCCAGCTCGGGGTGATGCCCGCGCCCGTCCTGGACCTCGCCCAGGCGGCGGTGGCCCCGCTGTTGCGCTGAAGACTTTGGCCGTCCGCCTCCCGTACCGCGGCTGGCTCTTCGACCTGGACGGCACGGTGTATCGGGGAGAGGCCCTGATCGAGGGCGCCGCTCCGGTCATCGCGGCGTTGCGCGCGGCCGGCCGGCGCGTGGCGTTTCTCTCCAACAAGCCCATCCAGACCCGGGACGACTACGCGGCCAAGCTGACGCGCCTCGGCATCCCCACCCGGGCCGGGGACGTCGTCAACTCGTCCCTGGTCTTGGCCCGCCACCTGGCGCGAACGGATCCCGGCGCCGCCTGCTTCGTCATCGGTGAGCCCCCGCTGATCGAGGAGCTCCGGGCTCACGGCCTGGAGGTCCGCGACGACGAGCGGGTGGGCTGGGTGGTGATCGCCTTCGACAGGACGTTCACCTACGCCAAGCTCAACACCGCGCTCCAGGCGGTGAAGGGCGGGGCGCGGCTCATCGCCACGAACCCCGATCGGACCTGCCCCGTCGCCGGCGGCGAGATCCCCGACTGCGCGGGGATGATCGCGGCCGTGGAGGCCGTCACCGGCAAGACGGTCGAGCTGATCGTCGGCAAGCCGTCCCGCCTCATGCTGGAGGTGGCGCTGGAGGTGCTGGGACTCCCGGCCTCCGAGACGGTGATCGTGGGCGACAGGATCGAAACGGACGTGACCATGGGAAAGGCCCTGGGACTGGGCACGGTCCTGGTCCTCTCCGGCGTCACCGCCGCCACCGACCCGCGGATCGCCGAGCTCAAGCCCGACCACGTGCTAGCGTCTATACGGGGACTGCTGAAAGCATGAGTCGGCTGGCCGGGATCGAAAACCAGCAGTTCGACGTCCTCGTCATCGGCGGTGGCATGGCCGGAGCGGGAGTGGCGCGGGACCTCGCCCTGCGGGGGGCCAGCGTGGCGCTGTTCGAAAAGAGCGACTTCGCCTACGGCACCACGTCCCGGTCCTCCAAGCTGATCCACGGCGGCCTCAGGTATCTGGAACTCTTCGACTTCAGGCTGGTGCGGGAGTCGCTCAGGGAGCGGGAGACGCTGAGCCGTCTGGCGCCCCACCTGATCCGCCCGCTGCCGTTCCTGATCCCGATCTATCGCGGGGCGCGCCGGGGCCTCATCAAGGTGCGGATCGGGCTGGCGCTCTACGACTGGCTCACGCCGGGCAAGGCGACGGACCGCTACGGGGTGATCCGGCCGGAGGCCGCGCTGGCGCTGGAACCCGAGATCCGCGCCGAGGACCTCCGGGGCGCGGGGTACTACTTCGACGATCTCCTGCTCTCTCCCGAGCGCCTGTGCCTGGAGAACGTCCTCTCGGCCTGCCGTCACGGGGCCCGGGCGTTCAACTACGTGGCGGTCGAGGAGGTCCTCAGGGGCCCCCAGGGCATCGAGGGCCTGGCCGTGCGCGACCTCCTGACCGAGCGGGTGGCCCGCGTGAGGGGTCAGGTGATCGTCAACGCGGCCGGCCCCTGGGTGGACCGGATCCGGGCGCTGGCCGGCGTCCAGGACCGCGGCGCCCACGTCATCCGGACCACCAAGGGCGTTCACTGTCTCCTCCCGCGGCTGACCGAGCGCGCCGTGTACCTGCCGGCGCAGGACGAGCGGATGATCTTCGTGATCCCCTGGCGCGAGTTCTCCCTCGTGGGCACGACGGACACCGACTTCGACGGCAACCTGGACCGCCTCTGGGCCACGAAGGACGAGGTGACGTACCTGCTGGAGGAGGTCCGGCGCGTGCTCCCGGACCCGCGCGTGACGGCCGGCAACGTGCTCTACACCTACGCGGGGGTTCGGCCGCTGACCCACGAGCCGGGGAAGTCGCCCTCGAAGGTGTCCCGCCAGCACCGGGTGTGGGTGGAGGGTCCGGGAGGAAAGTTTCTCACGATCACGGGCACCAAGCTGACGTGCTTCAGGAGCCTGGCCGAGGAGGCGTCGGACCTCGCGATGGAGCGGCTGGGACGCCGCGCGCCCGCGCGCACCGCGATGCTCACCCTCGACGGGGCGGATCAGAGCGCGGGGCGGCTGGAGGCGCGGGCGTGGATGGACGTCTCGGGGGAGATGGCGACGACGGGGCTCCGGCGGGAAACGCTCGAGCGGCTCGTCGAGACCTACGGGCGCAGCTACGTCCGCATCCTGGACCTCGCCCGGAAGCTCCCCGACGGCGCCGAGCGGCTCTGCCCGCGCAACCCGGAGATCGTCGCGCAACTGCATCACGCCGTCGCGGACGAGCTGACGATCTCCCTCCAGGACTTCCTCCTCCGCCGCACCGGTATCGGCACGAGTTCCTGCCAGGGCCTCGACTGCGCCGGGCCCATCGCGGCCCGCATGGCGGATCTCCTGGGGTGGAACGCCCGGCGGCGGGAGGCGGAGCTCGCCGCCTTCCACGACGAGGTGAATCAGAGCCACCGCTTCCGCCAGGGCAGGTGATTGCGCGCGGTTCGACGCCTGGAGTAGAATGCGGCACAACTCATAACCACGCCCGTTCGGGAGGGAACCCAGCCATGAGCGCACGCAGAGCTCTCACCGCAGGCCTGACCGGCGCCATCGTCGGTCTGGCGTTCCTCGGGGTCGTCGGCACCGGCAGCGCCCAGCAGCGCGTCCAGGTGGAGTTCTGGCACGGTCTCGCTATGCCCCTGGGCGGCATCCTCGAGAAGATCGCGGCGGACTTCAACGCCTCGCAGACGCAGTACCAGGTCAACGCCACGTTCAAGGGGTCCTACCCCGAGACGATGGTGGCGGCGATCGCGGCGTTCAGGGCGGGGAAGGCCCCCCACGTCGTGCAGATGTTCGAGGTCGGCACCGCGACCATGATGGCCGCGCGGGGGGCCATCAAGCCCGTCCACGAGCTGATGCGCGAGACCGGCGTGCCCTTCGACCCCAACGCCTACCTGCCCGCGGTGCGCGGCTACTACAGCCTGCCGGACGGCCGGATGATGTCGATGCCGTTCAATAGCTCGACGGCGATCATGTGGTACAACAAGGACGCCTTCAAGAAGGCGGGGCTCGACCCCGGCAAAGCGCCCCAGACCTGGCCCGAGCTGCGGGAGGCGGCGCGCAAGATCCGCGCGGCCAACGCGACCCCCTGCGGGTTCAGCACGGCCTGGCCGACCTGGACCCAGTTCGAGCAGTTCAGCGCCATCCACAACGTGCCCCTGGCGACCAGGGCCAACGGCATGGAGGGGCTGGACGCCGAGCTCAAGATCAACAGCCCCGTGCACGTCCGCCATGTCCAGACGCTCATCGGCATGCAGCGCGAGGGCAGCTTCAAGTACGGCGGCCGCGATGCGGCGGGCGATGCCCTGTTTCCGTCGGGGGAGTGCGCCATCCTCCACGCCTCCTCGGGCGTGAGAGCGCGGATCATCCGCGAGGCGAAGTTCGAGTGGGGCGCGGCGATGCTGCCCTATTACCCGGACGTGCCCGGCGCGCCGAAGAACTCGATCATCGGTGGCGCCAGCTTCTGGGTGATGACCGCCCCCAACCGCCGGCCCGAGGAATACAAGGCCGTCGCCGAGTTATTCCGCTACCTCGGCCGCCCCGAAGTGGTGGCCAAGTGGCACACGGACACCGGGTTTCTCCCGATCACGTTCGCGGGGTTCGAGCGAGTGAAGGCGTCGGGTTACTACCAGCAGAACCCCGGTGCGGACATCCCGTTCCTCCAGATGACGCGCACCCAGCCGGGCGAGAACTCGCGCGGCCTCCGTCTCGGCAACATGCCCGAGATCCGGAACATCATCCAGGAGGAGATCGAGAAGGCCTTCCAGGGCCAGCAGACGGCTCAGCAGGCGCTCGACAGCGCGGTGCAGCGTGGTAACGTCGTCCTGCGCAGCTTCGAGCGGGCCAACCGCTAATCCGCCCGGCGGCGCCCCCGTCGCCGGGACGCGGGCGGGGGCGCCCGGAGGGGCAGGGGCATGCGCCGGCGGGTGATCTTCGACAACAAGCTGCTCCCCTACCTCCTCCTCGCCCCGCAGATCGCGATCACGCTCGTCTTCTTCTTCTGGCCGGCGGGCCAGGCGATCTACTGGTCCTTCCTGCTCCAGGACGCCTTCGGTCTGCGCCAGACCTTCGTGGGGCTCGAGAACTTCCGGGTCGTTCTCGCCGACCCCCTCTACCTCGACTCGGCCGGCCGCACCCTGGTCTTCAGCACCTCGGTCACCGCCCTGGCGATGGTCTCGGCCCTCCTGCTGGCCGTGATGGCCGACCGCCGCATCCGCGGCGCCACCGCCTACAAGACGCTGCTGATCTGGCCCTATGCGGTCGCCCCCGCGGTGGCGGCGGTGCTCTGGCTCTTCATCTTCCATCCGTCCATCGGGCTCCTCGGCCAGGCGCTCCGCCGGGTGGGGGTGCCCTGGGACTACAAGCTCAACGGGGCCCAGGCCATGCTCATCGTGATCCTCGCCGCCGCCTGGAAGCTGGTCGCCTACAACTTCCTCTTCTTCCTCGCCGGGCTCCAGTCGATCCCGAAGTCGGTGATCGAGGCCGGGGCGATCGACGGCGCCGGCCCCAACCGGCGCTTCTGGAGCATCGTGTTCCCCCTTCTCTCGCCGACCACGTTCTTCCTGCTGGTGGTCAACCTCGTGTACGCGTTCTTCGACACCTTCGGAACGATCCACGCGCTGACGGGCGGGGGCCCCGGGAAGGCCACGGAGACGTTGATCTACAAGGTCTACGTGGACGGGGTCATCAACCTCGACCTCGGGGGGTCCTCGGCGCAGTCGGTCATTTTGATGGCGATCGTCATCGGACTGACGGCGATCCAGTTCCGCTACATCGAGCGCCGGGTCCACTACTGATGATCGAAGCGCGGGCGGGGACGGCGTGGCGGGTCCACTTTCTGCTGGTGATCGGGGTGGTGGTCTTCGCCTTCCCCATCTACATGGCGCTGATCGGCTCGACCCATGACGCGGGGACCATCGGCCGCGGTAGCCTCCCTCTCTATCCGGGGGAGTTCACCCTCGAGAACTACGCGCAGGCCTGGGAGCAGGGCAGCGGCCAGCGCGTCAAGGCCGTGCCGGTCGCCGGGATGATGTTCAACAGCTTTGTGATGGCCGTCGTCATCACGGCCGGAAAGATCGCGGTCTCGATCCTCTCGGCCTACGCCGTGGTGTTCTTCAGCTTCCCCCTGCGGATGTTCTTCTTCTGGATGATCTTCCTCACCCTGATGCTCCCCGTGGAGGTGAGGATCATCCCGACCTTCAAGGTCGTGTCCGACCTCGGCATGGTCAACACGTTCGCGGGCCTCACCGTGCCCCTGATCGTGTCGGCCACGGCGACGCTCCTCTTCCGGCAGTTCTTCCTGACAATCCCGGACGAGCTGGTGGAGGCGGCCAAGATCGATGGCGCGGGGCCGCTCCGGTTCTTCCGTCACATGGTGCTGCCCCTGTCGCGCACCAACATCGCGGCGCTGTCCGTGATTCTCTTCATCTATGGCTGGAACCAGTACCTGTGGCCGCTCCTGATCACCACCAGCCGCAGCATGGACACGATCGTCATCGGCATTGTCAAGATGATCGGCACCGGGGATGCTCAGACCGACTGGAACCTGATCATGGCCACGACGATGCTCGCCATGCTGCCGCCGGTGGCCGTGGTCGTCTTCATGCAACACTGGTTCGTGAAGGGCCTGATCGAGACGGAGAAGTGAACGCGGGGATCATGCTCGTGCTGGCGCTGAGCCTCGGTTTCGTGGCCACCCTCGGCGGGCACGCCGGGGCGCGGGCAGCGGGGACGCTCCTGGCGGCTCACCGAGGGGGCGCGCAGCTCTGTCCCGAGAACAGCCTCCTCGCCTTCAGCAACGCCATCGCTCTCGGCGCCGACTTCCTGGAGTTCGATGTCCACCTGAGCAAAGATGGTGAGGCGGTGGTGATCCATGACCCGACCCTGGAGCGGACGACCACGGGGGTGGGGGCTGTGAGCGACCGGACGCTCGCCGAGCTCAAGGCGCTCCGCCTGAAGGGGAGGGACGGGAAGGTAACGGAGGAGACGATCCCCACCCTGGACGAGGTGGTGGGGCAGGCAGCGCCGACCTCCCTCCGGCTCCTGCTGGAGATCAAAGTGGACGCGAAGCGCCGGCGATACCATGGGATCGAAGAAAAGGTCCTCCGGATCCTCGACAGCCACGGCATGGCCAGCCGGACGATCGTCATGGCCTTCGAGCAAGAGACGGTCAACCGGATCCGGGAGCTGCGGCCGGCGGTGTCGGTCGGGGGACTGTACGAGAAGCGGGATCTCGCCGAAGTCCGGTCCACGGTCGGACGGGAGCTCGAGAGGCTCCGGGACGCGGGAGCGCGCTTCATCGGGCTCCACCAGGGGCTGGTCACCTCCGACGTGGTCAGGCAGGCCGAGCAGGCGGGGCTTCTCCTGGGCGTGTGGACCGTCAACGACGCGGCGGTCATGAAGCGGTTCATCGAGATGGGGGTGGGCATCCTCATCACCGATCGCCCCGCCGTGGCCAAGGGGCTGCTCGGCCGATGACGGTCAAGCGTTACGTGCTCGCGCTGGACCAGGGCACCACGGGCTCCACGGCGCTGGTCGTGGACGCTGAGGGGCAAGTCCGCGGGCGCGGGTACGCCGAGCTCCCGCAGTACTTCCCCCGGCCGGGGTGGGTGGAGCACGATCCGGAGGAGATCTGGACGACCACCGAGCAGGCCGCCCGCCAGGCCCTGGCGTCCGCGCGGGTGGCTGGTTCCGAGGTCGCAGCGATCGGCATCACCAACCAGCGCGAGACCACGATCCTCTGGGATCGGAAGACGGGTCACCCGATCCACCGCGCCATCGTCTGGCAGTGCCGGCGCACCGCCGGGCTCTGCGAGGGGCTCCGGTCCGGCGGTCTCGAGCCCCTGTTCAGGCGGAAGACCGGCCTCGTCCTGGACGCCTACTTCTCCGGGACCAAGATTCGCTGGCTCCTGGATGAAGTCGCCGGCGCCCGCCGGCGGGCCGAGAGCGGCGGACTCGCCTTCGGCACCGTGGATTCCTGGCTCCTCTGGCAGCTCACCGGGGGCCGGCGGCACGCTACCGATCCGTCGAATGCCTCGCGGACCCTGTGCTTCGACGTCCGGTCGCTCGGGTGGGATGCCGAGCTCGCCGCGGCTCTGGGGATCCCGATGGGTGTCTTTCCCGAGGTGCGGCCCTCGGTGGGAGTGTTCGGCGAGACCGCGGACCTGGGGTGGCTGCCCGCCGGAATCCCCGTGGCCGGGATCGCGGGAGACCAGCAGGCCGCCCTGTTCGGGCAGGCCTGTTTCGAGCCCGGAATGGCCAAGAACACCTACGGCACCGGCTGCTTCATGCTCCTCAACACCGGCACCACGCCGGTGCCGTCGAAGGAGGGCCTGCTCACCACGGTGGCGTGGCAGGCGGGCGGGACGACGACCTACGCGCTGGAGGGATCGGTCTTCATCGCGGGCGCCGCCATCCAGTGGCTCAGGGACGGCCTGGGGCTTATCGCTCACGCGGCCGAGAGCCAGAAGCTCGCCGAGTCGGTGGACGACACCGGCGGCGTCTACCTCGTCCCCGCCTTCGTGGGGCTCGGCGCCCCGTACTGGGACATGTACGCGCGAGGGACTATCGTGGGGATCACGCGGGGCACCGCCCGGGCGCACATGGTCCGCGCGGCGCTGGAGGCGATCGCCTACCAAAGCCGGGACGTCCTGGAGACCATGGCGGCCGAGGCCGGCGCGTCGCTCCGGTCGCTCCGCGTGGATGGCGGAGCGGCAGCCAACGACTTCCTCTGCCAGTTCCAGGCCGATCTGCTGGACGTCCCCGTCCTGCGCCCGTCCGTGACCGAGACGACGGGGCTGGGCGCCGCCCACCTGGCGGGGGTGGGGGCCGGGCTCTGGAAGCCGGCTGAGCTGGCGGGACGGTGGAGACTCGACCGGGAGTTCGCCCCGACGATGAACCAGGCCCGACGGGCCGCGCTCTACGCGGGCTGGCGCCGGGCCGTCGAGCGGGCTCGCGGCTGGGCGGAATGATGGGCGCGGGCGTGGCGACAGCCCGGGGTGCCCGTGCTCGGATAAATGAAAGGAGAACAATCATGAAGCGTACGACGTTGACGGCCGCGGCGCTGGTGCTGGTGGCTCTGCTGGGAGGCGTCGGCCTCGCCCGGGCCCAGGCGCCCATCGAGGACGAGCTGGTGCTTCAGACGCCGGTCTCCAAGTTCATTGTGGACGCGGCGCTGAAGGCCTTCGCCCAGCACGCGAAGGAGAAGTGGAACGTGAACCTCAAGACCAGCGCGCTCCATGCCGGGACCCCGGTCTCCTACGGCAGGATCGTGGAGTGGAAGGGCAAGCCCGAAGTAGACATCTTCTGGGGCGGAGAGTCGGCGCTCTTCGACAAGCTGGCCCAGCAGAAGCTCCTCGTGAAGGTCGAGATCTCCAAAGCGGCCTGGGACGCGATCCCGGCCTCCATCGGCAAGCCGAAGCCGGTCCCGCTCAAGGACCCCAACGGCTTCTGGGTCGGGACGGCGCTCGAGCCGTACGGCCTGGTCTACCATCCGCGGCTCCTGAAGCGGCTCGGGGTGGCCGAGCTCAAGGAGTGGGAGGATGTGCTGAACCCGAAGCTCAAGGGCAACATCGCTCAGTGCGCCCCGACCCGCTCGTCCTCCTCCCACGCCACCTACGAGATCATCCTCCAGGAGAAGGGGGACGCCAAGGGATGGGAGTGGCTGCAGCGGCTGGCCGCCAACTCGGGCATCTTCACCGCCCGGAGCCGGGACGTGCCGTCGGTGGTGGCCAAGGGCGAGTTCGCCGTCGGGTTCGCGGTCCCGTCGTATATGGCGTTCGAGGAGAAGCTGGCGGGCTTCGACATCAAGTTCGTGGCGCCGAAGAACGCCTTCGTGACCCCGGAGCCCATGGGGATCCTGGCGGGCGCCAAGCATCCGAAGGCCGCCCGGGCCTTCGTGGAGTTCCTCCTGACCGAGCAGGGGCAGCGGGTGTTCATGGAGCGCGGTCTCTTCCCCATCACCCCCAAGTACAAGGTCCAGGGCCCGCCCGGCTCCACCGCGGAGCTGGCGGTCGAGTTCACCGGCGGGGTGCGCTCCTACTTCGACGCGCCGGTCTCGAACATCTACGACGACGACATCGCCCAGAAGCGCTACAAAGAGGTCAACGAGCAGTACCGGAAGGACATCGAAGCGGTATGGGGCGACCTCAAGAAGAAGTACTAGCCGCGGGGACATGAAGATCGTCCTGCGCGAGGTCGTCAAGAGGTTCGGGAGCGTCACCGCTGTCGAGCGGGCGAGCCTCGACGTCGGGGACGGGGAGCTCTTCACGCTGCTCGGACCGTCGGGCTGCGGGAAGACGACTCTCCTGCGTCTGGTCGCCGGCTTCTACAGGCCGGATGCGGGCGAGGTCGTGTTCGGGGACCGTGTCGTCAACGCGCTTCCTCCGCACGAGAGGAATATCGGCATGGTCTTCCAGAACTACGCCCTGTGGCCCCACATGACGGTCTTCGCCAACGTGGCCTATGGGCTCCGCCTCCGGCGGCTCCGCCGGAGCGAGATCGAATCCCGCGTCATGGAGGGGCTGAGAAAGGTCAACCTCTCGGGCCTGGAGGGGCGGTATCCGGGCCAGCTCTCGGGCGGCCAGCAGCAGCGGGTCGCCCTGGCGCGCGCCCTCGTGCTGAACCCGGATTTCCTCCTTCTGGACGAGCCGCTCTCCAATCTGGACGCGAAGATCCGCGTGCAGGTCCGGGCCGAGATCCGCAAGCTCCAGAAGGATCTCGGCATCACCGCCCTGTACGTCACGCACGACCAGGAGGAGGCGCTCTCCCTCTCCGACCGGGTGGCGGTCATGCGCGACGGCAAGGTGCTGCAGGTCGGCGCGCCCAAGGAGCTCTACGAGCGGCCGCTGACGCGATTCGTCGCCGATTTCGTGGGGACGAACAACTTCCTCCAGGGCACCGTCAGGGACCGGCGAGGGGCGGAGCTCCTCGTGGAGACGGCGCTGGGCTCCTTCCGCGCGATGCCCAACAGCGGGATCGCCCTCGGCGCCGCCTGCGTGCTGGCGATCCGCCCCGAGAACGTCGCGATCGGGGGTGGGCCGGCGGCGGCTCCCGACGGCAACGTCATCCGGGGGCGCGTGGCCTTCGCCTCCTATCTGGGCAACACCCTCCGGTACGATGTGGAGGTGGAGGGCGGGCAGATGGTCAAGGCCGACATCCGTGACCCCTGGCACCACGAGCCGTTCGCGCTGGGGCAGGCGGTCGCGGTCTCCTTTCCCCCGTCGGTGACGCTGGCCATCGCCGATGACTCCGCCTGAGGGCCGCGCCGCCGTCCTTCTCCAGCCCCGGCCGTGGGCGAAAGCCCTGCCGGCGCTTGGCGTGGCGCTCATCTGGGCGTTCCTGCTCGTCTTCCTCGTCTATCCGCTCCTCCGGCTGTTCTACGACGCCTTCACCGACGATGCGGGGCGGGTGACGCTGCTGAATTTCTACGAGTTCTTCACCGACCGGTTCTACCTCCGCTCGCTCTGGAACTCCGTCCTCCTCGGGGTCGGGACCGTCGTCGCGACCTCGGTGCTGGGCGTCGGCATCGCGTTTCTGCTCGTCCGGTACGACTTCTGGGGGCGGAGCCTCTTCTCCTACCTGACGCTGATCCCGATCATCTCGCCGCCGCTGGTGGGAGTGCTCGGGTTCACCTTCATCATGGGGCGGGCCGGCACGGTCAACGTCTTCCTGATGGATTACTTCGACCTCCTGACGCCGATCAACTTCGTCTACGGGATCCACGGTGTCCTCCTGGTGGAGACCCTCCACCTGTTTCCGATGATCACCCTGAACGTCGTGGACGCCCTTGGCAAGGTGGACCCGTCGCTGGAGGAGGCCGCGGAGAGCGTGGGGGCGCGGGGCTGGCGGAAGACCTGGACCATCACCCTGCCGCTGACGACCCCCGGCTACATCGCCGGGGCCCTCCTGGTCTTCATCTGGACCTTCGCCGACTTCGCCACCCCCCTGATCCTCGGCGTCCACGACCTGCTCGCCTCGCAGGCGTACCTGAACATCGTCCAGTTCGTGGACCGGCGCCTCTTCCGGATGGGGATCGTGATCTCGGCCCTCATGGTGCTCCTCGCCGTGCTCTTCCTGATCGCCGCCAAGCAGTACGTGGCCATCAAGGACTACTCCTCGCTCGCCTACTCCAAGGTGGAGCGGCGGCGCTTGTCCCCCGTGAAGCAGATCCTGGTCGTGGCAGGGCTCTCGTTCGTGATGCTCCTCTCCTTCATCCCCTACATCGGGGTGACGCTGGCGGCCTTTGGCAGGGGATGGTCGCTGACCCTGGTCCCCCTCCAGTACACGCTCCAGTACTTCGAGCGGGTCATCGTCGAGACGCCGAAGTACATCCTCAATAGCTTCCTGTACTCGGGCATCGCCGTGGGGCTCTGCATCCTGGTCGGGGTGCCGATCGCGTGGATGCTGGCGCGAACCCGGCTGCGCGGGAACGCCGCCCTGGACGCCCTGAACACGCTGATCCTGGCCATCCCGGGCACCGCCATCGGCATCGCCTACATCCGCGCCTTCCACGTGGAGATCCCGGGGCTCGGAGTCGCCCTCACGAGCGTCTGGATCATCATGCCCCTGGTGCTGGCGGTGCGCCGCCTGCCCTACACGGTCCGCGGGAGCTACGCTTCCCTCCTGCTGGTCCATACCTCCATGGAGGAGGCGGCGGCCAACGTCGGGGCCACGGGGTTCCGCACGTTCAGGGACATCACGCTGCCGCTGATCTGGAAAGGGGTCCTGGTGGGCGGGCTCTTCTCGTTCATGACGTCGCTCCAGGAGGCCTCGGCCACCCTGTTTCTGTCCCTGGGGGGCTGGGAGATGATGACCGTCGGGATCTTCAACTTCTACATCGCGGGGAGCGCCAACGAGGCGGCCGCCCTGGGCTTCATCCTCATCGTGGTGGCGGCCGCGTCCCTGATCGTGATCAACAAGGTGGCCGGGACCCGCATGGGCGGCATGTTCGGCTGAGCGATCGCCCCCCTTTGTACCAGACCAATGAGCGGAGAAAGCCGAAAATCGATGCAGAATCAGGAAGTTTCAGCCCCTTGCCACCCGGATAGAGGTGTGATAGTGTTCCTCTTCACATGGCTCCGGGAGGCGACTCGTCATGGCGAGGGCTTGGGTCCTACGCCTTTGTCGGGACGACCTTCGTGATGTGCGTCGTGGTCGGTCTGGCGGGCGGGTACTGGGCGGATCGATGGCTGGGGACCCAACCGTGGCTGCTGTTGCTCGGCCTGGGGGTCGGCATCGCCGCAGGGTTCGTGAATCTCTTTCGCGCGGTCAAACATTTGAGCGGATCCGATGATGAGGCACGGTGATCTGTCGAGCCGCGTGACGTGGAGCGGCCTCGCGGCCGTCGTCGCGCTCGGCGCGGTGGCCGGCTGGGCGGCCGGCGTCGAGGGCGCGGCGGGAGTGGCCGGGGGGGGCGCGGTCGCGCTGCTGAATTTCCGCTGGCTCGCCGGGAGCGTCGCGAACGCCGTCGCGCTCGTGCGCGACGGCGGCTCGGGCAGAGCGGCCCTTCACGGCGCCTGGCTTCGCCACCTTTCGACGGTCGGCGCCCTGGGCCTGCTCCTGGGGAGCGGCTGGACCCACCCGCTCGCGGTGATCGTGGGCCTCTCGGTCCTGCCGCCGGTCCTGGTCGCCCACGGTCTGCGCGCCGCACGGGTAGCGGACTGAGCTCATGGGAAGCCTCGAGCATCCGCCGATCTTTGTGATCCCCGGCGTCCCCGACCACCTGACGTACACGTGGATCGCGATGGTCCTCCTGGGGGTCCTGACGCTGATCGCGTCCCGGCGCCTCGAGATGGTTCCCCGGGGCGTCCAGAACTTCATGGAGATTGTGCTGGAGCAGTTTCTGACCCTCATCGACGACGTGCTTGGGCACGAAGGGCGCCGGTACTTTCCCCTTCTGGCCACGCTCGGGCTGTTCATCGTCACCTCGAATCTGATGGGTCTCGTGCCGGGGCTGGTGGCGCCCACCGCGAATCTCAACACCACGGCGGCGTGCGCGCTGATCGTCTTCATCACCTACCACTGGATCGGCATCCAGAAACAGGGCATTCGCGCGTATGCGAGGCACTTCATGGGACCGGTGGTCTGGCTCGCCTGGCTGATGATCCCCATCGAGATCGTCAGCCATCTGGCCCGGCCGCTCTCGCTGTCGCTCCGGCTCTTTGGCAACATGACCGGCGGGCATATTCTGCTCGCGGTCTTCTTCTTTCTCATGGGGTTCGACGGCATGCTGGGCTGGGCGCTGACGGGCTCGCTGGGGGGCATCCTGCTCGGCGCTCCCGCGGCGCTGATCATGGTGGTGTTCACGGTCGGGTTCCTGTACCCGTTGAAGATCCTTGTCGCGTTCCTGCAGGCGTTCATTTTCGTCATGCTCTCGATGCTCTACATTGCCGGCGCCATTGAGGAAGCCGAGCATCACTAACCCGGCCTATTCACGAACGGCGGAGTGGGACCCCCTCGGCCCGTCCGCAGCTCACCTGAGCTGCGTTCGGGCGAGCGGGTGACGGAGCGCGGCCAGCGGGGCTGCACCCCGCGACAGGACCCGCCCACCACGCCGATGTGCGTTCATGAATAATCCGCGCTAATGGACATCCCATCACAGAAGGAGGGCAGTCCGTGCGACGCTCACTCGTCTTCGCGTTGATGACCGTGCTGGCGATCCCCGGGGTGGCTCTGGCGGCTGAGCCGACAGGCGGCGAGAACTGGCTTAAACCGTTCGCGGCGATCGCGGCGGGGATCGGCATGGCGATTGCCTCCGGATTATGCGGTCTCGGGCAGGGGCGGGCGACCGCCAGCGCCGTGGATGCCATGGCGCGCCAGCCGGGCGCCGCCGGGCGCATTCAGACCGCAATGATCATCGGTCTGGCGCTCATCGAGTCCCTCGCGCTGTACGTGCTCGTGATGGGAATCCTGCTGCTGTTCGTCAAGTGGCCCGCGTAGGGTAGCGCGGCGCGCGGGCCTCCAGCCGGATGCCCGCGGGGAACCTCTATGACGCCTCGGCCGAGCTTCAAGATTCCCAAGATCCCGGAGATGACCATCCGTCGTCTCTCGGTCTATACCCGGTGCCTGCTCCAGTTGGAGGAGGACGGCGTCAAGACCGTCTCCTCGGAGGAGCTGGCGGAGCGCTTCAACCTCAACTCCGCCCAGGTGCGGAAGGATCTGGCCTACTTCGGCGAGTTCGGCGTCCGCGGCATCGGGTATTACGTGTCGGGGCTGAAGGCCGAGCTCCAGCGAATCCTGGGGCTCGATCGCGAGTGGCAGGTGGCGCTGGTGGGGTTCGGCAACCTCGGGTCGGCCCTCTTCAACTACAAGGGGTTCGGCCACCAGGGGTTCCGGATCTCGGTGATCTTCGATGACGATCCCCGGAAGGCCGGGCGCACGGTGGACGGCGTGCAGATCCTCCCGCTCCAGGAGCTGGCCCAGGAGGCCAAGGGGCGCAACGTCCAGATCGGGATCGTGGCCGTGCCGGCCGAGGCGGCCCAGGGCGTCGCCGACCGGCTCGTCACGGCCGGGATCAAGGCCATTCTGAACTTCGCGCCGGCCCGGCTCAAGGTTCCCAAGGACGTTCGCCTGCAGAACGTGGACCTGTCCATCGAGCTCGAGACGCTTTCTTTTTACCTCGCCCAGGTCGCCCGCTAATAGCTCGGAGGGGGGCTCCGCCTCCCTTCCCCCTCGACGCAAGCGCGAGCGAAGGCGAGCCCTCACGACGGCGAAGCCGCTCCTTTGCGGGCACCCGCCGAAGGCGGGTCGTGGCAAAGCCCGCGTTCGACCCCCCTTCGTTGACGTGGTGGCGTCGGGATGGTATTCGTTAGGTGTCGTTCATGGGTGTGCCCGTTCAACCCTTCCTGCTCGCCCAGTGGGCCCCGTTTCAGGCGCTCGCCGGGGCCTTCGCCGAGGGAGATCCATGTCTTCGCGTGGACGGCCTCTGGGGATCGTCCCGCTCTCTGGTGGCCACGGCGCTCCTTCGGGACACTCGTCGCCCGGCCCTCGTCCTGGTCGGGGACCGCTCCGGGCTCGACCGGATGTGCCGGGACCTCCGGTTCTTCGAGCGGGCCCTGGAAGTTCCTTCCGGGCGCGCGGTGGAGTTCCCGCCAGGGCAGCCCGCGTTCTGGCGGGGTCGTCCCCAGCGGGAAGAGGCGGGGGAGCGGGCGTGGGTGTGCCACCGCTTGCTCCGCGGAGAGCCGCTGACCGTCGTCACGCTTCCCGCGACGCTGACCTCGCCGCTTCCGCCGCCCAACGACTTCCGCCGCCTCACCTTCGGCATCACCATGGGCGGGGAGATGGCGCGAGACGAGTTGCTGGAGCGCTTGGAGGCCGCGGGGTACGACCGGGTGGAAACAGTCGTCGAGGTGGGGCAGTGGAGCCTCCGTGGCGGCATCGTGGACATCTTCTCCCCCGCGCGGGAGCGGCCCGGGCGCGTGGAGTTCTTCGGGGACGAGGTCGAGTCGGTCCGTCTCTTCGATCCCACCTCCCAGCGATCGCTTGAGACGCTCGAGTCCCTCGAGGTGCTGCCGCTGCTCGACGGGCAGGGCGGGGGGGCCACGCTGCTGACGTACCTCGGCGCGGACGCGCCGGCGATCCTGGACGACCCGGCCCTCCTGGAGGGCCCGCGGGACGAGGCGCCGTCCGCCATCCCGCTCGCCGAGCTCCTGGCCGGGCGTCAGCGGATCGAGCTGGGCCTTCTGCCCGTCGCCGCGCCCGACCCCTCGGCGAGGCGCTTCACCCTCGACGCGCGGTCGGTCGGGAGCTTCCGCGGACAGTTCCGCCAGCTGGCGGCGGACCTCACCGAGTGGCTGAGGGAGGGTTTCAGGGTCCGGCTGGTGGTTCAGGATGAGGCCCAGGCCCACCGCCTGAAGCAGATCCTCCGGGAGCACGGCCTCGAGGCCGCCGCCGACGCGTCGCTGGGGAGCCTTCAGGGGCTGGGCATCCTGGTCGGGGAGTGCTCTCAGGGGTTCGCGGTCCCTGCCCTCGGCTCGATCATTCTCACCGAGGAGGAGCTCTTCGGCGCCCGGCGGCGGACCCTGCGCCGGCCGCGGTTCCAGCGGGGGACCGCCCTCACGGCATTCACGGACCTCGAGGTGGGCGATCTCGTGGTTCACGAAGAGCACGGGATCGGCCGCTACCTCGGCTTGAAGACCCTTCCCGTGGACGACCGGCAGGGTGATTTTCTCCTCCTCGAATATGCGGAGGGGAGCCGTCTCTACCTGCCGGTCGAACGCCTGAGCGTCATCTCCAAGTACGCGGGGGCCGACGGCGCCGCTGCGCGGCTGGACCGGCTGGGAGGGGCTTCGTGGCAGCGAGTGAAGGAGTCCGTGAGGGCGGCGCTCCGCCAGATGGCGGAGGAGCTGCTCCGGCTCTATGCGGCACGCTCGGTGCTGGACGGTCATCTCTTCGGTCCGGACGCCCCCTGGCAGCGGGAGTTCGAGGCGGCGTTCCGCTTCGAGGAGACCCCCGATCAGCTCCGCGCCATCGAGGAGGTCAAGGCCGACATGGAGAAGCCCCGCCCCATGGATCGCCTGGTGGCGGGCGACGTGGGGTACGGCAAGACCGAGGTCGCCCTCCGGGCCGCGTTCAAGGCCGCGATGGACGGCAAGCAGGTTGCTCTCCTGGCGCCGACGACGATCCTGGCCCAGCAGCACTGGGCGACCTTCACGGAGCGGTTCGCCCCGTTCCCGCTGCGGGTGGAGCTGCTGTCGCGCTTCCGCTCGTCGAAGGAGCAGAAGGCCGTGGTGGCGGGGCTCCGCCAGGGAACGGTGGACGTGGTGATCGGGACCCACCGCCTGCTCTCCCGGGACGTCGCCTTCCTGGACCTGGGGCTCCTCATCGTGGACGAGGAGCACCGCTTCGGCGTGGCCCACAAGGAGCGGATCAAGCAGCTCAGAAAATCCGTGGATGTCCTGACGCTGACGGCGACCCCGATTCCGCGGACGCTCTACATGTCCCTGTCGGGGATCCGGGATCTCTCGGTCATCGAGACGCCTCCTCCGGACCGGCTCCCGATCGAAACGGTGGTGGCCCCCTTCAGCCGACAGCTGATCCGCGAGGCGCTCGAGCGCGAGCTGGCCCGGGGGGGCCAGGTCTTCTTCGTCCACAACCGCGTGCAGTCCCTGCCCTCCATGACGGCGTTCATCCAGCGCCTGGTCCCGCGGGCCTGCGTGGTGATGGCCCACGGCCAGATGCGGGAAAAGGACCTGGAGGATGTCATGCTGCGCTTCGTCGGCGGCCAGGCCGACGTGCTGGTTTCGACGGCCATCGTCGAGTCCGGTCTCGACATCCCGGCCTCCAACACCATCATCCTCAACCGGGCGGACCGCTTCGGCCTCGCCCAGCTCTACCAGCTGCGGGGGCGCGTGGGTCGGGAGCGCCAGCAGGCGTACGCCTACCTGTTGATCCCCGCCGACGGCCGGATCGACGACACGGCCCAGAAGCGGCTCCGCGTGATCCAGGAGCTCACCCAGCTCGGCTCGGGCTTCCGGCTGGCGCTCCGGGACCTCGAAATCCGCGGGGCCGGCAATCTGCTGGGCGCCCAGCAGCACGGGCACATCGCGGCCGTCGGATTCGATTTGTATTCGAAGCTCCTGGCCGAGGCCGTGAGAGAATTGACGGGGGAAGCGCCCCCGGAGGCACCCGAGCCCGTGGTGACCGTTGAGGTCGAAGCGCTGCTGCCCGAAAGCTATGTGCCGGAGGTGGCCCAGCGGCTGGCGCTGTACAAGCGGCTCGCCGGGATGACGCGCGTAGAGGAGGTCGCCGAGGTCCGCTCCGAGCTCCGGGATCGCTTCGGCCCTCTCCCGCCCCCGGTTGTCCACCTCCTGGAGGTCGTGGAGGTCCGGATCGCGGCGCGTGCGCTGGGCATCGAGCGGCTGGAGGCGGTCGGCGGGAGGGCGGTCGTCACGTTCGCGCCGTCCACGCCGGTGTCGGCGGAGCGGCTGGTGCGCGCCGCCAGCGCCGGGCCCGGCCGGCTGCGCCTCAGGAAGGAGTTCGTCGTGGAGGCCCCGATGCCGCACGGGCCGTGGTCGGCCGTGCGAGGGGCCCTCGCCGAGTTTCTGGGAACCCTCCGATGAGCCCTCGTCCGAGTCTCCGCCGCCTCTCGGTCCTGCTCCTGTTCCTCTCTTTCCTCTCGGGGGGATGCGGGTGGTTCTCCCGGTCGAAGGCCGCTCCCCCCGGGCCCGCGCTCTCCACCTCGGAGGCCGCCCGGGATGCCGAGCCGAGGCACCGCCGGACCCCGACCCCGCCGCAGCCGGTGGCGGCGTCGGCCCCGGCCCCCCTCCCCCGGCGCGATGCTCCGGATGTCCTGGACCGGGTGATCGCCGTGGTGAACAACGACGTCATCACGCTGAGCGAGCTCCAGGACACCCTCGCCTTCTACCTTTCCGAGACGAAAGAGGCGGTGAAAACCGGGGAGGAGGGAGCGCTCAAGCAGCGGCTGCTCGACCGGATGATCGAGAACCGGCTCCAGCTCCAGGAGGCGAGCCGCGACCAAATCATCGTGGAGGACGCGGAGGTCGACGAGCAGCTGGCCGAGGTGAGGAAGCGGGTCAACGCCCGGACGCCGGAGGAGTTCGAGCAGATCGTCAAGGCTCAGGGGGCCACCCTGGAGGGGATCAGGAAGCGGGCCAGGGACCAGGTCCTGATCCAAAAAGTAATCCGGCGCAAGGTGGCGTTCCGGATCTCCGTGACCGAGCAGGAGATCGAGCAGTACCTGGTCGAAAATCGAGAGAAGCTGGAGACGGGCCTTTCCTATCAGGCGCGCCACATTCTGTTCGCGCCGACCCCGCCGGGGAGCGAGGCGGCATGGGACGCGGCGCGCGGCCGGGCCGAGGAGGTGTGGGCCAGTGTGCGCGCGGGCGAGGATTTCGTCGAGCTGGCCAAGCGGCACTCGGAGGATCCGACGGGGAAGGATGGAGGCGATCTGGGGGTCCTCAAGCAGGGAGAGCTGACGCCCGAGGTGGAGCGGCAGATTCTACGGCTGCGCCCCGGGGAAGCCTCCGCTCCCTTCCGCTCCCGGCTGGGCTTCCACATCTTCAAGCTGGAGTGGAGGGAGGGGCTCACCGGCGAGACGCTGGCGCAGGCCAAGCAGCAGATCCGGGACATCCTCTTCCGCCAGAAATATGCTGCCCGGCTGGAGGCCTGGCTCGCGGAGATCAGGAAGCGGGCCATCATCGACATCCGCCTGTGAGGGAAATAAGTTGACAAGCCCGCGGGCCCTGTGGGAGCATACGGTGTAACGTTCGTAGTGCCGCGCAAAGATCAGAACCCACCGGTGGAAATAATCTCGCAGAGCATTCCTTGAGCGAGCCGTGACGCTACGTCATGGGATGCCGGCGGTCCGTTTCGATCAGGCCCCGCCGCCCGAGGGCGATGCCCGCAGGCCAGGAGGTAACCAGGAGGTAACAGGATGAACCTCTCCGAGCTCAAGGAAAAGACCATCACGGAACTCAACACCATCGCCAAGGACCTCAACGTCCAGGGGTTCAGCGGCCTCAGAAAGCAGGAGCTGATCTTCAAGATCCTCCAGGGCCAGGCCGAAAAGGACGGGCTGATCTTCGCCGAGGGGGTGCTGGAGGTGCTCCCCGACGGCTTCGGCTTCCTGCGGGCGCCGGATTACAACTACCTGCCGGGCCCCGACGACATCTATGTCTCCCCCTCTCAGATCCGGCGGTTCGACCTGCGGACCGGCGACACCATCTCCGGCCAGGTCCGCCCGCCCAAGGACACCGAGCGCTACTTCGCCCTCCTCAAGGTGGAGGCGATCAACTTCGAGACGCCGGACGCCGCCCGGGAGAAGATCTTCTTCGACAACCTGACGCCGCTCTATCCCATGGAGCGGATCCGGCTGGAGCACGACTCTGACGAGCTGACCACGCGCGTCATGGATCTGCTCACGCCGATCGGCAAGGGCCAGCGCGGGCTCATCGTGGCGGCCCCCCGCACCGGCAAGACGATGATGCTTCAGAATCTGGCGCACGCCATCGCCAAGAACCATCCCGAGGTCTATCTGATCGTCCTCCTGATCGACGAGAGGCCGGAAGAGGTGACCGACATGCAGCGGTCGGTCAAGGGGGAGGTCATCTCGTCCACCTTCGACGAGCCGCCGCAGCGGCACGTCCAGGTCGCCGACATGGTCATCGAGAAGGCCAAGCGGCTGGTCGAGCACAAGAAGGACGTGGTGATCCTCCTGGACTCCATCACGCGGTTCGCCCGGGCGCACAACGCCATCATCCCCTCGTCGGGCAAGGTGCTCTCCGGCGGCCTGGACGCCAACGCCCTGCAGCGCCCGCGGCGCTTCTTCGCGCAGGCGCGGAACATCGAGGAGGGCGGCTCGCTGACGATCATGGCCACGGCCATCGTGGACACCGGCAGCCGGATGGATGACGTGATCTTCGAGGAGTTCAAGGGCACGGGGAACATGGAAGTCCACCTGGACCGGCGCCTGATGGACAAG
>JACPSW010000057.1 GCA_016193045.1 Candidatus Rokuibacteriota bacterium | reverse complement strand
GGCCCTGGTCGAGCAGTTCGTGCACTCGGCGCAGGACCTCCGGGCCGTGGACAAGGTGTTCACCCTGATCGACCTGGCCCAGTCCGACATCCGCGAGTTCTTCATGAAGCTCGGCTTCAAGCACGGCCCGATGATCCAGCTCGAGCGCGAGGTCACCGGCTGATGGTTGAGTACCGGTTTCTCCGGCTTGGAGTCGCCGAGGGAGTGGCGCGGCTGGTGTTGGCGCGCCCCCCACTCAACATCCTCACCATCGACATGATGGAGGAGCTGAACGGCGCGCTGGAGCGCGTTCAGTCCCTCTTGGAGGTCCGCGCGCTGGTGCTGGCCGCCGAGGGGAAGGCTTTCTCGGCCGGCGTCGCGGTGGAGGACCACCTGGGCGACCGGGTGAAGCCGATGCTGGAGGCCTTCCACCGGATCTTCCACCTGCTCCGGGCGCTCCCCTGCCCGAGCGTGGCGGCCGTGCAGGGGGCCGCGCTGGGGGGCGGGTCAGAGCTGGCGACTTTTTGCGATTTCGTCATCGCCAGCGAGGCCGCCACCTTCGGCCAGCCCGAGATCAAGGTCGGGGTCTTTCCTCCCATCGCGGCCGTCCACTACCCGGCCCGCATCGGGCTCGCGCGCACCCTGCAGCTCCTGCTGACGGGCGAGGTGATCGGGGCGAAGGAGGCGGAGCGAATCGGCCTCGTGGACCGCGTGGTCCCGGCCGCGCAACTGCCGGCTGCCGTCGAGGAGGTGCTGGCCAAGCTCAGCGACAAGAGCCGCGCCGTGCTGGCCCTCACGCGGCGGGCAGTGCTCGACGCGGCCGGGCAGCCCTTCGAGGCGGCCCTCCGCGCGGTCGAGGCCCTGTACCACGCGGAGCTGATGGCGACAGAGGACGCCCACGAGGGGCTCAAGGCGTTCGTCGAAAAGCGCGCCCCGGTCTGGAAGCACCGCTAGTCATTCATCATTCATAAGGAGGCGACGATGGCGAGGGATGTGAAAGCGATCGACTTCATGTACTACGTGGCGACCCCGGAATTCATCGCCAAGTGGACGGACGCCAAGAAGGGCGAGCTGATCTGCCGCATGGAGCGGGCCATCGGCAGCCTCCCCCAGTTCGAGTCCATCGAGACCATGCTCAAGAAGATGGACGAGGCGGGGGTGGAGAAGGTCTTCATCACCCAGACCAAGATGTGGTCCTACTGGAACAAGTGGATGTACATGGACACGACGCTGGAGGAGGTCACCCAGTACACCACGAAGTACCCGGACCGCTTCGTCGGCCTCGCCGGCTACAACCCGTTCAGGATGAAGGAGAGCCTGCGGGAGGTCGAGCTGGCGGTGACGAAGCACGGGTTCAAGGGGGTCTACATCCACATCTACGGCTTCGACATCCCGCTCCACGACAAGAAGATGTACCCGCTCTACGCCAAGTGCGTGGAGCTGGACGTCCCGGTGTCCATGCAGGTCGGCCACGTGCTGGAGTCCATGCCCAGCGAGCACGCCCGCCCCATGTACCTGGACCAGATCGCCTGCGACTTCCCCGACCTCAAGATGATCGGGGCCCACACCGGCTGGCCCTGGGTGGAGGAGCTGATCAGCGTCTGCTACAAGTGGGACAACGTCTGGTTCGGCGTCGACGCCTGGAATCCCAAGTACCTGAAGCCCGAGATCATCCAGTTCATCGGCAGCCGCATGGGCCAGGACCGCGCCATCTGGGGGACCAACGGCCTGCCGTGGAAGGAGAGCCTGGACCAGGTGGACGGCCTCGGGCTCAAGGACGAGGCGAAGCGCAAGCTGATCCGCGACAACGCCGTCCAGCTCTTCAAGCTCTGAGGCGGCCCCGCGGCATGGGACCGCTGAGCGGCGTCCGCGTCATCGACCTGACGCGGTACATGGCCGGGCCCTACGGGAGCATGCTCCTGGGCCACCTGGGCGCCGAGGTCATCAAGGTGGAGCAGCCCGGGACGGGCGATCCCATGCGCCAGGCCTCGCTCTACTTCCAGGACGGGCTGTCGGGTCACTTCGCGAGCGGCAACGTCTCGAAGAAGAGCCTCACGCTCGACCTGCGCCACCCCAGGGGGAAGGAGATTTTCCTGGCGCTCGCGGCCCGGGCCGACATCGTGCTGGAGAACTTCCGGCCGGGCGTGCTGGCCAGGCTCGGGCTCGACTACGAGCGGCTCCAGGCCGTCAATCCCCGGATCATCCTGGGCTCGGTCTCCGGCTTCGGCCAGAGCGGCCCCTGGCGTGACCTGCCCTCCTTCGATCTGGTGGCCCAGGCGGTGGGCGGGGGCATGAGCCTCACCGGCGAGCCCGGCAGGCCGCCGGTCAAGATGGGCATTCCCATCGGCGACCTCGCCGCGGGAGTCTTCGCGGCGGTCGGAGTCCTTGGGGCGCTCCACCGGCGCGAGAGGACGGGCCAGGGAGAGTTCGTGGACGTCTCGATGATGGATGTCCAGCTTTCCCTCCTCAATTACCTCGCCCACTACTACTGGGCCTCGGGCAAGGTCCCCGAGCCCGAGGGCGCGGGGCATCCCAACATCGTCCCCTACCAGATCTTCCCCACTCCCACGGGCTACCTGGCCGTGGCGGTCTACGGCGATCACTTCTGGCCGGGGTTCTGCCGGGCCCTGGAGCTTCCCGAGCTGATCGAAGACGCCCGCTTCGCCACCAACGACCTCCGCTGCCAGCACAAGGAGGCCCTCCTTCCCGTCCTGGAACAGCGGATCGCCTCGCGCCCCCGGGAGGCGTGGATGGCGCGTCTGGCCGAGGAGGGGATCCCGGCCGGGCCGGTGCATCACGTGGACGAGGCGCTCGCCTCCGCCCAGGCCCGGGAGCGTCAGATGGTCGTGGAGGCCAAGGGGCCGTCGGGGAGCCCGATGAAGCTCCTCGGAAGTCCCATGAAATTCAAGAACGCCGGCGAGGAGATCACCCCGCCGCCGACGCTGGGCCAGCACACTGACGAGATCCTGCGGGGCCTGCTCGGGTACGAGGAGGCGGCGATCGAGACGCTCAGGCGGGAAGGAGTCGTCTGATGGCGCAGCCCGTCCGCCTGGACCGGGAGGGCGGCATCGCCGTCCTCACCATCGACCGGCCTGAAGCCAAGAACGCCCTGAACCTCGAGACCATCGAGGCCTTCTCGAAGGTCGTGGACGGCCTGGCTCGCGATCCCGCCCTTCGCGCCGTGGTGGTGACGGGGGCCGGCGGCGACTTCGTGGCCGGCGGCGACCTCAAAGACTTCCTCAGGCTGGAAAGCCCCGAGGCTGGCAAGCGGATGTCTCAGCGGACCCAGTCGGTCCTGGCCCGCCTCGAAGCGCTGGAGGTGCCCGTGATCGCGGCCATCGAGGGCGTCGCCCTGGGCGGCGGGGCCGAGGTCTCGCTCGCCTGCGATCTCAGGATCGCGTCCGAATCGGCCTCCATCGCCTTCAAGCAGGTGAGCCTGGGGATCATGGTAGGGTGGGGGGGCGGCCAGCGGCTCCTGAGGATCGTGGGGCGGTCGCGGGCCCTCAGGCTCCTGCTGACGGGGGCCACCCTCACCGCCCGGGAGGCGGCCGGCATCGGGCTCGTGGACGAGGTGGCCCCGGCGGGAGAAGCCCTGGAGGGCGCGCTCCGGCTGGCGCGCCAGATCGCGGCCCAGCCCGCGCAGGCGGTGCGCGCCACCAAGCGCGCGCT
>JACPSW010000035.1 GCA_016193045.1 Candidatus Rokuibacteriota bacterium | reverse complement strand
GATTCGGGCGGGATCAAGAGTCGCCGGGTCATGCTCGAGAGGACGGCGATACGTTCCTCCGCTCACAGCCGTCCCGCGCTCCCCACCATGTTCCTGCGCGGAGGCGGGAGACCCACCCCCACCCAGAAGCGAGATGAGCGCAAGGAAAAGGAAGAGGAAGAGGGACATCCCTTCCCCCTTCCTCTTCATCGCACACTGGTGACTACACAACTCCATCGGGTTGAACGCTGAAACCCTCGCCTACTGCCCTCCACCCTCGGCGGTGCCGATGGCCTGGAAGACCTGGGTGGAGCCGGTGGTCCCGGACTCGATCACGGGGGCCACCAGCAGGAACGCCGCGAGGACCACGAGCACCGCCATCAACTTGGCCATGACTTTCCTCCTCCTCCTGAGACCGGTGTGAACACGGAACCCTCGCCATGAGGATTCCAACCGGTCGTAGAGAAGGAGCAAGTTCAGGGCCAGGCGGAAAACGCATCGTCGTCATGGACCGAAGTGTCTATTTTTTCATACAGGGCAGCGCCTCCCCGCGGCGCCATGCCCACCGCCGCCCCAGAGAAGGCTGCACACAAACGTGTGCACCCTGCACACCAATTAGTGTGCAGGGGGGGAGATCCGCAAGGCCGCGAGCTTGCGCATGAGGCCGTTGCGGTGGAGGCCGAGAATCCGGGCGGCCTCGCTCTGGTTCCAGTGGACCCGCTCCATCACCCGGAGGATGACCTGCCGCTCGAACTGCTCGCGGGCCTCCTTGAGCGGCACCGTATCGGGCCGCGCCCCGGGCCTCCCCGAGTCAGGGAGCATCAGATCCAGGGGAAGGTCCTGGAGGTCGATCAGGGGCGCCGCGGCCAGGGCGACCGAGCGCTCGACGACGTTCTCCAGTTCGCGGACGTTTCCCGGCCAGGCGTGCCCATGAAAAACCGCCAGGGCCTGGGGCGACACTCCCGCCACCTGCTTGTGAAAGCGGTGGTTGTACTTGCGGATGAAGTGCTCCACCAGGAGCGGGATGTCCTCCCGCCGCTCGCGGAGGGGGGGAACCTGGATCTGCACCACGTTCAGCCGGTAGTAGAGGTCCTCGCGAAAGGTCCCCTCATGGCCGGCCTTCTTGAGGTCCGCATTGGTCGCCGCGATCACCCGCACTTCGATCTTGATGCGTTGGGTCCCGCCGACCCGCTCGATCTCCCGCTCCTGGAGCGCCCGGAGAAGCTTGGCCTGGAGGTCTACCCGGAGGGCGGCGACCTCGTCGAGGAACAGGGTGCCTCCGTTCGCCAGCTCGAACTTGCCGAGCTTCTTCTGGAGGGCGCCCGTGAAGGCGCCTTTCTCGTGGCCGAAGAGCTCCGACTCCAGGAGGCCCTCGGAGACGGCGGCCAGGTTGACCGGCACGAAGGGCCGCTCCCCGCCGGGGCCCTGCCGGTGGATGGCGCGCGCGACGAGCTCCTTCCCCGTGCCGCTCTCGCCCGTGATCAGGACGGTCACCGGGGTGCGGGCCACGCTGGCGATGAGCTGGTAGAGGGCCTGCATGGCGGGATGCCGCCCGACGAGCTCCTCGAAATCGTGCTGGCGGGCCAGCTCCGACCGGAGGTAGACCACCTCCCGATCCAGGGTCCGCTTCTCGAGCGCCCGGCGCACGAGGGCGAGGATCTCCTCCTCCTCGAACGGCTTGGTGACGTAATCAAAGGCTCCCAGCTTCATGGCGGCGACGGCGGTCCGCACCGTCTGCACGGCGGTCACCAGGATGACCTCCACCTGCTCGTCCAGCGCCTTGATCCGCTCCAGCAACTCGATCCCATCGATGTCGGGAAGCCGGATGTCGAGAAGCACGAGGTCCACCTGGCAGGAGCGGAGGGTTTCCAGGGCACCGGCCCCGTCCGGGACATCGAGGACATCGCAGTGATCGTCCAGGATCAGCCGGAAGGATTCCCTGAGCCCGGGATCGTCGTCCACGACGAGGACGGCGGGGCGGACGCGGCCGGCCGCTTCGAGCGGATTGAGCACCATCGGTTTACAACCTTAGTCCGCGCCCCTGTGTCCGCGCAAGTACCAAATTCTCCTTGACTTTCGGGCACGGCACCCTTATATGTAGGGGCCAGCCGACGTGAGAACGCCCCGAACGCGCGTGACCTTCCTTCCCACCCTGAGTGGCGCGCTGACCCTCCTCCTGCTGCTCGGAGGGTGCGGCATCTTCACCCAGCGCCCCGAGCCCATTCCCCCCGCCGCCGAGCTCTACGAGCGGGGCGAGTTCGAGCTGGACCGCCGACGCTACGAGGATGCCCGGACCAACTTCAAGCGGATCGTCGAGCGCCACCCGGACTCCTCTCTGGCCCCGCGCGCCCGGTTCCTGATGGGGGAGGCCTATTACCGCGAGGCGGAGTTCGACAAGGCCGTCAAGGAGTTCGAGGCCTTCATGTCGTTCTATCCGAGCCACATGATCGCCGACCTGGTCCAGTACCGGCTGGCCATGAGCTACTACGACCAGATGAAGCCGGTGGAGCAGGACCAGGCGCTGACCCAGAAGGCGATGGACCAGTTCAAGCGGCTCGTCAAGGAGTACCCGGAGAGCCGCTACGCCACCAACGCGCTGGCCTACATCGACATCTGCCGGGGCCGCCTCGCCCAGAAGGAACTGTGGGTGGCGAACTACTACTGGGTCCAGGGCAACGTGGTCGCCGTCCGCCAGCGGCTCGAGCTGATCCTCAAGGACTACCCGCGGACGCTGGTGATCCCCGAGACCCTCTTCCTCCTCGCCGAGGTCAACGCGCGCGACGGGCTCCCGGATGAGACCACGAAGATCCTCCGGCGGCTCGTCGAGGAGTATCCCTACACGGAGTGGGGGCGGCGGGCGGCCCAGCGCCTGAACACCGCCGCCCAGCGATAGGCCGATGCACGACGTCGTGGACCTGCGGTCCGATACGCTGACGCTTCCCACCCCGGCGATGCGCGAGGCCATGGCGAAGGCCGAGGTGGGCGACGACGTCTGGGAGGAAGACCCGACGGTCCGGCGCCTCGAGGCGCTGGCGGCGGAGCGTACCGGGAAGGAGGCGGGGCTCTTCGTGGCCTCCGGGACGATGGGGAATCTCGTCTCCGTCCTCTCCCAGACCCGCCCGGGCCAGGAGATCATCCTCGACCTCGACTCCCACATCTTCAACTACGAGGTCGCCAGCGCCGCGGTGATCGGCGGCGTCCAGACGCGGCCCATTCCGACGGAGCTCGGTTTCCTCTCTCCCCAGCAGGTGAACGAGGCCATCCGTCCCGCCAACATCCACATCCCCCCCACCGGGCTCGTCTGCCTGGAGAACACGCACAACCGCCACGGCGGAACGGTGTGCGCGCCGGAGGAGATCGCGGCGGTCGCGGCGGCGGCGCACGCGGCCGGAGTCCCCGTGCATCTCGACGGGGCGCGCCTCTTCAACGCGGCGGTCGCCCTCCGCCGGCCGGTGCGGGAGTTCACCACGGACGTGGACTCGGTGACCTTCTGCGTCTCCAAGGGCCTGGCCGCGCCGGTGGGGTCGCTGGTTTGCGGGACCCGTGATTTCATCGCCCGCGCGCGGCGCTGCAGGAAGATGCTGGGCGGCGGGATGCGCCAGGTCGGCGTGCTGGCGGCGGCGGGGCTCGTCGCCCTCGAGCAGATGGTGGAGCGTCTGGCTGAAGACCATGCCAACGCGAAGCGCCTCGGCGAGGGAGTCGCGCGGCTCCGGGGGCTCCGGGTGGATCTCGGCGGGGTCCAGACGAACATCGTGATCTTCTTCGTGGATCTGCCGGGCGGGGCGGAAACCCTCGTGCGAGAGTGTGGCGCTCGAAAAGTGAAGATCCACCAGATCGGCCCCGCGTCCATCCGGTGCGTCACCCACAAGGACGTGGACCGCGACGACGTGGACCGGGCGCTCGAGGCCCTCGCCGAGATCACCCGGGCCTGGTAAGAGCCATATGACAGCCATGGCAGAGCGCCTGCTCACGGTCACCAACCTCAAGACGCACTTCTTTACGGATGAGGGCGTGGTCCGGGCCGTGGACGGCGTGAGCCTCACCATCGACAAGGGCGAGACTCTCGGCGTCGTGGGGGAGTCGGGCTGCGGCAAGAGCGTCACGGCGCTCAGCATCATGCGCCTCATCCCCCAGCCCCCCGGCCGGATCGTGGAGGGGGAGATCCGGTATGATGGCCGGAGTCTTTTGGGGCTTTCCCCCGCCCTGATGAGGAAGGTGCGCGGCAAAGAGATCTCGATGATCTTCCAGGAGCCCATGACGTCGCTGAACCCGGTCTTCACCTGCGGCGAGCAGATCGCCGAGGCGCTCCGGCTCCACGAGGGACTGGGCCGCCGGGACGCCATGGACAAGACCGTCGAGATGCTGAAGATGGTCCACATGGCCAACCCCGAGCGCCGCGTGAAGGAGTACCCGCACCAGCTTTCGGGCGGGATGCGCCAGCGCGTGATGATCGCCATGGCGCTCTCGTGCAACCCGAAGCTCCTCATCGCCGACGAGCCCACCACGGCGCTCGACGTGACGATCCAGGCCCAGATCCTGGAGCTCCTGAACGAGCTCAAGTCTCGGCTCGGCATGGCGGTCATGCTGATCACCCACGACATGGGGGTCATCGCCGAGACCGCCCAGCGCGTGGTCGTCATGTACGCGGCCCTGGTGGCGGAGGAGGCGGCGGTGGGCGAGCTCTTCAAGGAGCCGCTCCACCCCTACACCCAGGGGCTCCTGCGCTCCATCCCTCGCATCGATCTCGCCGCGACCCAGAAGCGGCGCCTGGAGACGATCCAGGGGGTCGTGCCCACGATCAAGTTCGCGCCCCGCTGCCCCTACGTGAAGGCGGTCTGCACCGAGAAGGACCCCGTGCTCAGAGAGGTCAAGCCCGGCCACAAAGTCGCGTGCTGGCTATATTAAACTCGGAGGGGGCCTCGACGGCCCCCTCCGATGCCTCCCCCGGAAGGCGTTGCGCCGGCGAAGCCGGCGCTCGAAAGGGCGCAGATGGCTGAAGCGCTGCTCCGAGTGAAGAATCTGAAGAAGTACTTCCCGATCCGCGGGGGGCTGCTCTCGCGCGAGGTGGCCCGGGTCCACGCCGTGGACGACGTCTCCTTCGACATCTACCGCGGGGAGACGCTCGGGCTCGTCGGCGAGTCCGGCTGCGGCAAGTCCACCACCGGACGGGCGATCCTGCGCCTCATCGAGCCCACCGCCGGGGAGGTCGCCTTCGACGGCAAGAACGTCACCACGCTGGACAAGCGGGCGCTCCGGAGCCTCCGGAAGGAGATGCAGATCATCTTCCAAGACCCCTACGCCTCGCTGAACCCGCGGATGACCGTGGGTTCCATCATCGGCGAGGCCCTGGTCATCCACAAGCTGGCGGCCACGAAGCGCGAGCGGGAGGAGCGCGTGGTGAAGCTCCTCGAGACCGTGGGGCTCAGCGCCGACCACCTGCGCCGCTACCCGCACGAGTTCTCCGGGGGGCAGCGCCAGCGCATCGGCATCGCGCGCTCCCTGGCGGTGAACCCGAAGTTCATCGTCGCCGACGAGCCCGTCTCCGCGCTGGACGTCTCGATCCAGGCGCAGATCATCAACCTCCTGGAGGACCTCCAGAAGCAGTTCGGCCTGACGTACCTCTTCAGGGAAGATCGTGGAGCTGGCCCCGGCCAAGGAGCTCTACACCAACCCCAAGCACCCCTACACCGAGGCGCTGCTCTCCGCCGTTCCCATCCCCGACCCGACGGTCAAGCGCAAGCGCATCCTCCTGGAGGGCGACGTGCCGAGCCCCATCAAGCCGCCCTCGGGCTGCCGCTTCCACACCCGCTGCCCCATCCGGGTGCCGGCCTGCTCGGAGAACGAGCAGGTGCTCAAGGAGATCTCTCCCGGTCACTGGGTGGCCTGCCAGGTGAGGGCGTAGCACGGAACCGGTCCGAAAGCCCGCCGTCGCCGGACTCTTCTATCCCGATCGGCCGGAGCAGGTGGAGGCCGACCTCTCCCGCCTCCTGGAGGACGTCCAGCCCAAGGTCACGCCGCGCGCGCTCGTC
This sequence comes from Candidatus Rokuibacteriota bacterium, assembly GCA_016193045.1. Classification (GTDB taxonomy): domain Bacteria; phylum Methylomirabilota; class Methylomirabilia; order Rokubacteriales; family CSP1-6; genus CSP1-6. The sequence continues at coordinate 7,494 of JACPSW010000035.1, read as the reverse complement.
GTCCCCCACGCCGGTTGGATGTACTCGGGGAAGGTCGCCGGCGCCGTCTACGGGCGCATCACGCTCCCGCGCCTGGTCGTGCTGCTCGGACCCAACCATACCGGCCTCGGCCCGGGGGGATCGATCATGAGCGGAGGGCGGTGGGTCATTCCCGGCGGCGACCTGCCGATCGCCGCCGACCTGGGGCGGGAGATCCTGAAGGCGTCGGTGGATCTGCACGAGGACCAGCAGGCCCACGCGCGCGAGCACGCGCTCGAAGTGCAGCTTCCCTTCCTCCGGCGCCTCCGTTCCGACGTCCAATTCGTCCCCATCACGCTGATGCGGACGGGCCTGGATTTCTGCACCGCCGTGGGACAAGCGGTCGCGCAGGTCGTGAAGGGCTGGCCCGAGCCCATCCTCCTCATCTCCTCCACCGACCTGAACCACTACGAGTCCCAGGCGGTGTCCAACCGGAAGGACCGGCTGGTCATCGACGCGATCCTCGCCCTCGACCCCGGGGGGCTCCAGCGCGCGGTGCGGGACCACAGCGTCTCGATGTGCGGCATCGCGCCGACGACGGTGCTCCTGGCGGCGCTGAGGGAGCTGGGGGCGCAGCGCGCGGAGCTCATCCGGTACATGACCTCGGGGGACGTCTCGGGCGAGTATGACCGCGTGGTCGGCTACTGCGGCGTCATCATCCACTAGGGGTCACACCAGGGGTGTCAGGTCTTGCAATCACACATTCTCGCCTTCCTGACGGAAGTGTTGCAATGCAAGACCTGACCCCGTGGGGCGGCGACACTGTGGGAGAGGCAGGGTGAGGTGGGAGAGGATAAAACGATGGCGATAGCCCAAGTAAACGGCATTCAGATGTACTACCAGGAGGCGGGAGCGGGCGACCCGCTGGTCCTGCTCATGGGCTGGGGCGGCGATCACACGGCCTGGGCCCTGCAGGTGGCGGCGTTCTCGCCCGGGTTCCGCTGCGTCAGCCCGGACAATCGCGGAGCGGGGCGCTCCGACCAGCCCGACACCCCGCACACCATCCGGGTGATGGCCGACGACACCGTAGGGCTCCTCGATGCGCTCGGGATCGACCGGGCCCACGTCGCCGGCCTCAGCATGGGGGGCATGATCGCCCAGGAGATGGCCATCAACTACCCCGCGCGGGTCCGCACCCTCCAGCTCCACGCCACGCTGGCCCGCGTGGATCCGTTCCTGCGCGCCGTCGGTCAGTCGCTGCTCCGCGCCCGGGCCGCCCTCGACCGGGAGGAGTACGTCCGCCTCCTCCTCACGTGGGTCCTGAGCCCCCGCACGTACGCCGAGCACGCGGACAACGTGGAGGTGATGGTCCGCATCATGGCGGACCATCCCTACCCCGCGAGCCTCGCCGGGCTGACCCGACAGGCCGAGGCCTGCTGGGCCCACGACACCCTCGAACGCCTCGATCAGATTCGCTGTCCCACCCTGATCACAGCGGGAGCCGACGACATCTTCGTCCCCCCTCGCTTCTCGCAGGAGCTCCACGCGCGGATCCCGGGCGCCGAGCTCTCCGTGATCGAGGGCGGCGGCCACGGGTACCTCTGGGAGCAGGCCCCCGCCTTCAACGATGCCTGCCTCCAGTTTCTGAGGAAGCACTCGTGATGGGGCGCGGTTGGACGCTGGCGCTGCTCGCCCTCCTGATCGCCGGATGCGCCACCGGCCCGCGGCGCGTGGCGCTGGGGGATGACGCCAAGGTGGGGGTATTCACTTACCGGGTGCTGGCCACCCAGTGGCAGGATCAGATCGGGCGCGGGGAGCGGGCGGCGGCCCCCGACACCCGGTTCTACGTGGTCTATCTGACGGTCACGAACAACGGGCTGAAGCCGCTACCGTTTCCCCGGGCGCGGCTCGTGGATGCGGCGGGCAGGGAGTACGAGGAAAGCCCGAAGGCCCGGCAGCGCGGGATCGGCCTGGGGAGCCTCCAGGCCATGTCGCCGGGCTTCACGATCAACGGCTCGCTCGTCTTCGACGTCCCGCCCGGCGCCTACACCCTCGTCCTCTCGGACGGCAACAAGGGCGAAGCCACCTTCGCCCTCCCGCCTCAGTAGGCAGGCGCGCGGCGGGGGTGTCCCGTTCGCTCAGACCTCGTCGCCTCGACGGCGCTGGCTCCATCCCCCCGAGGCGGGGGGCAGTCCTCGCACCGTGCGGTGCTCGGAGCGCTCCAGCGCCCTGCGCTTCGCCCGCCGCTACGGCTCCTCGGATTCGCTCTGCGGGACACCCCCGCCGCGCGCCTCCCCCACGAATTAGCGCAGAGCGCTTCTTGGTTGGTCGCTTCGAGCGCGGGCTTCGCCCGCGCAACCTACATCGGTGGGGGAGGCATCGGAGGGGGCCGTCGAGGCCCCCTCCGACTTAGTCCCAGAGATAGCCGCGGGGGTTGACGGGCTGTCCCTTCACCAGGATCTCGTAGTGGACGTGGGGGCCGGTCGTCTTACCGGTGTTGCCGCTGAGCGCGATGACCTGGCCGCGCTGCACCTGCTGGCCCTTGGTCACCTGGATCTTCTGGAGATGGCCATAGAGGGACCGGATGTCGTTGCCGTGGTCGAGGATCACCGTGTTGCCGTAGTCCCCCTGGCTGCCGGCGAAGATGATCGTGCCCGGAGCCGGGGCCTTCACGGACGTGCCGCGCTCCGAACTGATGTCGATCCCGCTGTGGAACTCCGGCACCCCCGTCCACGGGGAGAGCCGCCGGCCGTATTCCGAGTTCACCGCCCCGCGGACGGGCCAGCGGGACGGCAGGGCGGCCAGGACGCGGCCGGCCTTGACCATGAAGCGCTCCAGGGCGCGGAGGCTCTGCCCTTCTTCGTTGACCGTGGCGGTGAGGAGGTCCAGCTCCTGGGAGAGGGCGACCCGGTTGCCGGGTAACGCGGGGCGCACCGGCACGCCGCCGCCGATCCCGGTCCCCTTCCGGGCCGGGCCCGCCTCGGGGCCGAAGGGCTCCCAGATCTTGGCGTGGAGCCCCCCCCAGGTGGAGACCTCGCTGCGGACTTCGGCGATCCGACCTTGGAAGGAATCGATGAGGGCCCGCTGCTCCACGACCTGCTGCTGGAGCCCGGCGACCTGGGAGAACTGCCGCTTCAGCGAGATGTAATCACCGTAGATGGCCCCGAGCGTCGAGACCGCCAGCGCCAGGACCGTCAACCCTCCGTAGAGAACCCACCGAGGAAGGTTCAGGCGAAGGACCCGCGTGCCGTCGCCGTGGACGATCAGGAGGTTGAACCGCTTCGGCTTCCTCATGGTCGTTCCTCACGTTGCGGACCACGCCTCCCCTGATCCCGCCGGGGAGCCGCATCCCGGGTTCACTGCACGTCATTGTAGCCGAGTTCGTGTCGAATCCCGTCAACGTTTGAGCGGCACTACCGAAAAGTCCCGCGTGGGCTCGGCCGACTTGCTCTTGGTCATCCGGCAGTGCCCCTCGAACAGCACGCCCTCCTCGACGACGATCACCGGGGCCTCCACGTCGCCGAAGACGCGGGCGCTCCCCTTCAGCTCGACCCGCTCGGTGGCCTGCACGTTGCCGACCAGCTCCCCATTGATGACCACCGTGCCCGCCCGGACCGTGGCGTTCACCACCCCCCGCTCACCGACGATGAGCGTGTCCGTGGAGGCGATCTCCCCCTGGAACTTCCCGTTCAGCATGACGGTGCCGCTGAACGTGTACTTCCCCTCGATCTCCGACCCCTCGTCGATGAACGCGGTCAGGTTGCCGCGCGGGACCGACGAGGCGCGCTTTCGGTGCCAGAACATTTATATTCGGTTATTTCTGCTGCCCGAGCCGCTTCTCTTCCACGAGGTACACGGGACGGAGGCCCTTCTGGGCCTCGGCCTCCCGTTCCCTGTCCTTGATCTTGATGACGTTGCCGTTGAAGAACCCACCCTTGGAGATCACGAGGGAATCCGTCTCGATGTTGCCGCTGACCCGTCCCGTCGCGGCGATCTCCACGTTGCCCGTGGCCACCATGTTGCCCTCGTACTGGCCCATGATGATGGCGTCCACGGTCCTGACGTCGGCGGTCACCACGCCCTTCTGGCCGATCACGAGCTTGCCCCCCACGTTGAGCTCGCCCCCGACCTCGCACTCGATCTGGATCGAGTCGGCGATCTCGAACTTGCCCTCCATTCGGGCGTGGTCGCCGACGACGGTGAGAAGGGTGGTGGGAACGCCGGGCTGGCCGTTGTCGGTTTTCTGCTGGTTACCGGGTCGCTGCGTGCTACTCCGTCCGAACATCGGGACCTCCTTATCTTCTATTGGGAGCAGATGGGCAGGAAAGTTACGTTTTTCTAGCATCCTTCCCCAGGGGGTGTCAACCCCGGAATTGAGGGGGCGAGACCAGGCTGACCTCGCTCCGGAACGGGCGCTCGGCGCGGTGCAGCGGATGCCCTTTTCCCACGGGTCTGCCGCACACCGCGCAGTCATGGCCGTAGGGCGGAGGCACTGCGGTTGGGCTCTGGCATTTGTGCTCCCGGCTGAGCGCCGCCAGCAGGTTTTTCTTCCAGGGTTTGCCCATGGTGACGGTCTTCGGAAGCAACCAATATGCCAGGCGGCAGGGCCGGCCAGGGGGTGTCGGAATCCGGCGCTAGAATTGCTGAGTTAGCGAGCGCCGTCCCCCGATCAGGGCAGGCGCGGAACGGGCGTAAAGCCCCCATTTCTTGACAGTTCTGAGAGGCCGAGCGTATCATCATTCGTTACAGGCACTCCCCCATGGACGAGTTCTATCGGATCAAGCGCCTCCCCCCCTACGTCTTCGCCATCGTCAACGACCTTAAGACCAAGGCGCGGGCCCGGGGCGAGGACATCATCGACCTGGGCATGGGGAACCCCGACCAGGGCACGCCCAAGCACATCGTGGCGAAGCTGACGGAGGCGGCCCACAATCCCCGAAATCACCGCTACTCGGCCTCCAAGGGAATCACGCGGCTCCGCGTCGCGATCGCGAAGTGGTACCGGGACCGCTACGGCGTCGAGCTCGATCCGGAGAGCGAGGCGATCGCCACCATCGGAGCCAAAGAGGGGCTCGCCCACCTGGCGCTGGCCGTGCTCCAGCCGGGGGATGGGGCGCTGGTCCCGAACCCGACTTATCCCATCCATTCCTATTCGGTGGTCATCGCCGACGGGGACCTCCGTTCGGTGCCCCTGGTCCCCGGCGAAGATTTTTTCGCGCGCCTCCAGGAAACGGCGCGGCTGTCGTGGCCGAAGGCGAAGCTCCTGATCCTCTCCTTTCCCCACAACCCGACCACCCAGGTGGTGGACCGCGCGTTCTTCGAGAAGGTCGTAGCCTTCGCCCGGGAGCACCGGCTCATGGTGATCCACGACTTCGCCTACGCCGACCTCACCTTCGACGGCTACCGCGCCCCCTCGTTCCTCGAGGTGCCGGGCGCCAAGGACGTGGGCGTGGAGCTCTTCTCGCTCACCAAGTCCTACAACATGGCCGGCTGGCGGCTGGCCTTCGCCTGCGGAAACCGGCAGATGATCCAGGCCCTGGCCCGGATCAAGTCGTACCTGGACTACGGCGTCTTTCAGCCCATCCAGATCGCCGGGATCATCGCCCTCGAGGGGGATCAGGCGTGCGTGGGGCAGATCGTGGACGTCTATCGGAGGCGCCGCGACGTCCTGGTGGACGGGCTGAACAAGCAGGGGTGGGCCGTCCCGAAGCCACGAGGGACCATGTTTGTCTGGGCCAAGATCCCCCAGCCGTTCAGCGCCATGGGCTCGCTCGAGTTCGCCAAGCTCCTGATCCAGGACGCCAAGGTCGCCGTATCGCCCGGCATCGGCTTCGGCGAGTACGGGGAGGGGTACGTGCGCTTCGCCCTGGTGGAGAACGAGCAGCGGATCCGCCAGGCCCTCCGCGGCCTCAAGTCCCTCTCCTCCCGCTGATGCTTCCCCTCACCCTGCCCTCTCCCCCACTGGGGGAGAGGAATAAGGTGAGGGGGCCCTGGAGCGGCGGGTAACGGAATGACCTCGACAGCCAACGCAGTCGTGAGGGTGGGCCTGCTGGGGCTGGGCACGGTCGGCAGCGGCGTCGTGAAGATCCTGAACGCCCACCGCGCCGAGCTCGAAGAGCGCGCCGGCTGCCGGCTCCTCCTCCACCGCGTCGCGGACCAGGACCTCACGCGCCCGCGCGAAGGGCTCGACCTCAAGAGCCTGCCGCTGGTCCCCGACGCGCAGCGGGTCATCGACGATCCCGACGTGCAGATCGTGATCGAGCTCCTGGGCGGCCTGGAGCCGGCCCGGAGCTTCACCCTCCGCGCGTTCCAGGCGGGCAAGCACGTGGTGACCGCCAACAAGGCGCTCCTGGCCCATCACGGGGCCGAGCTCTTCGACGAGGCGCGGCGACGGGGCGTCATGTTCGGCTTCGAGGCGGCCGTCGCGGGCGGCATCCCGCTGATCCGGTCGATCAAAGAGGGGCTGGCCGCCAACCGCATCCTGTCCGTGCACGGCATCATCAACGGCACCTCCAACTACATCCTCACCAAGATGGCCGAGGAGGGGCGCGACTTCGCCGAGGTCCTGAAGGAGGCCCAGGCCAAGGGCTACGCCGAGGCGGACCCCACGCTCGACGTCGAGGGGCTCGACTCGGCACACAAGCTGCAAATCCTCGCCACGCTGGCGTTCAGGACGTCGGTGGACCTCAAGGACATCTACACCGAGGGGATCACCGCCGTGACCCGGCAGGACATCGCCTACGCCGCCGAGCTCGGCTACCGGATCAAGCTCCTCGCCATCGCCAAGGCCTCTGACGGCCGCCTGGAGATCAGAGTGCATCCCACCATGATTCCCGCGTCGTCGCCCCTGGCCGCCGTCTCGGGCGTGTTCAACGCGGTGTTCATCACGGGCGACGCGGTCGGGGATCTCATGTTCTACGGCCGGGGCGCGGGCCAGATGCCGACGGCGTCCGCCGTGTGGAGCGACGTGCTGGAGATCGCCCGGGGCCTCGCCCACGGCGTCTCCTCCCATTCGGTGGAGCTGCCCTCCATCGCCGCCCGGCCGCTGCCCCTCCAGCCCATGGACGAGATCCGCTGCCCCTACTACCTCCGCGTCATGGCGCTGGACCGGCCGGGCGTCCTCGCCCAGGTATCCGGCGTCCTGGGCAAGCACAACATTTCCATCGCCTCGCTGATCCAGAAGGGGCGGGCGGCGGCCGAGGCCGTGCCGGTGGTGATGATGATCCACACGGCCCGGGAAGCGGACATGCGGCAGGCGCTGGCGGCGATCGACAAGCTGCCCGTCGTCGCCGGCAAGACCGTCTCCATCCGCGTCGAGGGCGGCGACCTCTAGTGCGACTCCAATTTGTCCTGCCTGACGTGCCGTTCGCCAGCGCCGCGGGGCCTTAGTGCGCATTATTCACGAAAGGCGATGGCACGACCGGGCGGGTGGCGCAGGGTGCGGTCCCCGCAGGGGCTGCGCCCTGCGACAGGCCCCGCCCGCCGCGGGCGACGATCGTTCGTGAATAATGGTCCTTAGATGAACTCCTGGCCGGG
>JACPSW010000082.1 GCA_016193045.1 Candidatus Rokuibacteriota bacterium | reverse complement strand
CCGACGGGCGCGACCGGATGCTGGCCGAGCTGATCGGGCCCGTCGTCTTCGAGGAGACGCTCGGCCAGGCGCGGGGGCGGACGCTCGCCGACTACGCCATCGTCCGCGTCCCCATCTACCTCACGGAGGACGAGCAGGCCGAGTTCGACCGGCTCTCGCGCCGGATCCGGGCCTACGTGGCGCGCCGGCGCCGCGAGGAGCCGGACTTCGACTGGGCGGAGGACCTGGCGAAGCTCTCCCGCACCGACCCCGAGGCCAAGGAGATCCTCCGGGCCTGGCGCCGGAAGCAGGCCATCACCAACCGCTCGGCCGAGAAGCTCCGGGTGCTGGAGGACGTCCTGCGCCTCCACCCGGAGGAGCCCTGCGTGATCTTCACGGCCTCGAACCGCATGGCGCTCGACGTGTCGGCGCGCTTCCTCATCCCCGCCCTCACGGCCCACTCGGACAAGCACGAGCGCAACGCCGTCCTCGACGCCTTCGCCCGGGGGACGGTCCGCGCCCTCGCGGCCTGCCAGGTGCTCAACGAGGGCTGGGACGCCCCCGCGGTCAAGGTCGGGGTGGTGCTGGGCGGCGACCGGGGCGTGCGGGAGGCGGTCCAGCGCCTGGGCCGCCTCCTCCGGCGCTCGGGCGACCGCGCGGCGCGCCTCTACGAGGTGGTCGTCCAGGAGAGCCCCGAGGTGGCCCGCGCCCGGCGCCGCGGGCAGAGCGATGCTTACCAAAGCGCACCGCGTCTATCGGTGGATCAAGCCCGGCAGCTCGATCTCTTCTGACCGCCTGGAGACCGACTGCCTGCCGCCCCTGGAGCGCGCCCTCGGCGTCTACCGGCGCGGGCGCGGGCGGACGCTGGGAGAGGTGCGGAACGCGGCGCGCCAGGCGCTGGAGGGGCTCCGGCCCGACCGGGTGGAGGCCGTGGTCGAGCTGCTGGACCAGGTCGCCGACTACGAGTGGCCTCCCGCCCGCGCCCAGGGCGAGCGGCGCGTGCGCCTCTTCGAGCAGGCCGCCCGGGAGCACCCGGTGCTCGACCCCGCGCGCGCGGGCGCGCTCCTCGCGACGGCGCTCGACCCGCCGCCCGGGGCGCCGGAGGAGGCCGTCGCCCGCCTCTACGCCGACTACCCCGAGTTCCACCGCCTCCGCGGTTTTCCGCCCGGCTACGCGGCCGCGGACCTCCGGGCCGACTACGACCTCGCCCAGGCCCAGGCGCTCCTCTACTCGGCCCTCCGGGTCACGGTGGAGGCGCGCGCCGACTTCAAGCACATCCTCCAGTACGCCCGGCTCTCGCGCCTCCTCTGGCGGGTCGAGCCGCTCTCCGGCGGCGGCTACCGCCTCGTCTTCGACGGCCCCACCTCCCTCCTCCGCCTCACCCACGCCTACGGCGTGGACTTCGCCCGCTTCCTGGCCGCCCTGGTCCAGGCGCGCGGCTGGAGCCTCGCCGCCGGCATCGCCCTTCGGAAGGACCGGCCTTCCGTCACCTTCGCCCTGAGCGACGCGGACGGCCTCCGCTCGCGCGTGCCGCCGCCGCGGCTCTTCGACTCGCGGCTCGAGGAGGCCCTGGCTCGCAAGTTCGGCGCCGAGCGGCGGGGCTGGCGGCTGGCCCGCGAGGCGGCCATCCTGGACGCGGGCACGGGCTCTCTCGTCCCCGACTTCGTCTTCACCCACGCGGACGGCACCCGGGTTGTCCTCGAGATCGCGGGCTACTGGACGCCCGAGTACCTCCGGGCCAAGCTCGCCCGCCTCGCCCGAGTGCGCGGGGTGAACCTCCTGGTGGCCGTGCCCGAGGGGCGCGCCCTGGCCCCGGGCGCCCTGCCGGAGGCGACCCTCCGGTTCAAGGGCGCCATCACGCTCGCGGACCTCCTGCCGCGCCTCGAGGCCTTCCGCCGCCCGGACCGGCGCCGGCGCGCCCGGCGCTGAGCGGCCTTTGACAGGTAGGGTATGTTGATGTTCATGCCAATTGGCGCTATACTTGCTGCCACATTGGCAGCCATGGTCTCCACGGCTCGACTCATTGAAACCCTCGGTGGCAGGAGGATGACCAAGGGACGTCTTGTGAGCGATGAAGCCCTCATTGACCGGGTGAGGTCGGGCCTTCCCTTCACGGCGCTCGAGGCCATCGCCAGACACTTCGAGATCCCGCAAGAACGTCTCCTGCGCGTCCTGGACCTGCCGCTCCGCACTCTGGTCCGCCGGAAAAAGGGGCGGCGCCTGAGGGCAGACGAGTCTGACCGCCTGGTTCGGGTCGCATTGATCGCCACGCTTGCCGAGGACGTTCTGGGAAGCCGAGAAAAGGCCGTCGCCTGGCTCCAGAAGCCTAACAGGGCGCTCAGGGGGAAGAACCCCCTCGAGCGCCTTGATACCGAAATTGGTGAACAGCAGGTCGAGCAGCTTCTCCTTCGCATCGCCCACGGCGTCTACAGCTGATTCGAGTCTGGCGTCTATCCAAGGCGAGATTTGCGGCTTTCGATGGGGAGGGCGCGCGACTTTCCGGCGGCAGATGGAACCACCCGAGAATTCCTCTGGTTTACACGTCCTCCACGCTTGCCCTTGCCGCACTCGAGCTGTTCGTCCATCTGGATCCATCCGAACTCCCGGATGACTTCGTCGCGATTCCCGCAGACATTGCGGCCTCCCTGCAAGTGAGTCGGATCCGACCTGCGCAACTACCTACTGGCTGGAGACGCTTTCCGGCGCCCCAAGCGCTGGCCGACATCGGGGCGCAGTGGGCCCGTGAAAGAAAGACAGCGGTTCTTGCGGTGCCATCGGCCGTGATCCCCTCGGAGCTGAACTACCTCCTCAATCCTCTCCACCCGGCTTTCAAGCAAATCCGTGTCGGAGAAGCGGCGCCCTTTCGATTCGATCCCCGCATGTTCAAGCCGTAACCGGCGTCTAGACTCCCCACCGCATCAAAGGGAAGGGGCACGAGACTGCCGCCCGACTCCGGAACGCGCCCGGCGCACCCGGCCATCCACGAGGCCAGGGCGGCGCCCCTCACGAGGAACTGTCGTCGCGTCAGCATGGCCGATTCACTCCGTCACTCGCGCCGCCACGAACCATCGCGCGCCCTGGCCTCTTGGCTTGACCCCCGGTGATGAACATGATATTTGTTTTTATGAACATCCTATCAGGAGGCGGGCCCCATGGGGACGGTCCCAGTACGGCATAAGCACCTCCGGTTGAACCAGGGGAAGCTCGAGCGGGTCAAATCGGTCCTCCGCAGCGCCACCGAAACCGAGGCCCTGGAGAGTGCCATGGATCTCGTTCTGACGGAGGCGGAGATCCTCAAAACCCTCCGCCGCGTCAAGGGAAAGGGGCGCGTCAAGAGGCTCTTTGGCCGGTGAAGCGCGTCATCTTTGACTCCGACCTGTACATCGACTGGATGGAGGCTGGCCGGCGTGAGGAGCTGCTGCTGGCACGCCCGCTGGTCCGCTACATGAGCACGGTCGTGCTTCTGGAATTACAGGCGGGGGCTCTGGAGCCTACGGCGGCCGAAGCCGTCCAGGATCTTTACCGGACCTTCCGCCGTGTGGGGAGGTTGCTGTCCCCATCCTCCGATACCTTCTGGCGGGCCGGCTCCGTCCTTCGGACCCTTCAGCAACGTCATGGGTTCGACCTCCGGCGGCGCTTCCGCCTCGTAAAGGACTGCCTCATCGCCCTGTCCAGTCGCCAGATCGGCGCCACGCTGCTAACCCGAAACGAGCGGGACTTCAGGCTCATCCAGGAGGTTGCCCCATTCTCCCTGGTCGTCGTGCCCTGAGCTACGCCGACGGGCTCCGCTCGCGCGTGCCGCCGCCGCGCCTCTTCGACTCGCGGCTCGAGGAGGCCCTGGCCCGCAGGTTCGGCGCCGAGCGGCAGGGCTGGCGCCTGGCGCGCGAGGCCATGATCCTGGACGCCGGCGCCGCCTCCCTGGTCCCCGATTTCGTCTTCACCCACACCGACGGCACCCGGGTCGTCCTCGAGATCGCGGGCTACTGGACGCCTGAGTACCTCCGGGCCAAGCTCGCCCGCCTCGCCCTGGTGCGCGGGGTGAACCTCCTGGTGGCCGTCCCCGAGGCGCGCGCCCTGGCCCCGGGCGCCTTGCCGGAGGGGACCCTCCGGTTCAAGGGCGCCATCACGCTCGCGGACCTCCTCCCGCGGCTCGAAGCCTTCCGCCGCCCGGACCGGCGCCGTCGCGCCCGGCGCTGAGCGGCCTTTGACACGTGGACCACAGGCAGATACGCTGTGCGCATGTCGAGGACGATCCAGCTCCGGCACGTCCCGGAAGACCTGCATCGCAAGCTCAAGGCGCGGGCGGCGCTCGAAGGCCTGTCTCTCTCCGACTACCTGCTCCGGGAGGTCCAGCGCGCTGCCGAGCGGCCGACCCTGGCCGAGATCAGGCAGCGGCTCGCCCGGCGCACCCCCGTCGTCACCCGCGTTCCGCCGGCCCGCGCCGTGAGGGCCGAGCGAGGCCGCGGGTGATCGTCGCCGACGCCTCGGCGAT
>JACPSW010000081.1 GCA_016193045.1 Candidatus Rokuibacteriota bacterium | reverse complement strand
AGGGCGTCGGCGATCTTGGTGACCGTGTTGAAGCACTGGACGACCTCGATGACCTCCGTCAGCCCCTGGTCGGAGAGCCCGAGGCGGCGGACCTCGCGCAGGTGGAAATCCACCCCGTAGTCCGACTTCGCGGTGAGGGACGCGGCGAGGGCCAGGATCTCCTTCGTCAACCGGTCGAGCTTCCGGTCCGTGAACGCCTCGCCAGTGGCGGCCCAGTAGCCCTGAAGGAACCCGGCGTCCCGCGCCATCCATCGGAACACCGCGGGGGGCCGGTCCACGGCGTAGAACGCGATGATGTCGTCGAAGACCGACTTCACCTGCGAGGGGGCGTCTGCCGGGTCCACTGGCAAGAGCATCGGTGTCCGGCCAGACGGGGAAAAGTCCAAGGGCAGGCGGAGGCCGTCGGCCACGGCGTTGAGCCCGTGGGTCACCCCCGCCACGTACGCCACTTCGTACCAGACCTGATCGGCCCCGAACCCTTGCAGCTTCCCGGCCGCGCTGTGGGCGACCGTTCAGTACTCACAGACGTTGACGTCGCGGCAATCAACTCCTTCTGCGCCCGGGTCAGCGTCCCATCCCCCATGGCCCGGCGCGAGGCCCGGCCGTACGGACGGCCGAACTCCGGGATCGTCAGCAGCACCCGGCTCATCTTCGGCACGAAGTCGATCTTGAACCACGCCTTGGTGGCCTCCAGGAAGCGCTGATCTTCGGGATCCAACTCCTCTGGCTCAGGGATGCGCACGATTTCCATCGCGATCTCCTTGTGGGCCGCCTTGGAGCGCCAGACTCGCCGGGCTCACGGACCTCCGTAAACCGACGTCGAGGGGTGGAACGCTGCCCAGGCAAACCAGAACGCGTCCACATGCGGGACAGCCCGGAGCCGCTGGCCGGCCAGCGGGCCCTTCACTGCGTGGCCCAGGAGGTTCCACACGCTCCCGGTCTCCCGGTCGCGGAACCCGTCGCCCGCCGGCTCGAAGGTGAGCGACCGCCCCGCCACCGTCGGGTTGAAGACCCCCGTCGCGCCGATCGACCGTGACTGCTCCATGCGGGGCTCGTCCAGGGCTGACCGCGCCCCCGGCTGATAGAAGATGACCAAGGGCTCCACGCTCACCGCGTCATGAATGACCCGCTGCTTCACCAGGGCGGGCCACGGGTAGGCACGGGGCGCCCCGCCGAGCAGCACCCCGACCACCCGCTCCTTGGGCGGACGCCGCCGGTCGGGTGCCCCTTTGAGCAGGAACGGGTCCAGGTTCGGCTGGTCATAGTAGCCGTAAGGGTTGAGACCGTATCGACGGGAGAACCCGGTCTCTTGAGAGAGCACTTTGCCCCCCGGGTAGGCCGCCTTGAAGTCGGCGTACGCGATGGTATTCGCCGGGATCATCGCCAGCCGCACGCCGGCCAGCTCCCCGACGATCGCCCGCCCTTCCATCTGGGCCCAGAGGGAATGCGTCTGCCGGTCATACATCACGAGATCGCTCTTGAACAGCATCCCGGATGTGCCGAAATCGAGCGCCCTGCCGTCCACCTGCCGGTCAAACACGAGACCGGAGTTGCAGAGCGGGCAGTACGTGACGGCCACGGCTTTGCCGCCCACCGTGTCATTCACGATCTCGTGCCAGATCATGACCCGCAGGGGATACGCCCGGGCGTCGCCATTCACCTCGACCGCGACCACCGGCTCTGCGGGCGGGAGCCAGGCGTCGGCAGCCCCTGCCGCCACGAAGACGGGACGATCGATGGCGGGGATGCCATCCGGCGGCGGCCCGCCGGGAACGATCTCCTCCAGCGGAACAAGAGCCTTCGTGAAATCCGTCCTGAGCGGGCCGGCCCCGGCCACGGTGGCCCCCAGCAGCAGGAGGAGGGTCACGATCGCGAGCATTCCTGAGGTCCGAAGCTCCGGGGAGACCGGGTCCCGTTCGAGATACGGCACTCGCGCCATGCGCCTCCTCCCTATCTGGACCGGCCCGAGGGCCCCGCCTCCGCGTACGCGAGGTTGTGGGGGTAGGCGCTCTCGGAATCCGTATCCACCCGCATCGTGATATTGAAGTGGTTCCCCCAGATGAACAGGGCCCCCGCGAAGACCAGCTCGATCAGCTCCTCTTCGCTGAACGCCTGTTTCAGCTGGCCGAAGAACTGGTCCGTCACGGTGTGCGGATCCGCCACCATCCGATCGATCAGCTCAATCGCCAGGGCCTCCCGCGTCGTAAGCTTCCCCGTGTCGCTCTTGTGGGCGAGGGCCGCCAGCGCCTCCGCTTTGCTCAACCGGCTGATGTCACAGACCCCGATGGCCGACTCCTTGGGCTTCACCTGCTCGCTCACCGGAGCGAGTCGGACGGTCGCTCAGTAGGTGCAGGCGTTCAGGTGCCCGGTGCGGATGCGCATCATCTCCAGGAGGTACGGCTCGACCAGCCCGCCGCCGCCGAAGAGGTACTCGAAGACCGCGGCGATGCGTTTGAGCAGTTCCGGGCGCCGGGCGATGAGCCCGAACATCTGGGTGTCGCCGAAGCCGTCCTTCGAGAACTGAATGATCCCATTGACGGCGGGATCCTTGGCTTCCCCGAGCTTCACGGGGCGCAGTCGCGTTCCCATAAGACCCTCCTTCGCTCCAGACCGTTCCGGAGCCGTTCGTGGTTAGGACAATCCAACGCCCGCTCGAGCCAGCCGGCCCGACCTCATCTCCGGCTCAGGCCCCCCTCACCGACCGGGAGCTCGGCCGCCGGGACCCAACTCCCTCCGGTCAGCCTCCAGGCGGCGACCACCCCCTCGTGGGTCACCGCGAAGACCGTCTGTGGCCTCTGAGAGAGGAAGGCGAAGCCGGTCAGGAGGCCCCACCAGGATGGATGAGACGGCAGCGGTTTCCACCCGGTGCCGTCGACCTTCCCCCCGAAGGCGCCCTCGAGCGTTGCCGCGAGAAGCAAGTCTGGTTGCCACGGCGGGACCGACACTCCGGCGGCCCGGTGCGGGAGCCCGCCGGCCGGAAGGCGCCACCGGCGTCCGCTGTCCTCGCTGACCCACACCCCCTTGGCCGTCCCGGCGTAGAGGCGTTCGGATTGTTCAGGGTGAACGGCGAGACTTTCTACGCCGGTGAGCACTTCGGGCCCAGCCACCCTCCGCCAGCGAGTGGCCCCGTCGTCGCTCCGGAACAGCCCGTGCCCCACCACCCATACGTAGAGGACGTGAGGCTCCCGGTGGGCCAGCGCGAGGGCGTGGAGGTCTCCTCCCGGGAGCCCGTCCGCCTGGTGCCAGCGCGCGCCCCGATTCCGACCGAGGAGAAGCCCTTGGCCGTGGGTCGCCGCGTAAAGGACTCCGCCCCGGGGATCCCAGGCGAGGGCGTGGACATCCTCGCCGCTGAACCGGGAGGCCGCCAGCCGCCAGGTGAGCCCGCGATCCTCGCTGCGGAAGAGGCCGAGGTGAGTCCCGGCGAAGAGCGTCCGGAGATCAGGGGAAAGCAAGAGCGTATGAAAGTGTCCGCCCGCTCCCGAGAGAACGAGGAACTGAAACGATTGCGCGGGATCAATGGCGCCTTTGGCCGCCGGACGCTGCTGGGGGCGTTCATGTCCTGTCGCCGGGTTGGCGGTAACCAGCCCAATGAGCATGCCGAGGGCGACCCATCGGGGGACTAGGCCGACTCCACGCATGTCCGCTGCGCTCGAACGCTTGCCCGACGGGTTCGAAGACGCTGTGTCGAAGACCGCGACCGGGTGATCCGGCGACTGTCGATCACCTGACGGAGGTTATACCGCCAGGGGTAGAAGACCCCTTCGACTTCAACGCGGTCGCCCTGTTCGACCGGCGGCCGCTCCCAGGAGAAGACCGTGACGGCGGTCTGCCCATCGCCGACCGAGAGCGTGTAATACGGCCGTCCGTTGGGAAAGACGGCGCGGGTTACCGCTGCGACCACCCCTCGGATGACAACGGCTTTCCCCGCGTACTGGTCGGGGGCGGTCACGATCGTCGCCAGGGGAAGGCGCTCCGCTGGGTCCGCCCCCGCGGCCTGCACGGCGGATGCCGGCACGCTCACCAGCGACGCGCTGAGGAGGGCCGCTAGCGTCACGATCGCCCGATTCATCCAACACACGTGAGCGGGGAGCCGTTGAGCTCCCCGCTCACCGTTCGGGTCCGTCGTCTCACTTCTTCGGCGCGCAGGGGTTCTTGGCGCCGCAGGGATTTTTCGCCGCGCACGGGTTCTTGGCACCGCAGGGTTGGGCGGCGGCCGCCTTCTGGACCGCCTTCACGGAGATCACCTTGAGCCCGCCAGGCCCGGTGAAGAGGTCCCCCTTGACGGTCACCACCCGCTCCAGGTGTTCGCGGAGGGGGGCGTTCGGGTCCTTGAACGGCGCGTCCGCCATGACGGCGTACATGACGTTGGCCTTCTCGTCCAAAAGGTACATCCGGACGCCGGCCTTGTCGCAGCCGATTGCGCACTCGCGGTGCGCCTCTCCCTTGAGCCCGGAAGGAAGCAAACAGATCGCGTCCACCACACGCGCGGTGAGGGTAATGGCCTTGCCCTTCCCCTGCGCCCACGCCGGCGCCGCCAACAACACGACCGCACAGGCGGTCAGAAGCAGGGTCTTACAGAAGCTTTTCCCCATGAGATCCTCCCCTTCTCTGTGACGTTGGATCGAATCACGTTCCGTAGTTGGACTCCGCTGCCAGCATTTCCACCGGTGTTCTGCCCTTCGATCACCTCCTCGTGCGGATGGAGTCCTGCCAGGATGCCCGGTCCCGACGCTCCGGTCAGGCGCCAGACCCGCTCGTGGTGCGCGCGAGCCTCCTGACGGTCAGAGCACATTCCAGGAGTGTCTCCCGGCTCATCGGTGAGACCACGGCATACGCCAGATCCCCCTGGACCCACAGCACCACTTCGACTCCGCGGACCTTCGTGACGTAAAAACTCGAGTCGCCCACGTCGATCCACCCCCCCGAGGGCAGCGTGACCCCGCGGCGGGGGAACGCGAAGAGGGAGACGAGCTGGCGGTCCTTCTCGTACAACAGGTAGGCCATCTCGCGGTCGGACAGGGCCGAGAGCCGGGCCCCGATCAGCCGAATCCCGGCGGGGCTGAAGTCGGGCACCGGGACAGCGAACCGCACCCGTTGCTCCAGCCACCCCGCGACCGCAGCCTGGTCGGTGCTGACGATCTCTGCCGGGCCGTCCACGCGGGAGTAGACTTGGTGCTGGGCCACAAGCTCGCTCACCGGCGGCGGAGGCGCGGGGGCCATCAGGGGGCGGAGGCCCACGGCCAGGGCCAGGAGCACCAGTAGAGCCACGGGCAGGGCGGCCCACCGGCGCCCGCCGGTCAGGAGGGCCCGGAACCGCGGCCGGGCCTCGGCGTCCAGGGCGGCCCGGATCCGTGCGCGGAGCCCGGCCGGGGCAGGCGGGCGCGGGAGCCTCGTCTCCAGAAGAGCGCGAAACTCCCGCTCCTTGGCGTACGCCCACTGGCACGACATGCAGAACGTCAGGTGTTCCTCGGCGTCCAGCGAGTGTGCCACGCCGAGCTCACGGTCGAGATACGCCCCCAGACCCGCCCGAAGTTCGTCGCAGGTCACGCGTCTCTCCCGGCGGCCGTCCGTTCACGGAAGGCTGCCGCCACGGCCTTCCGGAGCAGTTGCCGTCCCCGGAAGAGCCGGGACATCACGGTCCCCGTAGGGATGCCACAGATCCCGGCAATCTCCTTGTACGAGCACTCCTCCAGGTCTGCCAGCAGGACCACTTCCCGGAAGCGGAGCGGAAGCTGCTCCAGTGCCCTCACCAAGTCGCCATCCACCACGTGCTTCACGAGCTCCTCTTCAGGGGTGGGGAGGGGTGCCATGGTCTCAGAAAAGCCCCCGCCGCCCCGTTCGAGTTCCCCATCGTCCGGCTCGAGGATCTCCCGCCCCTGCCGTTTGACCCGGTTCAGGAAGGTGTT
>JACPSW010000061.1 GCA_016193045.1 Candidatus Rokuibacteriota bacterium | reverse complement strand
TCTCCAGGGCCAGCCCCACCTGGGAGGCCACGCCCTCGACCAGACGGACCTCGGCCGGCATGAACGACCGCCCGGTAGCCCACCAGACGAGGAACAGCCCGCCGACGATCTCCCCCCGCACCGGGGTCGGGGCGAAGAGGATCGAATGGGGAGGCGCGTCTGCCAGGAACTCCCGCGCGAACCACCGGGGGTCGTTGGTTCCGTCCGAGGACCACACGGGCTTGCGCGTTTCCCACGCCTCCTGCACGAGCCGCAGCCGGGAGATCGGAAACGGATTTTCGAGGAACATCGGGAGGAGCTTTTTCGGGGTACCCGGCCATCGGCCGGAGCGCTTCCTTCTTCGCATCGAGGAAGTACGCTCCCACCATGTCGGCCCCGAAGGCGCGGCCGACCTCCCGCGCCACCTGCCGCATCGCCTCCTGGGTCGGTAGGTTCTGGGAGAGGACCCGGCCTACCGCCAGAAGGGTCTGGGTCTCCTTGAGGCGCTCCTGCGCCTCAGCGTACAGCCGGGCGTTGTCCAGCGCTACCGCGGCCTGCGCGACCAGCGAGCCGAGGAGCGTCTGGGTCTCGGGGGTGACCGGATACGGCGAGGGCCGGTGCATCGTGATCGCGCCGAGCAGCCGGTCCTCCAGCATGATCGGATAGGCCGTGAAATACCGGAGCCCGTGCCTCAAGGCCCACTGGCGCCGCAAGACACGCGTGTCCTCCTGGAGGTCGGTCCACAGGATCGGCTCCCGATGCTGGGCTACCCATCCCACGCCGCCCTCGCCGAACGCCATGTCGTCCACGAGCCCGTCGGCGACGTCGGGGTCGCCGACGGTGACCGAGCGGCGGAGCCGCTGGCTCCCGGGCTCCAGCACCCACACGTGGGCCTGGGGCGCCTCGAAGAACGTGGAGACGGCCTGGGCGATGTTCTTCAGCACCTCTTCCACCTGGAGCGACGAGGAGACGAGCCGGTTCACGTCGTCCAGCGCCTTGAGGCGCTCGGCGTGCTCCCGCGCCTCGCGGTAGAGCCGGGCGTTCTCCAGCGCAATGGCGGCCTGGGTGGCGAAGCTGCCGAACGTCTCCAGATCCCCCTGAGTGAAGCGCGGGCCACCTTCCTCGCGGCTCACGGCGATCACCCCGAGGAGCCGGTCATGGGACACGAGGGGCTGGGCCATCGCGTGGCCGATCCCCAGGAGGGGAATCCCGTGCTCCGCCAGGGACGCGGCGTACGCCGTGCCCGAAAAGTCGTTCACCAGCAGCCCCCGCCGCTCGGCGGCCGCCGTTCCAGCCATGCCGACTCCCAGCGGGATGCGGAGGTCGCGAACCGGCGGAGGCATAGCGTACCAGGACCTGGGCACCAGCATCCGGCTCGTCCCGTCGAAGAGGAGGACGACGCCGCCGGCTTCCAGAAGGGCGCCGGCGCGCTGGATGATCAGGTCGAGCAGCCGGTCAGGGTTCAGCTCGGCGGTCAGCTCGCGCTCGATCTCGACCAGCGCCTCGACCTGGGCCCGGCGGCTCTGCTCCAGGGCGAAAAGCCGGGCGTTCTCCAGCGCGATGGCCGCGTGGTGGGCCAGGGACTGAAGCAGGCCCACTTCTTCCTCGCTGAACTCGTGCGCGTGCCGCACCGCGACGGACAGAGCGCCCAGGGACCGATCACCCAGCAACAGGGGGACGCCGGCCTGGGAGATCACGCCCTCGGCTCGGTGCCGATCACGATTCACCACGCGAGAATCCTCGCGCAGATCGGGAATGACGATAGCCGCCCGGGTCGCGACGATCCGGCCCACGATCCCCTCGCCGATGCGGAGCCGCGTGAGGCCGGTCAGGGGGGAAACGGCCCCGGCGTGGGCCCGGAGCGACAGCGTCTCGCCGCCCGCGTCCACGAGCCAGAGCCGGGACACGCAGGAGCCGAAGAGCTCCACGGCCGACTCGACGACCCGCTCCAGAACCTCCTCGACGCTCAGCGTGGCGGTCAGGGTCCGGGTCAGCTCGCCCAGGGTCTCGAGGCGCTTTTCCCGCCGCGTGGCCGCCTCATAGAGCTGGGCGTTGTCGAGCGCCACGGCCGCCTGGCCGGCCAGCGCGCTCAGGAGCCGGACCTCCGAGAAGGTCGGCGAATGGGGCTCCCACCAGTACACGGCCAGGACACCGTAGGGCTGGTTCTTGATGAGGATGGGCACCGACAGCACGGCCCGGTAGCCTTCGCGGCCGACGAGGGCGCGGGCCTCGTCATTCAGGACGATGGCGGTGTCGTTCAGGATGTCCGCGGTCCAGGCCGGGGCCCGGTAGCGAACGGCCTTGCCCGACGTCCCCTCTCCCATGCCCACCCGCAGCGACCGGATGAACTCCGGCGACAGGCCGATGCCCCGCTCGTAGGTCAGGACGCAGGCGGACGGGTCCACCTTGAAAATCCCGGCCGACCGCACCCCCAGCAGCGCCCGGGCCCGCTCGACGATCAGGTCCAGGACGCGCTCCACCTTGAGCGTGGAGCCCACGAGCCCTCCGACCTCCAGGAGGGCCTGGTGCTCGGCAGCGCTCCGCGAGGCCTCGTTGTAGAGCCGGGCGTTCTCGATGGAGATGGCCGCCTGGGTGGCGAAGGAGACGAGGAGCTCCAGCTCGTCCTTGGTCGGCCGATGCAGCCGCCGGGTCAGGATCGCCAGCACTCCGAGGAGGCGGGTCTGGAAGAGGAGGGGCACGCCGACGAACGACACGTAGCCTTCCTGCCGCATCCACTCCACGTTGACGGTCCGCGGGTCTTCGACCACCCGCTCGATCACCAGCGGCTCCCGCGTCGCCGCCACCTCCCCCGCCAGCCCCTCGCCCACGGCGAAGACGGTCCTCCGCCCTCCGAAGGCCGTTCCCGCGATTCCGCCTTCCACCCGTAGGACGAGGCGGTCCTCCTCGGCGATCCAGAGCCGCACCGACGCGCCCGGGATGAGGCCGGCGGCGGCCTGAACGACGCCGTCCAGCACCTGGCTGCGGTCCAGGCTGGAGGTTACCGTCTGGGCCAGGCCCACGAGGCTCTCGAGCCGTTGGCCCTTCTCCCGCGTCTCGGCGAACAGCGAGGCCCGCTCCACCGCCACGCCGACCTGGTAGGCGACGGCTTCCATGAGCTGCATCTCTTCGGGGCTGAACTCGCGGGGGCTCGCGGAGACGAGGGCCATCACGCCCCACACCTCGCCCTTGACCGGGATGGGCAGAGCGAGCTGCGTCGAACCCGGCGCACCGTCTGCCTCCGCCAAGCTCGACAGCCCGCGCGCCACGGCCGGGCGGCCGGTCCCGACGGCCTTGCCGAGCTGTGAGCCCTCGACGGGCCGCACCCTCACCCGTTCCGCCGCCTCCGGCGACAGCCCGCGCTGGGCGATCAGCAAGAGCGTCCCGCCCCCCTCCTCCACCTGGTAGAGAGCCGCCACGTCCATCTCCGCAACCCGCCGCACGACCTCGAGGGTGGCCTCGGCTGTCGGGATGAGGTCGGCCGTTCGGTTCACAGTGAGAGCGACGGCGTTGAGCGCTTCGAGCTCTCGGCTCCGCTGCCCCACCTCCCCGCGCCAGCGCTGGAGCGAATCGCTCATCTCGTTGAAGGCCCGGGCCACGTCGCCGAGCTCGGCCTCCCGCCCGAGCGGAACGGGAACGCGCGCATCGAAGTCGCCCTCCGCCACCCGCCGCGCGCCCTCGCCCAGCGCCTCGATGGGCTGGAGCACGCGCCGGGTCATGAACCAGGTGGCCGCGAAGGTCGCCGAGGCCGTGAAGAGCACGAAGCCCGCCACCCACGTCCAGAGGAGGCCCTGCGTCGCGCGGGCGTCGGCGTCCGAGGCCAGCAGCCAGAGCGTCCCGTCCGGCCAGCGGCCGACCGAGCGCATGAGATACGAGGTCCCGCCCACCTCCACGCGCCTCGCCAGCGCGGCGTCGGCCCACCCGACGCCGGCGGTGCCTGCGGAGAGCGTCGTGTAGGCGGGCTCCCTGCCGGCGAGAAAAACCAGCTCCATGGGGAACGAGTCCCCGCCCAGCCGCCGGGCGATCGCCTCGAGCCTGAGCCCCACCACGACGGTCCCGAGGGCGCGCCCCTCGTTCACCACCGGCGCCGCGGCCAGGAGCATCGGCACGCCGGACACGACGCGGACGGCCGCGACGGCGTCGGCCGAGCCGGCTGGGTGGGGCAGGGGTGGAGCATCGGCCGAGGCGGGAACCCGGACGAGCGGAGCCCCCCGCTCGTCCACAACGACGATCAAGTCGGCGACCCGGTCCAGCGTCAGCGACAGCATCCGAGGCGACGCGGCCCGGGCGAGCGTGGCCCAGTCGCTCTTCACGACCCCCTGAACGATCGTGGGGTCGCGGGCGAGGAGCCGGGCCTCCCGCTGGAGGTCCTCGAGGCCGCCCGCCACGAGGGCCGAGACGGCGCGGACCGATCCCTGCAGGACGGCTTCGGTGGATTGGGAGAACCGGCCGGCGATGGACGGGACGCCCACCGCCGTCAGGACGAGGAGCGGGACGAGCACCGCGGCCAGCGAAGAGAGAAGAACTCGCGTCGACCAGCGCACGGGGGACGCCCCTCAGCCCGGCCTTAGAGCCCGCGCCGCGCCGAGAAGCGAGCAGCCCAAGGCGCGAGGGAGGCAGCGACCGGAGGCGTACGCAGTTGTACGTTGAGGATCGCTGCCGACCGAGAACGCCGGGATGCGACGCTTATCGGCACGGTGCCTAGCGGCCCAGGTAGGCCTGCTTGATATGGCCGTCAGCCAGCAGGGTGTCTCGGGGCCCATCGAGAACGATCTGGCCGTTCTCGAGCACATAGCCCCGGTGGGAAAGCTGCAATGCCCGCAGCACGTTCTGCTCCACCAGCAATATTGCCATACCTCTGCGGTTTATTTCCACGAGATTGTCGAAGATCGCCCTGACCAGCACCGGGGCCAGCCCCAGGGACGGCTCGTCGAGCATCAGGAGCTTGGGCCGGGCCATGAGCCCCCGCCCGATCGCCACCATCTGCTGCTCCCCCCCGGACAGGGTACCGGCCAGCTGTTGCCGGCGCTCCCGGAGCCGCGGGAAGAGGGAGAACACCCACTCCAGGCTCTCGGCCTTGAGCGCCTTCGCGTGCCCGGCGCCGAGCTCCAGGTTCTCGAGCACCGTCATCGATGGGAAGAGCTGGCGCCCCTCGGGGACGTGCGCGATCCCCCGCCCCACCACCTTCGACGGTGGGAGCCCATCCAGACGGTCGCCCTCGAAGTCGATCCGGCCCCGGCGGATCGGCAGGAGGCCGGAGATCGCCCGGAGCATGGTCGTCTTGCCGGCCCCGTTGGAGCCGATGAGGGCCGCGATCTCCCCAGGCCGGACCTCGAGGCTCGCCCCCCTGACGGCGGTGAGATCGCCGTAGCCTGCCTCGATCCCGTCAACCCTGAGCAGCGCCGACATACTCCTCGCCCAGGTAGGCCTCGATGACGCGCGGGTCGTTCGCGATCACGGCGGGCGGCCCTTCGGCGATCCGCTCGCCATAGTTGAGCACGATGATCCGCTCGGAGAGCGACATGACCGCGCGCATGACGTGCTCGATCAGGAGGACGGCGACCCCCCGGCGGTTGATGGCGCGGACCAGCTCGACGATCCGCTCGGTCTCGGCGGCGGTCAGCCCGGCCATCACCTCGTCCAGCAGCAGGAGGACCGGCTCCGTCGCGAGGGC
This sequence comes from Candidatus Rokuibacteriota bacterium, assembly GCA_016193045.1. Taxonomy (GTDB): domain Bacteria; phylum Methylomirabilota; class Methylomirabilia; order Rokubacteriales; family CSP1-6; genus CSP1-6. The sequence continues at coordinate 22,589 of JACPSW010000061.1, read as the reverse complement.
CCGCGCCAGCTCCAGCCGCTTGCGCTCCGCCAGCGTCAGCTCGCCCGCAGGAACCTCGGCCTTGGCGAGGAGGCCGATCTCCTCCAGTACGCGGCGGGCCCGCGCGGCGGCGTCGCGCGCGGAGGCCGTCCGCGCCAGGGCGCCGACCTTCACGTTCTCCAGCACGCTCAGGTGGGGAAAGGGACGCACGATTTGGAACGTGCGGGTCAAGCCCAGGTGACAGATCTGGTGGGGGCGGAGGCCCCGGAGCGAGCGCCCGCGGAAAAGGATCTCCCCGGCATCCGCCGCGAGGAAGCCGGAGAGAAGATTGAAGACCGTGGTCTTGCCCGCCCCGTTGGGCCCGATCAGCCCGAGCACCTCTCCGTCCGCCATGCCGAAGGTCAGATCGGAGACGGCTTGAAGGCCGCCGAATCGCTTGGCCACCGCCCGAACCTCCAGCAGGCTCATGGAGCCCCCCTCCGAGGAAGGCGACGGAGGAGGCCCCGCAGGTACGGGTAGGCGCCGCGCGGAAAGAAGAGGACCACCGCGATGAGGAGCGACCCGTAGATGATCAGGTGAACGCCCGAGAGGCCGCCCCTGGCGAAGTACGCCCGGGAGACCTCGGCCAGCGGGCTCAGGATGAAGGACCCCAGGATGGGCCCCACGAGCGTCCCCGAGCCGCCAACGATGGGCCGGAGGATGATCTCTACCGAGAGGGGGATCCCGAACGCGGTGTTCGGCTGGAGGGAGAAGAGGTAGTTGGCGTAGAAGGTCCCCCCCATCCCGGTGAGGAAGGCCGAGAGGACGATGGCGGCGAGCTTGGTGGCGAAGGCGTTGACGCCGAGCGCCTCCGAGGCGTCCTCGTCCTCCCGGATCGCGACCAGGTACGCTCCCATCCGGCTCCTCTCGACGGCGCCGACGATAGCCACGGAGGCCAGCATCATCCCGAGGGCGATGTAGTAGTAGGAGCGGTTGTCGCTGAACTGGAACTGCCACGGGTTCCCCGTGAACGTGATGAAGAGCCCCAGGGCGCCGCCCAGCGGCTCCAGGTGGGAAACGATGAGCCGGCAGATCTCGGCGAACGCCACCGTGAGCAGGATGAAGTAGAAGCCGCGCAGGCCGAAGCGGAATCCCAGATACCCGATCACGCCGCCGAGCAGCGCTGCCGCAGCACCGCCGATGAACATGCCGATCCACGGTGAGAGCTTGTAGGTCATCGACAAATACGTGGACGTGTAGGCGCCGACCCCGACGAACGCCGCGTGGCCGAGGGAGATCTGGCCGCCATACCCCCCGAGGAGGTTCCAGGCCTGGCCCAGGTACGCGTAGAAGAAGATGAAGATGAAGACGGTCAGGAGGTACGATCCGAGGAAGTTCGGGAGGATCACGAGGACGAGCAGCGCGAGGGACAGGGCCCACCTCACGCGGTCTTCCTTCCGAAGAGTCCCTGAGGCCTGAAGAGCAAGATCAGAACGAGGAGGACGAAGCTGACCAGCTCCTTGAGGGAGGGCACCAGGAGCACGGCGCCCAGGCTCTCGGCAACCGCCACGAGAATGCCGCCCAGAAAGGCCCCTAGGAGGCTCCCCATGCCGCCGATGATGACGATGTTGAAAGAGACGACGGTCTGGGCGAAGCCCGCGGCCGGCGAGAAGGGCACGAGCGCGCTCATCAGGGCCCCCGCGGCCCCCACGCAGGCCGCCCCGATCCCGAACGCCACCGTGTAGATGCGCCCGACGTCGGCGCCGATGACGAGCGCCCCGTAGCTGTTGTCGGCGGCGGCCCGGATCAGCCGCCCCAGGTCGCTCCGGAAGAGGAACAGGTACAGCGCCAGCGAAAAGGCGAGGGCCAGGACGAACGTCATCAAGCGGGCCACGTCCACGAACACGGGCCCGAGCCAGACCGTCTCCAGGCCGTAGGCGGACTCGGTGCGGCGCGTGTCGGGGCCGAAGATGACCAGGGCGAGGTTCTCGAGCACGAGGGCGACCCCCAGCATCAGGAGGATCTGCATCTCGTGGGGTGCCTCCAGGACCCGGTTCACCAGGCCCCGCTGGACGAGCACGCCCAGGGAGAAGAGGGCGGCGGCGCAGAGCAGGAAGGAGACGAACGGGTCCACCCCGAGGCGGAGGGCCAGGAAGAAGGCCACATAGCTCCCCCAGACCATCATGTCGCCGTGCGCGAGGTTGATGACGCGCATGACGCCGAAGATCAGGGAGAGCCCCACGGCCATGAGGCTGTAGACCCCGCCGAAGAGGAGGCCGTTCAGCGCCGCCTGGCCGAGGAGCGTGACGTTCATGGACTTAGCGTGACAGACGCGCGAGTTCGAGCGCGGACTTCGCCGCGACCCGCCCGCAAGGGGCGGGTGCCCGCAGCGGTGGCTCGCCTTCGCTCGCGCGTGCGTTCAGGCAAGCCGGGGAAGGCATCGGAGGGGGTCGTCGAGACCCCCTCCGAGTGTTATCCGCGTTCCCAGAATTTCGGCGCGGGGAAGACCAGCTTGGCCTCGGCCGACTCCTTCGGGTGGACGACCAGCGGTTTCTGGCCGAGAATCTGGACCATCGCCGTGGACGCGCTGGCATTGTCCCCCACCTCGTTGAAGCGGATCGGCCCGGCCGCCACCATGATGGGGTCCCGCATGCTGGTGGCCCGGATCGCCTCGACAAGGACGTCGGGGTCCGTGGACTTGGCCCGCTCCAGGACATCGGCCATGACGAGAATGGCCTCGTAGGAGTAGCCGGAGTTCGTGTCGAAGATCTTCCCGCCCGAGCGCTTGGCGTACTCCTCGGCGATCTTCCGGGTCTTCGGGCTGATCGGGTTGATCCACGGGACGCTGTCCATGGTGTATTCGATGAGCTTCCCTAGCGCGTCGATCTGACCCTTCTCGTAGAGCCCCGGGGCGCCCGGGCTGATCACCCCCAGGATGTCTACCCGCTGCTTGGCTAGCTCACGGAGCAGGAGGGTCGCGGAGGCCGGACGGGTGATGGGACAGATAATGTCCGGCTTGGCCGCCTTGGCCTTGGAGACCTCTGTCGAGAGATCGGTGGGCACCTCGGGGAACGGGATCACCTCGACGACCTCGAAGGGAGCGCCCTGCTCCTTGTGGGCCTTGAGGAACCCTTCGTGCTGGGGCTTCCCGAAAGCGTCATTGGTGTACATCAGGACCGCGCGCTTGGGAGAAACCCCGGTGGCTTTGAAGATCTCGTTCATGAACTGAATCGCCCTGCGGCCGAAGGTGGTGGTCGTCGGGAAGATGCGGTAGACATACTGGACCTTCTGCTGCCCTTCCTTGACCGACTTGGCGACGTTGGCGGTGATCACGTCGGCGGCGGAGATGTCCACGAGGAACGGCACGCGCCGCTGCTGGGCCACGGGCACCATCGCCATGGTGTGACCGGAGTGGAAGGCGCCCGTCAGCATCACCGCCCCGTCATTGATGAGCCGCTCGGCCACGGTCCGCGCCACGTCCGGCTTCGTCTCCGAGTCCCCGGGCAGGAGCACGAGCTTCGCCCCACCCATGGATTTGATCCCGCCGGCGGCGTTGATGGCGTCCACGGCCATCTGGGCCCCCAGCCGGCACGCCTGGCCGATCTCGGCCAGGGGTCCGGTCACGGGATGCACCGCGCCGATCTTGATCTGCTTGGGCTGGGCGCGTAGCACCGCGGGGAACCCGAGCGCCGCGGCGCCCGCCGCCGCCCCGGTGGTCTTGAGGAAGGTTCGACGCTTCAGCATGGTCAGCCTCCTTGAATAGGGATTGATGACGACGAAAGGGGGTTCAGGATACAACCCGCCCCCTGCCCCGGCAAGGGCCGGGGTTTACTTCAGCCCCAGGAGTTGCTGGGCGATCACCACCCGCTGGATCTGGTTGGTCCCTTCGTAGATCTGCATGATCTTGGCGTCGCGCATGTACCGCTCCACGGGAAATTCCCGCGTGTAGCCCACGCCGCCGAAGATCTGCACGGCGTCGGTGGCCACGCGCATGGCCGCGTCGGCGGCGAAGCACTTGGCCATGGAGGCCTCGAGGATCGCCGCCGACGCCCCGCGGTCCACGAGGCTCGCCACGTGGTGCACCATGAGCCGCGCCCCGTGGACCTGCATCGCCATGTCCGCCAGCATGAACTGGATCCCCTGGAACGCGGCGATCGGCTGGTTGAACTGCTTCCGCTCCTTGGCGTAGCCGATGGCGGCGTCCAGCGCCGCCTGCGCGACCCCGACGGCCGTGGCCCCGGTCATCGGCCGCGTGAAGTCGAGCGTCCGCATGGCGATCTTGAACCCTTCGCCCTCCGCGCCGAGCCGGTTCTCCACCGGCACCTCGCAGTCCTGGAGGTGGAACGCGACCGTCGGCGACGCGCGGATCCCCATCTTCTTCTCTTTCTTCCCCACCGCGAAGCCCGGAAACCCCGGCTCCACCAGGAACGCCGTGATCCCCTTGGCCCCCTTCGAGCGATCCACGGTCGCAAAGAGCGTGATAACGCCCGCGTTGGAGCCGTTCGAGCACCAGAGCTTCGTCCCGTTGAGGACGTAGCGCTCGCCCTTGCGCACGGCCGTCGTCTGCAGAGCGGCTGCGTCCGATCCCGCGTCCGGCTCCGAGAGCGAGTACGCGCCGAGGATCTCGCCGCCAGCCAGGCGGGGGAGGTACCGGCGCTTTTGCTCTTCGGTGCCGGCGAGGACGATCGGGTAGCCGCCGAGCGGCGTCGCCCCCCAGTTGGTGGCCGTGGCCGCGCAGGCCCAGGCGAGCTCTTCGGCGACGAGCGACACGGCGAGCGCCCCCATCCCCGTCCCGCCGTAGGCCTCCGGCACCCAGACCCCCATGAGCCCCTGCTGGGCCAGGAGCTTCATGATCTCCTCGGGATAGCTTTCCGTCTCGTCGTAGTAGGCGGCGACGGGCGCGATCTTCTCCCGTGCGATCTCCCGCACCAGGTCGCGCACGGCCCGCTGCTCGTCGGTCAGGTAGTAGAGCTGCTGCATCGCCTCGTGCCCCCCAGGGTGATTACGCCGACATCACGGGTCTTGCCACCGCGGGTCCTGTCGGCGGCTTGCCCCGCTCGCGGCCCGGCTCCGTCACCCGTTCACCGCCTTCCGCAATGTAGCCATTGCGAAAGACCGCTGAAGGGGTCCCACTCCGCCGATCCGCTCGGCGGCGGCGTCCGCCGCCACCCGCAGTGGACGCTCCCTGGCGTCATGTCAATCTCGCCTATGCCTTGCGGTAGTCGTAGAAGCCGCGCCCGCTCTTCCGCCCCAGGCGACCGGCCATGACCATGCGCTTCAGGAGCGGCGGAGGGGCGTAGCGGGCTTCGCGGAACTCCTCGAACATCACCTCGGCCACGAACATGGTCGTGTCCAGCCCCACCAGGTCCAGGAGCGTGAAGGGCCCCATCGGGTAGCCGCACCCGAGCTTCATGGCTTGATCGATGTCCTCGAGCGAGGCGAGCCCCGACTCGTAGACGCGGACCGCATCCAGGAGGTACGGCACCAGCAGCCGGTTCACGATGAAGCCGGTCGCGTCCTTGGCGTCCACCGGCACCTTGCCGATCGCCTGGACCCACTCCCAGGCCGTCTTGAACGAGCGCTCGTCGGTCAGGATCGTCCGGACGACCTCGACCAGTTTCATCAGCGGCACCGGGTTGAAAAAATGGAGCCCCAGCACCTGGCCCGGGCGCTTGGTGGCGGCGGCCATGGCGGTGATGTTGCACGAGGAGGTGTTGGAGGCCAGCACGGTGTGCGGCGGGCAGATCCCGTCCAGCTTGGCGAAGGTCTCGTTCTTGAGCGGCTGGTTCTCGGTGATCGCCTCCACGACGAGATCGCACGCCTTCAGATCCTCGAGGCGCGTCGTGCCCGTGATGCGTCCCAGGATCGCGTCGCGCTCCTTCGCATCGAGCTTCGCCTTGGCGACGAGCCCCTCCAGCGTCTTCTTCAAGCCGTCGAGCCCCCTGTCGAGCAGCGCCTGGTTCGCCTCGACGACCACCGTCGGGAAGCCCGCCTGGGCAGAGACCTGAGCGATCCCCGAGCCCATGAGCCCGCAGCCGATGACACCGACGGTCTTGATCGCCATGGTCGGAGAACGGTCGGACGGCTAGCGGCGGCGGCCGGGCAGGGCCAGCGGCGTCTGGTGGGTCCCCTCGGGGCAGGGATTCTTGATGATGACGTTGAGCGAGGCGGCGCCGTAGCGATAGCTGCCGTCCGGAAGCGCCTCCCACCCCGGCCCGGATCGCGCGACCGGGGCGTCGCGCAGGGACTTCTGGAACGCCGCCTCAGGGTTTTCCACCGGGAGCGTCAGCAAGTCCAGGATCAGCGGGGCGTTGAGGGCCGGGCGCGCCTCTTCGGCCCCCAGCGGCCAGGCGGTGGCGGCCAGGAGCCCGACCAGCGCGGCGCCACCGACGAGCGCACGGCTAGTCATAGCTGATGAGCGAGTGGAGTGGGTACTGCTTGATCTTCTCCCGTCCCTTGAGGAACGCCAGCTCGATCAGGAACGCGACGCCCACCACCTGGCCCCCCAGCTGCTCGATCAGCCGGAGGGTCGCGGCCATGGTCCCCCCCGTGGCGAGCAGGTCGTCCACCGCCAGCACCCGCTGGCCGGCTCGGATAGCGTCCTCGTGGATCGCCAGGGCGTCCCGTCCGTACTCGAGCTCGTACTCGACCTCGATGGTCTTCCCGGGGAGCTTGCCGAGCTTCCGCACCGGCACGAACCCCGCGCCCAGCTCGGCGGCCAGCGCCCCGCCGAAGATGAAGCCGCGCGACTCGATCCCCACCACCAGCTCCACGCGCTCCTGGAGGTAGCGGAGGGCCAGCTTGGTCACGACGGACTTGAAGGCCTGGGGCTCCTTGAGCAGCGTGGTGATGTCCTTGAAGAGGACGCCCTCGGTCGGGAAATCCTTGATGTCCCGGATCTTCGACTTCAGCTCGGAGAGCTCCATGGCCGCGATTGATCTTACCGCCCCCCCCTCCGCACCGCAACCCCAAACGAGCTAGGACAAACTCCTCACGCGGTCGGGCAGCTCGGCGAAGTCATGAAGGACGAAATCGGCCTCGGGCGCGGGGGAGCCGCCGCCGCCCCGGAAGTGGCCCACCCTCATGCCGATGGCTCGCGCTCCCGCCACATCCGCACCCGCGTCGTCGCCGACGTGAAGGGCGTGCGCCGGCTCGGCGCCGGCTCGGCGGAGCGTCCCCGTGAAGATCGCGGGATGCGGCTTCCGGTAGCCCACCTCATCCGAGTAGGAGAGCACCGTGAAGTAGCCCAGGAGACCATAGTGGTCGAGCACCTTGCGGAGCACCACCCCCGGCGTCCGGCCGGTGTTCGAGATGATGCCCAGCGTCACGCCGAGCTCCCTCAGGGCGGAGAGCGCCTCCACGGCGCCGGCGACGGGCCGCGGCAGGAGGCGCAGGACCGGGGTGATGTAGGCCGCCACCGCCTCCTCGAACAGCGCGGGGGACAGGTCCGCCGTCACGCCGGGTGCGGCCAGCTCCAGGAAGATCTTCACCTGCTCCCGATACGGAGGGTCGCGGTGATTCGCCCAGAAGCGATCCGTGAGGGCGATCCCGGAGGCCTCGTAGGCGGCCTCCAGGTCTTCCGGACGGGTCGGACGCCCGACTCGCGTCAGCACCGAGGCGGTCCCCTCGAGGCGGAGCTCCTTCCCGCGCTGGAGGTTCTGGGGGGTGTCGATGATCAGGGTCTGCCAGAAATCGAAGGTGACGACCTGGATCACGGCAGCTGCGAGAGCGCCGTCGGGAGATCGCCCAGCTGCCGGATGACGGCGTCGGGCTTCCGGCGGAGCCCCGCCGGGGGTGTCGCGGTCACCTGAATCGCGCGCATGCCCGCGCCCTGGGGACCCTGGACGTCCAGCACGGGGTCGTCTCCCACGTGCACCGCCTCCTCGGGGGCCACGCCGATCTGGCGCAGCGTGAGGTGGAAGATCTCCGGGTCGGGCTTTCTCACGCCGCACTCGTCCGAGAAGGTCAGGAGCTTGAACGGCGCCAGGAGGCCGTAGCGGTCCAGGACCTTCCGCAGGACGACGCCCGGCGTGCGCATCGTGTTGGCGATGACGCAGAGAACCGTCCCCTGGGTGGCCAGGCCGGCGAGCGCCCCCCGGGCGCTCGGGTCGGGGGTGGGCGGAACGAGCAGGGCCGGGTTCGCGTACGCCTGGACGAGGGCGGCCAGGGTCCCCGAACCGAGGCGGCCCGGCAGCCCGGGCTCCAGCGCTTCGAGGATCGCTGCGACGTGCTGCTGGACCGACACGTCCTTGCACGTCTGCCAGAGCCGTCCGAGGAACCGCCCCGAGTCCTCGTAGGCGCGGACGAGCGCTTTCGGGGTCACCGCCATTCCCGCGGAGCGGAGGATGGTCTCGAAGTCCGCCAGGCGCTTCTGCTTGTAGCGGTTGTCGCTCGACGGGGGATCGAGCATCAGCGTCCCCCAGAAATCCACGGTCACCGCCTTGATCATTTCGGCAGCAGGGCCCAGCCGGGGGAACCCCCGGCTGGGGCCTCTATCCCGCAGGTGCCCGCCCCCCGCAAGTGCTCGCTCGGACAGATCGCCGGCCGGGGCGACGGCGACGAGGTCTGAGCGAACGGGACACCCCCGCCACCGGAGAGCGTCATGCCCGGAACTTCGGGGGGCGCTTCTCGAGGAAGGCCGTCATCGCCTCGCGGGGCTCGTCGGTGGAGAAGCAGGTGGCGAAGGCGTTGATCCCGTACGCGATGGCGGTCCGGAGGTCGGTCTGGCGCCAGCGGTTGATCAGCTCCTTCTGGGCGCGCACGGCGGTGGGGGCGCACACCAGGATGCGCTCAGCCAGCTCACGCGTCGCGGCCTCGAGCCGGTCGGGCGGCGCCACGCGGTTCACAAGCCCCCAGCCGAGGGCCTGGTCGGCCGTGATCATCTCCCCCGTCAGCAGGAATTCGGCGGCGCGGCCCGGCCCAACGAGGGCGGGCAGCAGCGCGGCCTCGATGACCGAAGGCACGCCCACCTTGATCTCCGGCAGCCCGAGTCGCGCTTCGGTGGAGGCGGTCCGCAGGTCGCACGCCATCGCCAGCTCGAAGCCGGCGCCCAGGCAGTCGCCGTTGAGCATGGCGATCACCGGGAACGGCGCCTCATGGACGGTGCGGATGGCCTCGTGGAGCGCCGTGATCAGGGCCTTGGCTCCGGAAACGTCGAGGTCCTTCATCACCCGGACGTCCATGCCGCCGGTGAAGGCGCGGCCGCTGCCGGCGAGCACGGCAAGCCGGACATCCGGATTTCGCGCGAGCCCGTGGAAGGTGTCGCGGAGCGCCTGGATCAGCTCCGGGACGATCAGGTTCAGGGGGGGCCGGGCGAGGGTGATCCACGCCGCGCCGTCCCGGTTCTCCACCCGGACGATAGGCTCCCCCACTACCTAGGCTCCGAGCCGCCGGGACGAGAACCGAGCAGCCCAAGGCCCGAGGGAGGAGGGCACCGGCCTGCGGCGGGACTCGGTGCCCGCAAAGGAAGGATGCCCGACGACCGAGAACGCCGGGATGCGACGGTTATCGGCACGGCACTAACGCGCATTATTCACGAACGGCGATGGTGCGACCGGGCGGGTGGCGCAGGGTGCAGCCCCCGCGGGGCCGCGCGCAGTGGGCCCCCCTCGTCCCGTCCGCCGCGCGCAGCGCTGCGTTCGGGCGAGTGGGCGACGGAGCCGGACCCACGGGGGGTGCGCCCTGCGACAGGCCCCGCCCGCTACACTCGACCATGGTTCGTGAATAATGCAGACTAATACCTCGGCATGGTGGGGTCCACGGTGCGCGCCCATTCGTCGAGGCCGCCCGCGAGGTTCTTGACCTTCGGGAACCCGAGCTGGCGGAGGTACTCGCTGACGGCGGCGCTCCGGATGCCCTGGTGGCAGAAGACGACGATCTCGTCGGCCGGGTTCAGCTCCTCCGTCCGGTACTCGATCTCCTCGATGGGAATGTGCGTCGCCCCGTCCAGCCGGCAGAGGCGCCGCTCCCAGTCCTGACGCACGTCGAGCAGAACCACCGGCTCCCCCCGCTCGAGGCCGGCCTTCAGCTCCCGCGGCGTGATCTCGTCCATGTTGACGCGACGAAGTCGGCGAGCCACTCGTTCACGGCGTCCCGCCGCTCGATCTGGGGGAAATGACCGCAGCGCTGGAGCCAGCGGAGCTGCGCCCTCGGCAGGTGGCCGGCCACCGTTTCGGGATGAACGGGGGAAACGACACGATCCTGCCGCCCGTGGATGAGGAGGACCGGCAGCGACAAGGAAGCCAGGGCGCGCCGGTAGCGATCGCCCTCGGCAATGAAATCGGCCCTTACGCTCCTGAGCGTCGAGAGGAAGGCCGCGCGCCCTTCGGGGCTCACCCGGATGGGGTAGCCGGTCCGCACCAGGAAGTCCACCTCCTCGCGGCGGGGTTCGGCAAAGCACCGGGAGAGCGCCGCCCTCAGCAGGCCCGGCCACATCAGCCCGCCGATGAGCTCGCCGAGGCCGGGGGCGGCGAGCAGCCGGTACACCCAGGAGACCCGGTAGTCGAATCCGGGCACCACGCCCCCGACCAGGGCCAGGCACTCCACGCGCGACGGATAGGCCAGGGCGTACGCCGCGGCCACCGCGCCGCCCATCGAGTGGCCCACCAGCGCCAGGCGATCGAGGCCGAGCCCTCGCCTGAAGCCCTCGATGGCGCGGGCAAAGAAGGCGAGCGGATAGGGGCCCGGGGGCTTCGAGGACAGACCGAAGCCGGGCAGGTCCAGGGCGATCGCGGTCGCGTGACGACCCAGGGCCGGCAGGTTGTGGCGCCAGACGCCCGCGAATCCCCCGAGGCCGTGGAGCAGGAGGACGGGAACGCCGTTCCCCTCACTCAGGTAGTGGAAGGTAAAGCCGTCGAACTCTCCGCCTCGCACTCGGAGCTCGGGCATGAATCGAGTATACGGGCAGGGTCAGGACTCGACAAGCGGATCGCCGTCGAGCAGGCGCGAGAGCGGGTCCCGGAAGGGGAAGAGGCTGAAGATGCCCCCGGTATGGAGGAAGCAGACCCGGGAGCCGAACTCCCTCGGGTCCCGGGCCAGGTGGTCGAGGAAGCCCAGGAATGCCTTCCCGGTGTACACCGGATCCAGCACGATTCCCTCCTCCCGCGCCAGCTGGATCAGCGTGTCCAGCTCCTCCTTCCGGCTCGCTCCGCGGCCTTTCCCCTGGTAGCCGTCCAGCAGGTGGACGGCCTTGGGGGGCTCCACCGCCAGACCGAAGCGCTCTGCCGCCCGGGCGATCGTCGTTCCCACGTAGTTCCGCACCTGGCTGGCGGGATGGGCGATGGGCACCCCTACGACCTCGGCCGAGAGCCCGGCCAGCTGCCTGCCCATGAGCAGGCCCGCCTGGCTCCCGCCGCTGAACGCCGTGATCACGAGCGTGTCGAAGGCCGGCGCCCCGTGCCTCCACTGTTCCACGATCTCGCGGGCGCACTCCAGGTAGCCGAGGGCGCCGAGCTCGGTAGCCCCGCTCTCGGGAATGACATACGGGCGCCCTCCGCGCCCCCGGACCGCTTCGGCCAGCCTGGTGAAGACGCCGTCGATCCCGGCGAACTCCTCGGGCGTGCAGTAAACGGCCTCGGCGCCGAGGAGCTTTCCGAGCAGGAGGTTCCCGTCGTAGCTGGCCGGCTTGTCGCCCTTGAGAGCCAGGATGGCCCGAAGCCCGAGGCGCGCCGCCACTGCGGCAACCGCCCGGCAGCAGTTGGACTGGAGCGTCCCGCACGTGATCAGCGTGTCGGCCCCGTGGTTCAGCGCCTCGCCCACCAGGAACTCGAGCTTCCGCACCTTGTTGCCGCTCTCGAGGAGGCCGGTCAGGTCGTCCCGCTTGACGAAGATCTCCACCCCGAACCGGCGGGACAGCCGCTCCAGCGGGAGGATCGGCGTGGGCAGATTCGCCAGAGGGGTCCTGGGTAGTTGCCTCAGGCTCATAGCGTCATCTTGTCAGCGGAGCAGGTCCCGGGGCAAGTCTTTTCGGGCTCGGCGCCCCGTCTTCCACGCCGCCTTCAGGGCCTCGAAGCCATGGGAGGGCTGGCCCAACAGACGCCGCACCATGAGGGCATTCAGCGGCGGGTAGTCGCGGTTGTTGTTGTTGAAGACGACGAAGATCCGCTTGGCCTTGTGCCCGAGGGTCCGGGCATCTCTCACGAGCTCCACCAGTTCCTCCTCCGAGTAGAGGTAGTCGTACTTCGCCTGCACCGAGGGCTCGTCGCCGTGAAGCTGAGCCAGCCACCCGGCGGCGTTCCTCCCGTGGAGGCGGAGGATCGCGGTGTCGCTTGTCGCTTCCACAACCCGGGGAATGGCGTTCGGCGTCGCCGGCGCGTCGACACAGACCGCCGCGAGCTTGGCCCTGGTCAGAACGTCGAAGACCTCCCGCGCGTGCTCGGGAATCCACGAGCGGTCGCGGAACTCCACGCCCAGCGTCCAGCCGGGCAGGCGGTCCCGTAACGTTTCCAGGTAGGCCAGAGCGCCGTCGCTGTACCGGACCCACGGGGCCAGCTGGAAGAGGATGTATCCGAGACGCTCGGCCTCGGCCAGCGGCCTGAGCGCCTCCCGGAAGAGCGTGAAGCAGCGATCGAGCGCCTCGGGGGGAAGGGCCGCGCGGTCGATCTCCCCCCGCCGGGTGGTCTTGGGAGCGGCGGGAAGCATGGCGCGGAGGTCGGCGGGGAGGGACTCCGCCCGCGGATGGTGGCCGGTCATGAGCGAGTACGCCTTCACGTTGAAGAGGAACCCGGGGGGCGTGCGCTCCACCCAGAGGGCCGCGTTCCGGGCCGAGGGGAGCGCGTAGTAGGAGGAGTCCACCTCCACGGTGTCGAAGGCGGCGGCGTAATAGCGGAGGCGCTCCTCCGCCGACATGGAGCGGGCGGGGTAGAACTCTCCCTCCTTGATCAGGGACGGGTCCGTCCAGGAGCAGATGCCGACGCGGTACTCGGTCAATACCTGACGAAGCGCTTCAGGTTCTTGAGGTAGTAGCCCAGGGCGGCCGCAACGATCACGGCGCCGACGCCGATCAGCAGGTTCTCCACCGCACCCGTCCGCCGGTAGGCCAGGAGCTCCCAAACCGCGAATCCGGCCCCGAACACGACGGCGGTGCCGATCAGAATCCGGTGAAAGATGATGAGGACCATCGCCTAGCCGGCGGCGCGCTTGGAGCGCCGCCCGTTCCCGCCCAGCACCCGTCCGGCGTGACCCAGATAGAGGACGAGCCTACTCATGGCCTCCAGCCGAACGATATCACATCTCTCCTCGGACTTCTTCGTTGACAAGGCGCGCCCGAAGGCTTAGGGTGGAAGGGCTCCGAGACGCTGGCGACCGGGTCTCCGGGCAAGGAGCCACCGTTGCTGAAGATCGAGGTCTTCGACAACCAGATCGAGCCCGCCCTGAAGGCCCTCAAGAAGGAGATGCTCAAGGGGGGGATCTTCAAGGAGATGAAGCGGCGGGCGTACTACGAGAAACCCTCCGTCAAGCGGAAGCGCAAGCAGGCCGAGGCCCGAAAGAAGCGCCGGAAGGCGCTGAAGCGCTCCCAGAGCGACTTCGAATAGAACCGTGCCGATGGGCGGAGCCTTCCACCACGCAGCAATCGCGCTCGCGCAGACGATCGGATTCTCGCTGGAGGAGCGCCGGATCGTCCTGGACCTCCTGAAAGGCGTGACGACGCGAGGGCAGTCGGTGGACGAGCTGCACGCCGCGGTCCTGGCGCGGCTCGGCCGCCGGGACTTCCGCTGGCCCGAGTTCGACCGCTGGCAGGCCTTTTTTGCGGAGTGCTGGAAGTTCCCCCCACTCTGGGACGAACTGAAGAAGGCCCCCGCCCCTCGGAGCGCCCCCCAGGCCCGTGACGCCTACCAGGAGCAGAAGCTCTACCTCCTCCTCCACTGGCTGCAGAGCCTCGAGACGACGCGCGCCCAGAGCCGTCTCGCCCTTGCCCGGTATGCGCAGCGCGGCGTCCGCGCGGAGATCGCGCGGCAGGGCGATGGCGCGCCGTGCCCGGTCTGCGATCCCATGAACGGGCGCCAGGTGGCGGACAACGCCCACGACCTCCCGCCGTTCCACCCCGGCTGCCGGTGCCTGGTCCTGGGGATCAGCGCGACGGGTCCCTCACCGGCCGCCCGGAGGCGCCGGCCGGCCGTCCGGATCGATACCCCCGCTAGAAGGAACGGCCGCCGGGCCGCTCGTTAGCCCCAAGCAAGGTTAGAAATACTCGAACGCCGACTCGTCCGTCTCCATCCGGAGGCGGAACTGCGCCATGAAGACGAGGTACGGGTGAGCGCCCAAGGCGACGAGGCGATCGCGGTCCTGGGCGGCGAGGGCCGCCCGCTCCTCCGGCGAAAGCCCCGCTTCGGCCATCACCCGCTCCGGTTCCTTCACGAAGCGCGCCCGAAAACCGTCATCGCTCTTCAGCCTGAAGAGGCACTTGTTCAGCGGGTACGCCCCCGCGGGCGGAAGGGCGTAATGGTTCATACCGACCAGGCCACCACCGCGTTGCCGTGGTGCCAGGAGGGCTCGTAGCAGAACAGGTCGGCCCGGGCATCGCCGACGGCGCCGAGAAGGACGAGCCACGTCCTCAGCTCGATATTCCCCGCTGTGTCCAGGTCTGCTCCCGTCAGCCGGGTCAGCTCTCGTCCCCTCCCCTGCTTCAGCCGCTCGAGAAGCTGCCGGTCGAACTCGAAGTCCGGCGAGGCGTAACGGTCGGTGCCGGGGAAGTGCGACATGCCGCCGGAGGCCAGGAGCGCCACCCGCTCCGGCCGCCCGGCCAGGAACCGGGCGAGGGCCTCGCCCCATTGATAGCAGCGGCGCGGCGTCGGTTGCGGCGGCAGATAGACGTTGACGAAGAGGGGCACGATGGGCGGCGCCGGCTCGGGCAGCGTGAAGTGGAGGGGAACGAAGAAGGCGTAGTCGAGCGGAATCTCCTGGGAATAGAGAAGGTCGAACCCGCGCTCGATCCCGTCCTCGAGAATGGCGCGGGCCAGCGGCTCATGGACCCGGAAGCGGTAGTCGTAGCGGCCGAACTTCCCGGCGCACTCCGCCCCGACGAACACTCCGAGAGCCGGCACCGCGTTGAGAAAGAACCCCTCGATGTGATCGCCGGCGACGACGGCGATGGCGTCGGGCCGGGTCGCCGCCAGGAGCGCTTTGACCCGCGCGAAGGCAGCATGCACCCGGAGGACCAGGTCGCGATCCTCGGTCGGCGGCCGGACGAGCAGTTGCGGCGTGTGGGCGCAGGCGGCGGCGGCCACCAGAGGCACGTCAGCGCGCTCCCGCCGCCCTGATCAGCGCGCGCACATTGGCCGGGGTGAGCGGGAGGGCCGTCACCCGCACCCCGAACGGGGCGAGCGCGTCCTCGACTGCGTTGGCGATGGCCGCCGGCGGCGAAATCGCTCCGCCCTCCCCCAGCCCCTTGACGCCCAGCGGGTTCCGCGGGGAGAGACAGACCTGGTGGTGCGTCTCGATGAACGGCAGGTCCGCCGCGGTCGGAAGGGGATACTCCATGAAGGTTCCGGTCAGCAGCTGGCCGGTCTCGTCGTAGCGCAGTTCCTCCCAGAGCCCGCCGCCGATCCCCTGGGCCACGCCCCCGTGGACCTGCCCCTCGACGAGCACCGGGTTGATCACGCGGCCGCAGTCGTGCACCACGACGTACCGGAGGAGCCTGACCGCCCCCGTCTCGACATCCACCTCCACCAGCGCCACGTGAACCGCGCTCGAGTACGTCACGGTGGGCACCGTGTAGTAGGTGGTCGCCTCGAAGTCCAGATCCCGCGCATCCGGCCGGGCGAAGCTCGGCACGGTGGACTGGACGACACGGGCCAGCGTCACCGCGGAGGTCGGCACGCCCCGCACGAACGCCTTCCCGTCGGCGATCTCGATGTCCTGCGGGCTCGCCTCGAGCAGCCCCGCCGCCACCCCGCTCACCTTGTCGCGCAGCTTTACCGCCGCCGCCGCGATCGCGTTGCCCGCGAGCACCGTGCTCCGGCTGGCGAAGGTCCCGACGCCGAACGGGATGGCTGCGGTGTCCCCGCCGACCACCGTGACGGCCTCCAGGGGCACGCCCAGCGTGTCGGCGCAGATCTGGGCGAACACCGTCTCGTGCCCCTGCCCCTGGGAGGCCGCGCCGGTGCTGACGATCACCCCGCCGGTGGAATCCAGGCGGACCTCCGCCCCCTCGTAGGGCCCCACGCCCGTTCCCTCGACGTACGCCGAGATGCCGATCCCCCGGTGGACGCCGCGCTCCCGGAGGCGGGGCTGCTCCTGCCTGAAGCCCCGGTAGTCCACCGCGGCGAGGACCATCTCCAGCGCTCCCGGAAAATCGGCACTGTCATACACGAGGGGCTGGCCGTCCCGGTAGAGCAGCCCCACGTCGTACGGAAGCTCGTCGGGCCTGATGAAGTTACGTCGTCGCACCTCCGCGGGATCCAGCCTCAACTCGCGCGCCAGCAGATCCACGGCCCGGTCCATGACGAAGACGGCCTCCGGGCGCCCGGCGCCGCGGTAGGGGGCGTGGGGCGTCTTGTTCGTCATCACCACCTTGGCGTCCACCGCGAAATTCCGCACCCGGAACGGGCCGAGGAAGTGCGCCACGGTGTTGTACGGCTGGACGATCCCCCAGGGATTGTACCCGCCCTGGTCCAGGAGGAAGCGATCCCGTAGCGCCAGGATCGTGCCATCCGCCGTCCCCGCGATCTCCACGTCGTGGATCTGCTCCCGGGAGTGGATGGCCGCCACCATGTGCTCGCGGCGGCTCTCGATCCACTTCACCGGCCGCCCCAGGTGCCAGGCCACCACGGGGATGAAGACCTCCTCGGGGTAGATGGTGGCCTTGGTGCCGAACCCGCCGCCGACATCGGGCGCGATCACGCGCACCCGGTGGGCCGGCAGCGACAGCGCCCCGGCCAGGACGTTCTGGACGTGGTGGGGAATCTGGGTGGAGTCCCATACGCTGAGGAGCCCATCCCGTCCACGCGGGTCCGCCACCACGCCCCGGCACTCCATTGGCATTCCCGCGTAGCGGTGGACCCTCAGGGTCTGGCGGACCACCACGTCCGCGCGCCGGAACGCGCCCTCCACGTCGCCGATGGCGTGGGTGAAGGACGCCCCCACGTTGTCGCCCCACTCGGGATAGAGCAGCGGGGTGCCGGGGACGAGCGCGGCGCGGGGGTCGGTGACGACGGGGAGCGGCTCATAGTCCAGAGAGACGAGGTCCAGGGCGTCCTCGGCGATGTACCGGCTCTCCGCCAACACGACGGCGACCGGCTCGCCCGCGTAGCGGACCGTGCCGGACGCCAGGGGGAGCTGAGCTGCCACCCTCAGGCTGAAGCCGACGCGCGCCTGGAGCGCCGGCGGGGGCACGCCGGACACCGGGAGCGGCTTGAGCCACCCCTTCAGATCGTCGAAGGCAAGAACGCCGACAACGCCCGGAAGGCGCAGCGCCGCCTCGGCCCGGATGGCGCCGAGGCGCGCGTGGGCGTGGGGGCTCCGGACCACGGCGGCGTGGAGGAGACCGGGGAGCTTCAGGTCGTCCACGTAGGTTCCCCGCCCGCGGAGGAGCCGCGGGTCCTCCCGGCGCTTGAGATTGTCAATGATGGCGAGGTGACGACCGATCGCGAGTCGCTCGCCAACCCGCGCCTCTGGCTCGCCTTCGCCACGATGTTCCTCACCTCCGGAATCCCCAACGCCTTCCCCGTCCTCTTCCCCGCCCTCCTCGAGGAGTTCGGCGGCTCACGGGGGGCCACGGCGGCCACCGCCTCCCTCTTCTGGCTCCTGGCCGCCTTCCTGGCCCCGCTCTCCGGCCACTGGATGTCGCGCTTCGATCCGCGGCGCATCCTCTCAGCGGGCCTGCTCGCGGTGGCCGCCGGCCTGGCGCTCGGCACGCGGGTGGGATCGCTTCCCGCTTTTCTCTTCGCCGTCGGCGGGATCGGGGGAGTCGGCCTCGGGCTCACCGGCATGGTCGCCCACGCGCCGTTGGTCTCCCAAGACTACAGCCGACGCCGCGGCCTCGCCACGGGCATCGCCTTCTCAGGCTCGATGCTCGCCTATACGCTCGCCCCCGGCATCCAGTGGGCGATCACCACTCTGGGCTGGCGCAGCGCGTTCGGACTCTACATCGTCGCGCTGGGCGCGCTCCTACCGCTGATCTGGTGGATCCACCCGGGGCGGCTCGCCGCCGGGCGGGGATCCACCCCCGCGCTTCCCCAGCCAGGGGTCGTCCCGCTCGTGGCCTCGGTCCGGTTCTGGAGCCTCCTCGTCGTTTTCGCGCTGCCACCCCTCATCGGCTACCTGGCCATCACCCAGCACGCGCTCTACTTCAAGGCCATCGGGCTCTCGGCGGCGGAAGCCTCCTTCCTGCTCGGCTTCGGAGGGCTGCTGGCGGCGGGGGGACGGGCGCTGGCGGGATGGCTCGCCGATCGGATCGGGGGAGGGCCGGTGGGATTTCTCTCCTTCGGCTCGACGCTGCTCGGGCTCCTCTTCCTGCTGGGCACAAAAGCGTGGCCGTGGCGCATCCTGGCCTACGCCTACGTCCTCTTCATGTTCCTGCCGATGGGGTCGCGCGCGACGATCGTGGCGGTGCTGGTGAGCCGGATCGTCCCGGCCGAGCGCTACGGCCTGGTCTTCGGCCTCCTGGCGGTGGGAAACGGCTTCGGCGCGGCGCTGGGCCCGTGGCTCTCGGGGTTCCTCTACGACGTGACGGGGAGCTACGCGGCGATCTACCTGGCGGCGATCGGCTTCACCCTCGTGGCCGTCCTCGCCCTCCTCGTCTTTACGCTGAGCGCCGGCCGGAGGGCTACCTGACGGCCTCGGCCAGCTTGGCGTAGCGGTCCAGGAGCGGGAGGATCGTGTCGCGGTCGGCTGAGGGCAGCGCCAGGAGCGCCCGCTCGACTCCCATCGCCTGATACGCGCGGAGCGCCGCCTCGTCGGGCTTGGCGCCGAAGAGGGAGACGGAGAGGGACGCGGGGTCGCGCCCCACCTTCTCGGCCCGAGCGTGGAGATCGGTGATACCCGCCGCCAGATCGCCGGCGCGCGCCGCGATCGGCATCCAGCCGTCGCAGAAGTCCACCACGCGCTGGCGGGCGTTCTCGGTGTTGTTGCCCAGGAGGATCGGCGGGTGCGGCTTCTGCACCGGCTTGGGATAGGCCCAGATCGGGTCGAAGTCGACGAACTCGCCGTGGAACTCCGGCTCATCTTTCGTCCAGATCTCCTTCAGGGCGAGGACGCGCTCGCGGAGCAGGCGCCAGCGCGTCTTGAACTCCGTCCCGTGGTTCTCCATCTCCTCCCGGTTCCAGCCCCCGCCGATCCCGAAGATGAAGCGCCCCCCCGACAGGAGGTCGAGGCTTGCCACCTCCTTGGCGAGGGTGATGGGGTCGCGCTCGATCACCAGGCAGATCCCCGTCGCGAGCCTGAGGCGCGTGGTCGCGGCCGCGGCGCTCGCGAGAGCCACGAATGGGTCGAGCGTGTGCCAGTACTCCTTGGGCAGGTTGGGCCCGCCCGGCCACGGGCTCTTGCGGCTCTTGGGGATGTGAGTGTGCTCGGGCAGGAAGAGCGACTCGAAGCCGCGCTCCTCCGCCGCCCGCGCCAGCTCATCCACGCGGATCGCGTAATCGGTCGCAAAGATGTACGCGCCGACTTTCATGGCTTCTCCCTCGCAAGCTTCGTTTTCACGAGACGAATGACCTCCCCGGCGAGCGCGAGAGCGCGGCGCGCGTCCGCCTCGTCGAAGGCCTCCGCCGGGATGCCTCCGGGAAGGCTGTTGGGATACCGCGTCGGTGGTCCAGGGGCGCAGCCTTGGGCTTGAGCGCCCGGAAATCATCGTCGAGGTTCGCGCATTCCGTCGCCGGATCCGCCACCGAATGGCTAAAAGTGTTCCAGCCGCCTGGTAAACTTCTCCCGGGACGGAGCGACAAGGATCAGGTCGAGGTCGCTCGTGCTCCCGACGTTCCCGCTGGCGAGGGAGCCGAAGAGAATTGCCTTCTGGACGCCGAGCCGCGGCAGCTCGGCGCAGATCCTTCGGAGCTCTGCCTCGAGCCGCGCCCGCCGTTGTTCCCCGGTCGCGCAGCCCACGATGGTGGTAGCCATGGGCCCACTCTAATGCGGAACGGGCCCCACGTCAAAAGGATAGACTGGACAACACCGTTGGGTGATCCTCCCTGAAAAACGAATCAGGCGCTCAGCGGCTGGAGTAGCCTCCCCGCCGAAGCGCCCGTTAGCCGGCTCCCTTAAGCCAGTCGCTCGCGGTCAGAGCCGCCAGTCGACGAAAATACGCTTCCTCAAGGTCCCGGCCTCGCAACCTCTCGTTCATCGCCTTCCACAGGTGCTCAGTCACCACTGAGCCGATGGCGTGAATCGCTTCGTGGCGGTCCAGTCCCTCCGCCAACAGCCTCTCCAGCGTTTCCTGAACCACTCCAATCCGCTCCGCAAGCTGGTTCTCCACGACCACATGAATCGCCGCGTGGAGCTGCAGGTTCGGGAGTTTCGCCCTCGTCCGCCGGTGGTAACCCACTACGAGAGCGAGCCGTTCCTGCTCGTCCAGCGCGAGCCACTCCCGCGAACCCGGTTTCCTCACAGGATCGTAGTGCTCCATCCCAAAGCGCCAGCGGGGGGGGCGACGCGCGATGTTATGCGGCCGGGCGCTGCGGCCTATCCCGGCACGGGCGGGAGGTCGAGAGGCGCGTAGTAGGGCGTGCCCGCCAGCGCCTCCACCTCCTTCTTGAAGTTCGTCCCGTAGTATTGCTCGGCGTCGGACAGGGCCCAGGCCTGCCGCTTGTAGGACCAGCTCTCCGGGCGGAGCGCCTGCGCCCGCTTGAAGTAGCCGATCGCGTCCTCCCAGTGCCCCTGGGCGTGAAGGTACTGACCGAGGCGGAAGTTCGCGGCGGCCAGGGCGTGGGCGGCCGTGGGCAGGGACAGGCGCCGGCGCAGCTCCCCCTTGCCGAGCACGAAGGCGCTCTCCGCCCCTCTCGCGACCCAGTCGCGGAGCCCGGCCACGTAGCGCGTCATGTCGGTCTTCGTGTACTCGATCCAGCGGTTGTCCACGAACGCCACCTCGGGGGGCCGGACGATCCGCCCCGCCTCGTCGATCCAGACTGCGGTCGGGACGTTCACCATGTCGTACAAAGTGGCGACGCGGTGCTCGACGTCAATCAACGAAGGGTGCTCGGGACTCGCCGCGCGGATCCATTCCCCGGCCCCGTCCGCGCCCCGACTGTCGAGCGCGACCGTGATGATTTCGAGCCCCTGGGGCCCGAGCTCCCGGTAGAGCGCCTGCCAGCCCGGCAGGTCGAAGCGGCACCCTCACCAGGACGCCCAGGCGAGGAGGAACACCTTCCTGCCGCGGTGCTCCCGCAGCGAATGCGTGCGCCCATCCAGGTCCGGCAGGGTGAAGTCGGGCGCGGTCAACGACACGAGCCGGTCGGCCAGGCCCTGGGGGCGGTCCCCGAAGAACCACACCCGATGCTCGGGACTCGCGACGACGGGCTGGTCGAGGAGGCTGGCGAGCCGGCTCAGGTTGACCCAGGTCTCGTCCCCCCGCCGCGCGACGAAGCTGTCTTCCCCCGGCGGCTCGGGAACACACAGGCCCTCCAGGCACACCCCCTCGGCGGTGAGCTCCCAGCCGCTGACCCGGACCAGGTCCTCGGGCGTGACCACCGGGTGATGGACGGGGCCATGGGCGCCCGTTTTCTACAGGACCTGAAACGCTTGCTGGAACAGCCGCTCCGCCTGATCCTCTGAATGACCCCTCACCCTGCCTCTCCCCGAAGGGGAGAGGAGAAGAGGATAGGCGCTGCGCGCCCGCGTCAAGTGGCCCAGCCGAGCCACTCGGCCGTCGCCCGGCCCATGATCCACTCCTTGTCCTCACCGGAGAGGAAGTCGAGGGCCTCCGTGAAGAGCGTGATGGCCTGGCGATAGGGACAGGGCAGGCGCGAGTAGTCGGTGCCCCAGAGCATGCGCCGCGGGCCGAAGGCGTCGTAGACTCGCCGGATGTGGCGGTGGAGGCCCGGAAACGGATACTTCTCGCTCGTGTAGCACGGCAGCGCCGACGGCTTGACCGCGACGTTCGGGTGGCGGGCGAGCGCCAGCACCTCGCCGAGCGCGGCGAACGCCGCGTCGTCCTTCTCTTCGATCGGGAGCGCCAGGTGATCCACGATCAACTTGAGCCCGGGGTGACGGCCCGCCACCGCGTCGAGACGCTTCACGAGCCCCGGCACGTACACCATCACGGGTAGCCCCGCGCGCTCGGCCGCCGGCCAGAACCAGTCGATCCCGCCGTTCTCGAGCCAGCTCTTCCACGGATCGCGGTGGAGCGTCAGCCGAACCCCGAGCATCCCCGGTTGCTCGCGCCAGGTGGCCAGCCGCGCGCCTTCAGACGGAGTCTCGACGGGGAAGCGGCCCATCACCGCGAAGCGGCGCGGATACCTGGCCGCGGCGGCCAGGGCGAGGTCGTTCCGGTCTCCTTCCCACGAGGGCGGAACGATGACCACGCGTTCCACGCCGGCGGCGTCCATTGCGCCCAGCAGCTCCTCGGCGCCCAGCGGGACCGGGCGCTGGGCCTGGTTCTCGCGTCCCGCCGGCCAAGGGCGCTCCGGTGTGTTCGCCCCCCAGATATGGACCTGGGAGTCGATGATGAACATCTACTCGGGCCTCGCCTCGTCGTTGTCGCC
>JACPSW010000003.1 GCA_016193045.1 Candidatus Rokuibacteriota bacterium | reverse complement strand
TTCCTCTTCGGCTGGCTGCTCTTGCTGACGCCGTACTGGAGTTCAGCAAGGGTAATAGTCGAGATGCCTATGTCCCCGATCGGGAACGAGCGAAACCGATCCAGGAGGGGCTGGGGGCGCCGTTTGATGAGGTAAATCCAGTATTGGTGTCCAGCATGAGCCTCACGAGAAGGCCCTGCGCTTTTTCTGGATGTGCGGCTGATTCCGGCCATTCTTCATAAAGTCATCCGTAAACTTGCCCAGACTCTCTTCGAGGACGGCCCAGGATTTCTTCCTTGGCCGGAGCCACAACCACTCCCCCCGGCGTCGGATTTCCGCCTCATCCCCTTGCATCTGAAATTCCTTGGGGATTCTCACCGCCTGGCTGTTCCCGCTGCGAAAGATCCTTGCTGTCTTCATGGCCCGGCCCTCCCGATGTATATACGGAAGGATGTACGGATAGGAGGAATCTGTCAACGTTGGTGGGGCGTCCTGGTCTGGGCGGAGATCGCCCACTGGGGCGACCTGCCCGCCCTCTTCGCCTGATCCGTCCGGGCTACCGAATTACCTCGTCCGCCCTGACCAGGACTGACGGCGGAATCGTCAGGCCGAGGGATTTGGCGGTCTTCAGGTTGATCACCAGCTCGAACTTCGTCGGCTGCTCGACAGGCAGATCGGCGGGCTTGGCGCCTTTCAGGATCTTGTCCACGAAGACGGCGGCACGGCGGAACAGGTCGGAGAGGCTCACTCCATAGGACATCAGACCCCCAGCCTCCACGAACTCCCGCCATGGGGACGTGCCCGGCAGTCGGTTCTTAACCGCGAACTCGACGATGAGGCGCCGGTTGGCGAAGGCCGGCGCGCTGTTGGGGACGAAGAGGGCGTCGGGACGCTGCCGGGCGATCAGAGTAAAGGCACCCGCGTACTCGTTGGGCGTGTGCTCCGCGTGGAGCAATGTCACGTTCAACCCCTTCGCCGCTGCCTTTACGCCTTCCCCAAGCGAGCCTTCCCAATCCGTCTTCATCCCCAAGTAAGCCACACGGGAGATCTTGGGAAGAGCGTCCTTGAGCAGCTCAAGCCGTTTGCCTTCGATCTCCGGGCCGGTGTTGATGGTGAGGCCCGTGATGTTCCCACCCGGCCGGGCCAGGCTGGCCACAAGCCCGGCCTCGATGGGACTGTCACTGGTCGCCATGACGATCGGGACCGTGGTCGTCACTTGCTTGGCGGCTTGGGCCGTGGGAACCCCGGCGGTCACGATCACGTCCGTCTTGAGGCGGACCAGCTCGGCCACGATCTCGGTGAATCGCTCGAACTTCCCCTCGGCAGATCGGCGTTCGAAGACGAGGTTCTGGCCCTCCACGTAGCCGAGGGAGCCCAGGGTGTGCAGGAACGCTCTGGCGAGAGGATGAACGGGCTCAGGCCCGGCCATCTCGGAGACCGGCGACGTGGTGAATATGAGTCCTACCCGGTACATCTTTCCCGGCTGCTGGGCGTCGGCTGGGAGCGGTGCGACGAGGAGGCCGAGGGCGAGGAAGACGATGACGGGAGCGACCCCGCCCCTCATGGTGAGCCCCTATGGGAAGGACGGGCCGGGGGAAGTGCGCGCGAGGAGGAGGTGGGCGCGGGGCGCCTCCTCTGCCGGCACCAGCACGGTGACTTCTCCCTGAGCGCCCACGGTGAACGGGTGAACCGAGTGGGCGAGACGGGAGCGCAGGACGCACGGGATGTCCTCGCTCTCCAGGAGGCTCTTCACCACCAGCGCCTCGGTCTCGTCGCGGCAGCGGCGGACCTCCACAAGGTCCGCTTCGGGCGGCTCGGGGGGCGACTTCGGGAAGCGGATGACCTTGGCGCGCCTGGCCATGTCTAGAGGCTACCCTGTCGGTGGACCCCCCGCAACCCCGGCGGCCCTTGACTGGCCCCGGGGCGGCCGGGATAATCCCGTTACCCCATGACGACCCAGCCCCAGGACGGCAGCTACATCGGGCGGCCCCTGAAGCGAGTGGAGGATCGGCGCCTCGTCCAGGGGCGCGGCCGCTACGTGGACGACTTCAATCCGCCCGGCTGCCTCTCCGCGGCGTTTCTCCGGAGCCCCTACGCCCATGCCCGCGTCACGGCGCTCCGGGTGGAGGCGGCGCGCTCGGCGCCCGGCGTCGTGGCGGTCTTCACCGGTGCCGACGTGGCCCACCTAGGCCCCATGCCCGTCAACCGGATCTTCCCCGCGATGAAGGTCCCGCCGCATCCGATCCTGGCCGCCGGGCGCGTGTGGGCCCTCGGCACGCCGGTCGCCGCCGTCGTGGCCGGGAGCCCGTATCAGGCGCGCGACGCGGCGGATCTGATCGAAGTGGAATACGAGCCGCTGCCGCCCGTCGTGGATCCGGAGGTGGCCCTCGGACCGGG
>JACPSW010000022.1 GCA_016193045.1 Candidatus Rokuibacteriota bacterium | reverse complement strand
CTAAACAGCCTTGTGCCGCCAAGCAGCCGTGCGCGCCGAAGAAGAAGTAAGGGATGAGTCCGGCTTGACGTTGGCGGAGTCGCCAAGGAGGTGCGACGTGAGCCTGCAGAAGCCGAGTGAGCGGGAAGAGGAGTACTTCGCCCGTCAAGAGTTCGAGCGGCGGAAAAAGCTGGCGGAGGAGCGCGCGAGGGCCCTCGAGGCCCGGGAGCAGGCGCGCCTCCGCCAGCTCCACCGGATGGGCTGCCCCAAGTGCGGGTCGGAGCTTGTGGAGGTCGAGTTCCGCGGCGCGCGGATCGACAAGTGCACGAGCTGCGCGGGGCTCTGGCTGGACGCCGGGGAGCTGGAGCAGGTCACGGCGAAGGGGGACTTCGTCGGTGGTCTCCTGCGCGTCTTCGGGGGGAGATAGGCCCCGTGTATCCGGTTCTCCTTGATCTCGGGTTCTACCAGCTCCGCTCCTACGGGGTGTTCGTGGCGGTCGCCATCCTGGCGGGAATCTGGTTCGCGGCGCGCGAGGCGCGGCGGAAGGGGCTTGATCCGGCCGTGGTCATGGACGCCGCGTGGCCGATCGTCATGGCCGGGCTCGTCGGCGCCCGGCTCTACTACATCGCGTTCAGCGCGCCCGCGTACTACCTGGCTCATCCGTTCGAGATCTTCGCCGTCTGGCACGGAGGCCTTTCGGTCCACGGTGCCCTCCTGGGCGGCCTCGTGGCAGGGCTGTGGCACATCCGCCGTAGGAAGCTCCCTTTCTGGAAATTCGCCGACGTTGTAGCTCCCGGGTTCATCCTGGGCCAGACGGTGGGGCAGATCGCCTGCCTCTTGAACGGCGACACGTACGGGCGCCCGACCGACCTGCCCTGGGCGATCACGTTCACGGACCCCCGCGCGATGGCGCCCCTGGGGGTGCCCCTCCACCCCATTCAGATCTACGAGCTTTTCGCCTATGTCGCCGTCTTCCTCGTCGTCTGGCAGGTGAGCGGGCAGGCCGGGCGGGACGGCGCGGTGATTCTGACCTATGCCGTCGCGTATGGAATCGTCCGCTTCGCGATAGAGTTCTTCCGGGGAGACCCGCCCGTGGTCGCCGGGCTCGTCGTGCCCCAGGCGATGAGCGTGCTCCTCGTGGCGGGAGCGGTCGCCGTGTGGTGGCACAGAGGGCGCATGCGGCCGGGCGAGGTTCGCGCGGCGGTGCCGGGTCTCAAGCAGAGGGTGGAGTGAGGAGAAACGTCGAGGAGGACTTCCGAGCGTGAGGCGCAGGTTCGTCCTGACCATGCTGGCCGGGGCCGCTGCGGCCGTGACGGCGGGGTGGTGGCGGTTGCGCACCGCTCTGACGGCTCGCGGGAGGTATGAGGACGTGGCCCGATGGTGGATCCCCGGAGGGGAAGGGCGGTTCGTCGCGGTAGGTCCGGGGCCGCTGCCCGACGAACTGCGGGCCCTGGGAGAGCGCCTGCGCCAGGAGTTCCGCCCTATGGACAGCGCCGTGGTGATGGTCTTTGACGACCCCGAGGCCGCCCGCCAGGTTCGCAAGGGTTCCCGCATTATCGGGGAGGAGCCGTTCCAGGCGGCGCTCCGCCACCAGCGGGCGATGTACTTCAAGAGCCGCGCCAAGGGGGAGGAGAACTTCACCATCTATGACCCGTATCCCTGCGCTCGGGAGGTGATCCGGTACTGATTCGTCGGATCTTTTCGCTCGCCGGCTCGGGGACCGCCGTTCTGTCGGCGAACTTCGCCGCGGGCTGCGTGGGCCTGTTCGGCCCCCTCGGGGTCGTCATCAGCGCGCTGGGCCTTGACTGGCTTCACCTGTGGGACATCCAGGCTCCAGTCCTCTACGGGGCCTCGGCCCTGAGCCTGGCGAGCCTGGCCCACTCGCTCCGGTGGCACCGGCGCGTTACGCCGCTTGTTCTCGGCGTTGGGAGCGTCGGGGTGTTGTTGTATCCCCTGCACGAGGGAATGGATGTGACGCTGTTTCGGGTGCTGCTTAACAGCGGCGCGGTGGGGCTCCTCGGGGCGGCAGTCTGGAATGCCGTCCTCCTGCGGCGCTCAGCCCGGTGTCGGGTCAAGGGTGACCCCCGCGTCCACGGCCCGGCGGCCTCGGATGGGTAGGCACGTGAAGACCTCGCTTGCTCGGCATGTCCCCATCGCGCTCTTCGCCTTCGCTCTGCTCGTCGGCTCGACCTCGCCTGGAGCCGCTTTCATGCATCAGGGCTCCAGGATCCGCTTCCTGGAGCACTCGCCGGCCGTCTTCGACCAGGCCCGCCGAGAAGGGAAGCCGGTCTTCATGCTAGTCAGCGCGGTCTGGTGCTACTGGTGCAAGTACTTCGAGGAGAACACGCTCAATGCCGAAGGCGTGTCCGATTATCTGAACCGGTCCTATGTGAACGTCTTCGTGGACTATGACCGCCGCCCAGACCTCGTGAGGAAGTATGTGCGGGGGATCCCGATGGTCGTCCTCTTCGCCCCTGACGGCCGGGTGAGGCAGTCCTTCGCCGGGGCGCTCAGAAAGGAGGACTTCCTGGCCGTCCTGGCGCGGGTGGGGGAAGAGGTCCGTGCCGAGCTCGCGAAGGCCCGGCCCCCTGAGTCGCCCCGGGCTCCCGTCGCCGCGTCGCCGCCTCTGCCGGTTTCCGAGAAGACCTATCGCCAGCTCCTCGACGGACTGGTCCTCTACCTCGAGGAGCAGGCAGACAAGACGCACGGCGGGTTCGGGGTCGGGAGCAAGGCGCCGCACGGGCGTCTCCTGGCGTACCTGTTGGAGCAGGAAGCCGTCACGCAGGCCCGCGGGCGCTGGATGGTGGTGGAGAAGACCCTCGATGGGATCCTCCGCGGCCTCTATGACCCCGTGGACGGGGGCTTCTTCCACTATGCGACCCGGGGCGACTGGGGGGACCCCCGGCTCGAGAAGATGCTCTACGCCAACGCATCCCTCGCCACGGTCTTTCAGGAGGCGTATCGGGTCGCGGCTCATCGGCGATACAAGGAGGCCGCCGAGGCCACGGTGGCCTACCTGCTGCGGACCCTCTACGACGCGGAGAGCGGCGGCTTCTACGGGAGCCAGAGCGCGGATCCCGAGTACTACGGCCTGTCGCCGGACGTGAGGCGGACGACCCGGCGGCCCCCCGTCAACCGGGACAAGGGCACCGCGTCGAACGCCGAGGCGATCCTGGCCTTTCTCACCATCAGCCGGGCCACCGGGCGGCAGGATCTCAAGGACGTAGCCTTCCGGTCGCTCGAGTTCATGCGCCGGCATCTCCTGACGGACAAAGGCGTGTACCACTTCTACGACGTCCGGGCCGGCCGGGGGCAGCTGCGCGGCCAGCTCGAGGCCAACGCCTGGGCGGCGCTAGCATTCCTGGAAGGGTATCGGACATCGGGGAGGCTCGTCTACCGGCAGGCGGGCGAGCAGGTGCTCCAGTACATCGTGGCCGAGCTTTTCGATCCGGGGCGAGGCGCGTTTGTGGAGGCGAACAACCCGGATGAGCGTGGGCCCCGCTCGATGGAGACACCTGTCGAAGCGAACGGAGTGGCAGCGCTCGCGCTGCTCCGGATCCACCAGGCGACGGGGCGGGCGGAGTATCTCGGCGTGACGAAGCGCGTCCTCGCGGCCCTGGGCGGGGAGGTGAAGGGCGTTCTGCTCGACGAGCCGGATACGACCCCGGCGAAGAAGGTCGCCGATGCGGCCTTCTACCTGAGAGCCTACGGTCAGGTCATCCAGAGCCCGAGAGCCGGTCAGCGAGGGAGGCGATGACTGCCACCATCGGCTCCGTGAGCCTCCTGGCCTCACTGGCGCTCGCCCTCTGGGGCATCGCCGCTCCCCTCCTTGGCGCCCGGACGGGACGCCAGGGCTTCTTCGCCAGCGCGCGGCACGCCATCCTGGGGCAATTCGCCCTCGTGACCCTGGCGAGCTTCGCGCTCATCTACGCCCTGGTCACGACGGACTTCAGCATCAAGTACGTGGCCATGAACACTACGCGCGCCACGCCGGTCTACTACCGCGTGACGGGCCTCTGGGGGGCGCTCGAGGGCTCGCTCCTCCTCTGGGAGTGGATCCTGATCATCTTCTCGGGCCTCGTCGCCTGGAGCTACCGGGACCGGCACCGGGAGCTGATGCCCTGGGTGATGATGGTCTTCTCCGCTGTCTCGGCCTTCTTCCTGTCTGTCATGGCCTTCGCCTCCAACCCCTTCGACGGGGTGTTCCCGGTTCCGCCCGACGGCCGCGGGCTGAACCCGCTCCTGGAAGACGCCAACATGCTCACCCACCCGCCGCTCCTCTACACGGGGTTCGTCGGGCTCACGGTCCCCTATGCCTTCGCCATGGCGGCCCTGATCACCGGGAAGCTCGACGAGGCGTGGGTCGTCACGACCCGCCGCTGGACGATCGCGGCCTGGTTCTTCTTGACGCTGGGCAACCTGGTGGGCGCCTGGTGGTCGTACCATGTCCTCGGCTGGGGCGGCTACTGGGCGTGGGACCCAGTGGAGAACGCCGCGTTCATGCCGTGGCTCCCGGCCACGGCCTTCCTCCACTCGATCCAGGTCCAGGAGCGGCGTCGGATGCTGAAGGCCTGGAACCTCTCCCTGATCATCGTGGCCTTCAGCCTCACGATCTTCGGGACCTTCCTGACCCGCTCGGGGATCCTCTCGTCCATCCACGCCTTCTCCAGCGGCCCCGTGGGGGCGGTCTTCCTCGGCTTCCTGGGCTTGGTCGTCGTGGGGTCCTTCGGCCTCCTGGCCTGGCGGGCCGACCGGCTCCGGGGCCAGCCCGAGCTGGACTCGGTAGTGAGCCGGGAGTCGGCCTTCCTCCTGAACAACGTGGTCCTCGTTTCGGCCCTCTTCACGATTTTCCTGGGCACCGTCTTCCCCCTCCTCTCCGAGGCGGTGGCGGGCGTCAAGGTGAGCGTCGGGGCGCCCTACTTCAACTGGATCACGACGCCGCTCTTCCTCGCCCTGGTTTTCCTCATGGGCGTGGGGCCGCTCATCGCCTGGCGGAAAGCCTCGCGGGACAACCTCCAGCGGAACTTCCTCTGGCCCGCGGGCCTCTCCCTCGCCGTGGGGCTCGCCCTCTTCGCCTGGCGGGTGAGGGATTTCTGGCCGCTCCTGGCGCTCACCCTCGGCGCTTTCGTCGCGCTGACGATCGTCTTCGACACGGCCATGGCGGTTCGGGCCCGCAGGGAGCTTGCCAGAGAGCAGGTTCCCGTCGCCCTCGCCACGCTCGTCCGTCGGAACCAGCGGCGCTACGGCGGGTTCATCGTCCACCTGGGGGTGGTCCTCGTGGTCCTGGGGATCACGGGCTCGATGAGCGCGAGCGTCGAGCGGGAGGCGACGCTGAAGGCTGGGGAGGCTCTCACCATCGACCGCTTTCAGATCCGCTTCGAAGGGCTGAAGGCCAGCGAGCAGCCCACTCATCTCCGGGTCGAGGGGCTTTTCCGCGTCTCAAACAACGGGCGTGAGATCGGACTGCTCAACCCCACGCTGAAATACTTTCCCACGCAGCAGTCCCCGATCGGGCGGGCAGTGTTCCGATCCACGCTCACGGAGGACCTCTACCTCATCCTCTCGGGCTTCAGCCAGGTCGGACGGGAAGAGGTGACCCTTAAGGCCCTGGTCCGCCCCCTCCTAGCGTGGATCTGGCTCG
Source organism: Candidatus Rokuibacteriota bacterium (assembly GCA_016193045.1). GTDB lineage: Bacteria > Methylomirabilota > Methylomirabilia > Rokubacteriales > CSP1-6 > CSP1-6. The sequence goes on along the minus strand of JACPSW010000022.1, from coordinate 2,978 downwards.
GCGGTGTGGTCATCACTGTCGGAACCCTGGTGAGCCTCTGGCCGTTCAGGCCGCGCCCAGCGCGGGAGGCGTAGATGGCCTGGCGGCGGTTCCTCATCGTCCTGGCCGTCGTCGGCCCCCTCCTCGCCCTGCTGGCCTACGGCTTCACGCGGAATCCGCGGGAGATCCCCTCGCCCCTCCGGGGAAAGCCGGCCCCGCCATTCACGCTCACCCTCTTCGACGGCAGCACGCTCCGTCTCGAGGACCTCCGGGGGAAGGTCGTGTTCTTGAACTTCTGGGCTTCCTGGTGCCCGCCGTGCCGCGCCGAGGCCCGGACCCTCGAGGCCGCCTGGCAGAAGTACAAGGACCGGGAGGTCGTGTTCCTCGGGATCGACATCCAGGACACCGAGGAGGACGCACGCACCTTCCTCCGGGAGTTCGGCATCACCTATCCCAACGGCCGGGATCCTTCAGGGAAGATCGCCATCGACTACGGAGTCTGGGGGCTCCCCGAGACCTTCTTCATCGACCGGGAGGGTCGCATCACCTACAAGCACGTCGGCGGCATCGGCTGGCAGAGCATCACGGCGAAGCTCGAGGAGGCGCTCCGGGGGATCGTGAGCAGCCAGGAGGGCAAGGGTGACTACCGGCAGATCCGATAGCGCCCGGCGCAGCGTGCGGCCGCTCCTCCTGGCAGGGTTGCTCGGGCTCTGGGTCGCGATGCCGCCGCTCGTGCTCGCGCAGCCAGATCTGGACGAGCAGGTCCGGCTGGTCGCGGCCCAGCTCCGCTGCCCGGTTTGCCAGAACCTCTCTGTCGCGGACTCCCCCTCGGAGATGGCGCGAGAGATGCGCGGAGTGATCCGGGAGCAGCTCCAGGCGGGGAAGACGGTCGAGGAGATCAAGGCGTACTTCCTGTCGAAATACGGCGACTGGATCCTGCTCTCCCCCCGGCCAAGGGGGCTGAGCCTCCTGGTGTGGATCGGGCCGTTCGCCGCGGCCGCGGCGGGGATCGCCGTAGCCGTCCTCGCTGTCAGGCGCTGGGCGCGACGGGCCCGCGCTCGGGAACGGCCCGCCGGGGATCCGGCTCTTGTCGCGCGCGTGCGCCAGGATGCGTTCAGCCCGGACGCCGAGGTCCAGGCCAAAGACCCTGAGCGGCTCTCGCCCCTCGAGCTGGAACGCGAGACCCTCTATGCGGCCCTCAGGGAGTTCGAGTTCGACTACCGCTCCGGGAAGCTCTCCAGCGCCGACTACGAGGCATTGCGCGAGGAGTACGAGCACCGCGCGGCCCTGGTCCTGGGCGAGCTCGAGCGGGTCCGGCTCTCGCCGGTGCCTCAGGCCCCTGTCCCGGGGAGTCCGGCTCCCGCCCAGCCTGCGGCGCAGGCGGTTCCGCCCCGCCGCCGCTGGCGGCTGGTCACCGCGGGCGTGTTCCTCCTGGCCTTCGGCCTCTCGCTCGGATACTTCCTCTCCCAGTCGCTCCGCCCGCGGATGGGCGAGCAGGATACCCTCACCGGCGACTTCCTGACCGGGACCGGCCCCGGCGGGATCGCCCCCCGGAGCTGGAGTCCAGAGCGGAATGTCGCGACGCTTCTTGCCTCGGGCCGGGCAGCCTATGAGCGGCAGGACTGGCGGGCGGCCATCGACGCCTTCAAGCAAGCGCTGGCGCTCGACCCCGGAAACGCCGAGGCTCACACCTTCCTGGGCTTGATCCTTCTCGCCGCGGGCCACGGCGACGACGCCCTCCGCCCCGTCGAGAGGGCGCTCGCGAAAGACCCGGGCTACCCGTTGGCCCTCTGGGCCAAGGGGGTCGTGCTCTTTGAGGCGAAGGAGGACTACGCCGGCGCCATCGCCGCGTGGGAGAGCCTCATGGCCCGGAACCTGCCTCCGGCCGATGCCGATCAGGTCGCTCAGATGCTCACCGAGGCGAGGAAGCGGCTTGCTGCCCAAGCGGCTCGGCCGTCCCGGGCGGCGATGGCCGCCGCGACGATCACCGGGACCGTGAGCCTGGCGCCGTCGCTCCGTCCCGAGGTCCCCGTGGGCGCCGCGCTCTTCATCATCGCCCGGCGGGGGGACGGTCCCCCATTGGCCGTCAAGCGGATTGCCGACCCGGTCTTGCCGGTGAGCTTCTCCCTCGGTCCCGAAGACCGGATGCTTCGGGGCGTCCCCTTCGAGGGGGAGGTGACGCTTCTGGCCCAGCTGAAGCGCGACGGCAAGGCCGGCCCGCCTGCCGACGGCGACCTCGAGGGACGGGCCGCGGGGCCCGTGAAAGTCGGCCGGCGGGACGTCGAGATCGTCCTCGACAGAGCCCATTGAGGCCGGCCGCCGATGAAGGACAGCGCGTCGCCGTCGCCCTCCCGGCAGACCGCGTCACGGCCTTGGCTCATCGTGGGCCTGCTGCTCCTCCTCCTCGGCGGGGGCGTCTGGGGGTTCCTGCTGCTCCTGGCCCCCGAGAAAAGCACGTGGCGGTCCGTCGGCGTCGTCGAGGCGGTCGGCGAAGAGTTCGTCGTCATCCGCCATGGAGCCGTTCCGGCTCTGCCGGGGGCGCAGAGGACGGCCTTCTTCGTGGCGTCGAAGGCGCTGCTCGATGGCGTCAAGCCGGGGGATCGCGTGCGCTTCGTCGCGAAGTCTCCCCCGAACGAGCGGATCCTGATCGGGCTGGAGAGACGTCGATGACGCCCCGGGAATGCCTGCTCCTCGGCCTCTCCCTGACGCTCCTCGCTGCCTCGCCAGGGCCTTCGGCCTTCGCCCATGAGCGGGTGAATCCCGTTGCGCCCGCGGCGGAAGCGGCCCGGAGCGTGCCGCCCTGGATCCAGATCGCCAGCGACGACCCAGGCGTCCAGGACCGCCTCGAGCGCCGCTTCCTCGTCGGAGTGTTCCGAGCCTCTGACGGCCAGCCCGTGGCGGGAGCCCGGGTGGAGCTCCTGGCGGACATGCGCACGATGCCGGGCGTCCACAAGGTGCCCCCCGTCCTGCTTTCGCCGGGCGGAGAGCCGGGGACGTAT
>JACPSW010000032.1 GCA_016193045.1 Candidatus Rokuibacteriota bacterium | reverse complement strand
TACTAGGCATGCGTGTTTCTGGGGGCTATTGTGATGGGCAATTGTTTCGCTTCAACGAGGCCCTGAATTGCATCATTGGACCCAACTACGCGGGCAAGTCGGCGGTGTTCGATTTTATTCGCTTCGCGCTGGCTCAGGAGGATTCCGTCCCGGAGGACTCGCGCCGTAACCTCCTGACAAGACTCTTAGGCATTCTCGGTTCCGAAGGGTGCGTAGAGCTCTACCTGCTCCAGAGAGGCAGGTGCTATGTGATTCGACGGGTCTTCAATCCGCGAACCGTAGGCTCGGGTCTGGGAGTAAGAGTGGAGGGCTGCTACGACCGTCCCGCGGTCTATCAATTTGACCCAGAACAGGGCCAGCTGATTCCGGTCGAAGAGTTCGCCTTCCCAATCGAGGTGTATGAGCAGGGTCGAATTCATCGCCTCCGGGATGACGTAGGGCGCCAGCTTGAGATGCTCGATGAGTTTGCCAACGTGGCGGGTCTCAAGGTCGAACGGGCGAAGTTGCTAGCCCAACTCTCGGAGTCCGCAGAGCGGCTTGCCCCGCTATATGACGAACGGGAGGAGTTGAAGTCGGCGGTCGCGAATCTTCCACAGCTGAAGGCCGAACTCACCGAGAAAGAGCAGTACTTACCTGGAGAGGAAGAGAAGAAGTGGGGAGCAGCGGCTGCTTTCGTGGGTGACTTGGAGAACATCGTCGGTGAGCTCGTAGCAGCCGCTGGGGGTATCCCTGATTTGCAGAAACAGGAACTCTCCCACCGGAGGAGTGAGCTGGAGCGTTTGTTCGGTCAAAAGATACCTGCCCTGGATGCCGGAAGTGTCATCCATTCGGAACTGCTTGCCGCATGGCAGGAGGCGGTTCGCAGCGCTGTCGCGGAGATCGTCCGCGCCGGGGCAGAGATCGTAAGCGCTGTGAGCAAGTTAGACGGGAAGGCGCGCGAGTTCAGGGACAGGTGGAAGCAGGAGCAGGGAGCGCACGAGAGAACCACAAGTGAACGTCTCGCCAAGGCCGGCGTCGAGTCTCCAAAGGAGATCATCAGACGTGTCGAGATGCTGCGCAGGGAAATCCATAGCATGGAGACGAAGAAACGCCCCCGTTTGGCGGAGGTGGACGAACAGATCGACCGAGAGGAAGTTCTGCGGCAGAACCTGCTGGACAGACTGGAGACGCTTGACCGCGACCTGGCCGAGAGGCGACAGCAGAAAGCCCAGGAGCTTACAGACAGTCTTGAAGGACAGATCAAGGTCTCCGTCGATCCGGCGGCGGATCGGATGGAGTATCGGAAGGTTCTGGATGAGCTGTGCAATCAAATCACCACACGCGAGCACAAGATCCAAGGCCGAGAAGGCCAGCTCGATCGAATCATCAATAGTATCTCGCCGATTCGGCTCGCCCGGGCGCTTGCCGACCGCGGCGTAGTCCGTCGTGATGATGGCTCAACGACCGCTCTCCAAGAACTCTGCGGGATCACACAAAATACACAGAACGTTCTAGCGAGGATCGCCGACAGCGTTCGGCTGCTCAATAGGCTGCAGACGATTGTGGTTCCTGACGTGCCACGAATCGTTGTTCGGCGCCGTGGCGAGTCGGCATATGCCGATCTCCGGACCGGTCTATCCCCAGGCGAGCAGAGCGCTGCAGTGCTGACGCTCGCGCTCCAGACGAGAACCATGCCCCTCTTGCTCGATCAGCCAGAAGACGAGTTGGGTTACAGCTATGTAGTGCATCTCATCGTTCCGAAGATCCTACGGGCGAAGTTCACGCGACAGCTCCTCGTGGTGACGCATAACGCCAACATTCCAGTCCTCGGTGATGGAGATTATGTGACCAAGATGGAGAACCGGCCGCGCGACGGTGGTGGTCGAGAGTGCGTCGTGGCCGAGGCAGGCTGCTTCGAATCGCACCGGGTAACGGCCGCGCTACTTGAGCTCGAGGGTGGAGTACAGGCGTTCAAGTTCCGCCAGCATCGCTATAGTTTGCCGAGATGAGGAGAGACGCTGCCTCGCCGTGTATACCGACAGGTTGCAAGCTGAATCATGGCTTGAAGTGCATGATCCGACCGGGGTGCTTCCGGAGCGAGTTCCGTGAGAAGCAGGGGCTCGACAGCGCGATCTACAGTCCCCATATCAAACATCTGCTTGTATCGTCTTGTTGCCGGGCCTGTCTGTGACGTTCAGCTCTGAGACTCGCGCCACGTACTCAAGCTTGGCGAAGAACTTCGATGACTTTGAACACTTCGCTCGCGACTGCGAAGCGCGGATCTTTCGCCGCATACGACGCCCAGGCAGCCTCTAATCATCTGTTCTGATCTCATCGAATTCGTGCCATCTGATGCAGACGGCGCTAATCCGCTGTCGACTTCTCCTGGCGACTATCATTGTCTGCATCAACGAGCAAACCGGGCCAGGCCTTTACCTGGCGGCGCGAGCGTTATTTGAGACGACCGGGCTGGTTGCCTGTTTGCTACTGCATCTGCGGAGGTACTACGCCAATGAAGAATCCTATGACGAGTTCGAGCGGGTGCTCAGACGCCTGTCCCTAGGGCAGAGGTGGGAGCCTCTTCGGGATGCACGGGGTGAGTCGTTGCAGCCGGTGAATGCTCTGACCCTCGTGGAGTCCATAGCGACTCTTCTGGCGGAGATCCTCGGCGATCCAGAAGCGAAGAAGCACACAATGGCCTCGTATGAAGTCCTTTCCGAGTACTGTCACCCGAACCGTGCAGGCCGGCGAGCCGGTGTGCGATTCTCATCGGACAAGCTCGAAGCGACGTATGAGATGGCTCCAAGATTCAGCGCAGAAGATATAGCCGCCACGCTGCCAGCAGCGGGGACCGTGTTACTCGCTCTGTTTGCGGCTCACGAGGAGAGTCTTCGGCTATTGAGCACACATGAGGAGATGCCGACCCTGGAGCGCTGATGAATCGTCATGGGTGCCTCTTCGTCGCGGCGCGTGACGGTGATCGATGACCGGACCCGGTCTTCGATACGACTGGATACCCGACGAATGAGCCGCGATTCGCTGTCAGTCGCAGACAAGGAGCGCGACAGACGTGCTGCCGGCCGGCGAATCTTCTCCCTCCAGACCGACACGACCAAGGTGCGGGCTCATTAGGAACGAGGCTCGCGGGTCCCCGTAAGGGTTAGGCGGTTGGATCCCAAAAGCGGCAGCCGATGACCAAGGTGGACCTGATCGACGAACTGTCGAAGGTGGCGAACCTCACGAAGAAGCAAAGCGAAGCGATCGTTGACACCGTCTTCGAGAGCATCACCGAGGTGCTGGCGAACGGGGAGAAAGTCGAGCTCCGGGGGTTCGGGAGCTTCAGGATTCGCCGGCGGAGGGCGCGCAGGGGGCGGAACCCGAAAACCGGGGCCCTGGTCAGCGTGCCCGCCAAGCGCGTGCCATTCTTCAAGGTGGGGAAACAGCTTCGGGAGCGCGTGAATCTATGACCGCGCCGCGTGCGTGGGAACGGTTCGCTGCGGAACGCCGGCCTTATCCACCAGCGCTTGTGCTATCAGTCCCACGAGGAATGACGATAGAAAGACCGAGCAACGAATCGGTGGAGTCATCGGGTCACGGTCGTGTGGACGTTATGCCCGTGGTTATGCCCGCGACCACCCTGAAACTGCCCAAAACCACCCCACCTCGCCCAATGAGCAAGGCGAAAAACCGCTCTAAAAATCCGCGAGTTAGCGAAAAATTCGAATTCCGCTCGATGCCTCACATGCCAGAGGTCACTGGTTCAAGTCCAGTATCGTCCACCATGCTTTCAAGTACTTACGAGCGGCCAAAATCGGACCCGGCGTCCACTTTGCCCAAAACTTTGCCCTGTTCCGACCGGGCGTACTTCTCTGCGCCTTCTCGGAGCATCGTCTCGTCCACGATCGCGTAGCGCCGGTACATCGCCTCGGTCTTGTGGCCGACCATCCTCATCGCCACGGAGCGGGGCACTCCCGCCCGCTCCAGATTCCTCACGGCGGTCCTCCGGAAGTCATGGGGAATCCGCCCAGGAACTCCCGCCTTCTTGCAGGCGCTCTTCCAGGCCCGGCGGAAGCTCCCGATGGGCTTGCCCTTCCGGGTCCAGGGCCGCTTTGGGGTTCATGCCGGCTCCTTCCGGGTCTCGATCAGGCGATCAAGATCTGCCCCTCGATCCTGATGGGCCTCTCGCCCAGGCGGACCGCGGAGAGCTTCCCGCTCTCCACCCAGCCCCGGACCGTCCAATAGGACACGGCGAGGTACTCAGCGGCCTGCCGCATCGTGAGCAGCCGCGGGGGGACGCTGGACTGCTGAGCCAGTGCTCTTGGCAGGCGGCGGAAGTTGCGGCCCAGCCCGCCCGGTGTCAGGCGAGGGGGCCGGTGCGGGAGAGATGGCGGACGCGCGGAAGAGCACCGGCGCGGTCGAAGAGGCGCCGGTCTGCGGTGATGTAGGGACAGTCCAATTCCACCGCCAGCGCGAGGAAGGAGGCGTCGTAGAAGGTGAGCCCGAGCTCCCGGCCCAGGCGGGCCCCGCGTTTTAGAAGCGGCGTGGCAGGGGGGGCCACAATCAGCGGGAGCGCTTCCAGATGGCTGATCGCGTCGTCCAGCCCCGTCGCGCCCAATCGAGTCTTGAGGAGCAGTATGTTGCCGACTTCATACAGCAGCAGGGCCGGGACGTGCACTTCGAGGGGCCGGGATTCGACCTCCTGTAAGAGCGTGCGTGCCTCTTTCAGGAAGTCCTCATCGCGCGTCTTGAACCACTTGATGAGGACGGAGGTGTCAACGACGATCTTCGCGGCCGTAGCGCGTCTCGCGATAGTAGCGGACTATGTCCGTCGAGTTCCACTGGCCGACCCACTGCTGCTCGAGCTCCTTGAGAGGAGCCAGGGCCTCTTTCCAGGAGCGCCGGCCGCGCTCGCGTCCGGCCAGCACGGTCTGCAATGCCTCACGGATCAGCCCGCTCCGGGAACGCCCCTGGGCCTTGGCGGCCCGGTCGACTTTCTTCAGGAATTCCTCGGGAAGAGAGATCATGATCTTGGCCATGTGAAGTCGGCTCCTGGGCGGAGTATAGCGCCCCGGTCCCATCATGGCAATACTTCTTATATCCTTTCCCCGTCCCGCGCCGGAAGAGTCTTCCAGCACTTCGCCGTAAAGAGAAACATCCTCGAAGCCTGCATTGGGGAGTTCGAAGACTCAAAACGAGACTCTGCGAGAACCCCACGCATGCAGGTAGTTCTTCTCCGTGTAGCCATCGATTCGGGGTCTGAGGGAATCCACGGTCCGCTCTTTCGGGATAAATCAGCCTTCCCGCACAATCACGCCCCTCGGAGACGGCGCCGGCCTGCTATGCGCAGCCGTACTTCGACTTCATGAATCGGTCCGCATGGCGAGAGTGGGCCGGGGAGAGCACGGGCATCTGCCCGTTCGCTTTCCCATCATCCCGGAGTAGGATACGATTCGAGCAGGGATCAGGATGTTCGTCAACGAGCGGCGGGCTCAGGATCTGATGACGGCGGCCCGGAACCGAGAGGGGCTGGCCGTGTGGAGGCCGGCCACGGTCGGTGTAGGGAGGACCTCATGAGCAGCACGCGGACTCATCTGGGTGGAGCCTGCTTCGGGGCGTGGAGCCGCCGCGATCTGCTCCGAATGGCCGGGGCCATGGCGGCCGGCATGGCCGTGACGGGTCTCGGGATGACCGCGTCGGCCGATCCAGCGGCGGGCCGGTCGCGGATGAAGATCGGGATCATCGGTGCGGGCCGGATGGGCGGCGCGCTCGCGGAGCTCTGGGTCAGGGCCGGGCACCAGGTCCTCCTCTCGTCGCGCCATCCCGAAAACCTGAAGAGCCTGGCCGACCGCCTCGGGCCGTTGGCCGGCGCGGGGACGCCGCGGGAAGCGGCCGCGTTCGGTGACGTGATCCTGATCGCGGTGCCCTACGGGGCGCTCCCGCAGGTCGGCCGGGATTTCGCGGGGGAGATGCGCGGGAAGGTCGTGCTCGACTGCGCCAATCCGTTCCCGCACCGGGATGGCCCGGCGGCGGAGGACGCGCGGAGAAAAGGGACAGGGGTCGCCTCCGCGGAGCACCTCCCCGGCGTGCGCCTCGTCCGGGCGTTCAACACGATCCCCTTCGGGGTCCTCCGCAGCCAGGCCCACCGCGCGGGGGAGCGGGTCGCGGTGCCCCTGGCGGGAGATGACCCGGCGGCCCTGGAGATCGCGGCGCGCCTGGTGGAAGAGGCCGGCTTCGAGCCGGTCGTGGTCGGGGCGCTCGCGCGCGCCAGGGAGTTCGACGTCGGCACGCCCGCCTTCGGCAAGGGGCTCACGGCACGGGAGGTGCGGCAGACCCTGGGGATCGGACAAACCCCGAAGCCCTAGGAGACCGGGCCGCGGCCGTCGGCTCGGGGCCCCGTGCGGTCCCGGACGCCGGCCATCTCGCCGCGACGCGGTCTCGGCATCGACCATACCGGCACGAGGAGGTTCGTGATGTCCGCTGACCGCCGTCCGCTTACGCGACGAGAGGTGCTCAGGATCGGAGCCGGGGTCGGCGCCGGGCTCGCCCTGGGGTGGATCCCGCTCGCGCTCCGGGCGGCCGCCGCGAGCCCCGACCCCCCAGAGGCCGCGTTGCTCACCAAGCCGATTCCCTCCACCGGAGAGCGGATCCCGGTGATCGGAATCGGCACCGCGCGGCGCTACCACGTCGGGAGCTCGGAGGCCGAGCGGGCGCCGCTGCGCGAGGTCCTCCGCGCCTTCGCCCGGATGGGCGGCTCCGTCATCGACACCGCCCCCTCGTACGGCACGGCCGAGAGCGTGGTCGGCGACCTGGTGGCCGGCCTCGGCATCCGTGACCGCCTCTTCTTCGCGACGAAGGTCGGCAGCGGCGGGCGGGGTGTGGAGGCCGGGCTCGCCGAGATGCGGCAGTCGCTCGCGCGGCTCCGGACCGACGCCCTGGACCTCCTGCAGGTGCACAACCTCGCTGGTGTGGACGCCATGCTCCCGGTGCTCCGCGAGTGGAAGCGCGAGGGACGCATCCGCTATCTCGGCGTCAGCACGTCCTTCGACCGCCAGCACGGCGCCCTCGTCGCGCTCATGGAGCGCGAGGAGCTGGACTTCATCCAGGTCGACTACGCCATCGACAACCGCACCGCCGCCGACCGCATCCTCCCCCTGGCGGCCGACCGGGGGATAGCCGTGCTCACGAACCTCCCGTTCAGGCGCGGCCGCGTCCTCCAGGCCTTCGGCGACCGCCCGGTGCCCGAGTGGGCGGCCGAGCTCGGCATCGCGAGCTGGGCCCAGTTCGCGCTGAAGTATGTGGTGTCGCACCCGGCGGTGACCTGCGCGATCCCGGGCACCGCCACCCTGCGCTACCTCGAGGACAACCTCGGGGCAGCCCGCGGGCCGCTCCCGGACGAGGCGACGCGCCGGCGGATGGCGGCCCTCGTGGACGCGGCGCCGGGGCGCGCCCGATGAGGGAGCTCGCAGGGCGGTGGCTGCGGCGGGCGGTCGACGTCCGCGAGGGCGAGACGGCCGCCCTCGTCTGGTCATCGGCGTATTTCTTCTTCGTCCTCTCCGCGTACTACGTCATCCGACCCATCCGCGACGAGATGGGGGTGGCCGCCGGAGTGGATCGGCTGGCGTGGCTCTTCACCGGGACCCTGGTCGGGATGCTTCTCTTGCACCCCCTCTACGCGCGGCTGGTGGCGCGATTGCCCCGGCGGCGATTCGTGCCGCTCACGTACCGGTTCTTCATCTTGAACCTGGTCCTCTTCTTCTTGTTGTTCCGCGCGGCGGACGCCGCCCAGGGCATCTGGATCGGCCGGATGTTCTACATCTGGACGAGCGTGTTCAACCTCTTCGTCGTCTCCGTCTTCTGGTCCTTCATGACGGACATCTACCGGCCGTGGCAGAGCCGGCGGCTCTTCGGGATGGTCGCGGTGGGCGGCACGGTGGGCGCCATCCTGGGCTCGTCCATCACGACCGCCCTCGTGGGGCTCCTGGGCCCGATCAACTTGCTGCTCTTCTCCGCCCTGCTCCTGGAGGCGGCCGGCCGCGCGTCGGGCGTGCTGGAGGGGCACGAGCAGCGCCTGGCGCAGGCGGCGGAGGCGGCCGCCGATGCCCGGGGCGCCGGGCGCGGCGGTGCCGGCGAGGCGGCCCGAGGCGCGGGCGGGTCGCCCCGGCGCTCCGAGGTCATCGGCGGGGACGTGCTCGAGGGGATCCGCCACGTGCTCGCCTCGCCGTACCTCCTGGGCATCGCGGCCCTCATGATGCTCTTCACCGTCGCCTCGACCTTCCTCTATTTTCAGCAGGCCGCCATCGTGGCCGACGTGTTCCGGGACGACCGCGTCGGCCGGACGCGGCTCTTCGCTGGCGTCGATCTCGCCGTCAACGTCCTCACCCTGGTCACGCAGGCGTTCCTCACGGGACGGATCCTCCGCTGGGTCGGGGTCGGCGCGGCGCTCGCGTTCCTCCCCCTCCTGAGCGCGGTCGGGTTCGGCATCCTGGGCGCGGCGCCCGTCCTCGCGGTGGTCGTCGCGTTCCAGGTCCTGCGGCGCGCGGGAAACTTCGCGATCCAGCGCCCGGCGCGGGAGGTCCTCTACACCGTGCTGCCCCGGACCGACAAGTACAAGGCGAAGAACTTCAACGACACCTTCGTCTACCGGACCGGCGACCAGGTCGGTGCGTGGTCCTACACCTTCCTGGCCTCGGCGCTGGGGATGGGCCTGTCCGGCCTCGCCGTCGTCATGGTCCCGCTCTCGGCGGTCTGGCTGGCCCTCGCCCTCTGGCTCGGGCGGCGGCACCAGGCCCTCCACGCGGGCCGCGCGCCGGCGACCCCCGCGGGTGCCCCGGCCCCGGCGGGCGCTGGGCAGGTCGTTCCACATGAACGGTGACATGGATCATCGCTGAGTGAAGAACGGGGAGGGAAGATGGACAAGCGCATCGAGAAACGATCGATTCGTGAGATCATGGCACGAGCGCCGAAGGTCGTCGGTCCTCGAACCGGACTGCGGGCGCTCAAGACGCTGTTCGAGATGCACGACTTCAACGCCTTTCCACTAGCGGAAACGATGTGTTCCTAAACGTCTCCTCGACCGAGAGGACACCTCCGAGAAATCCCACGCGGCTCGCCCGCCCCGAAGGCGCCTGATGCGGGCCATAGAGTTTTTGTTTTCACTGCCTTCTCCCGTATAATCCTACCCATGTTCAATCTCAGGGAGATCCGCTGGAAGGTCACGCCCTACGCCGAGATCACGCTGGAGCCGGACCGGAGCTTGCTCGTGCCGCTCCACCGGTTCAATCAGGTGCGCGTCCCCGTCGAATCGAACCCGACCGCCGCCGCCTTCGATGGCACCCATCTCTGGGTCACCAACAGCGGGAGCGACTCGGTCAGCAAGATCGACATCACCACCAACAAGGTGGTGGCGACGGTGCCGGTCGGCATCAACCCCTGGGACATCGTCTTCGACGGGACCCACCTCTGGGTCACCAACCTGGTGGACAATACCGTCAGCAAGATCAACGCCGCCACGCACCAGGTGGCGGACACCATCGGGGTGGGCCGGTCGCCCCACGGGCTCGCGTTCGACGGCGCCCACATCTGGGTCGCGAACATGGTGGACAACAAGCTCTCCAAGATCGACGCCGTGACGAACGTCGTGGTGGCCTCGGTCGAGGTGCGGCGGTGGCCCTCCGGCCTGGCCTTCGACGGGAGCCACATCTGGACGGCGGACAGCGGGTCCAACACCGTCAGCAAGGTGAACGTCAGCACCGACGTGGTGGTCACGACGGTCGTGGTGGGCAAGGCCCCCCACGGGATCTGCTTCGACGGTCAGCAGATCTGGGTGGCGAACTCCCAGGCCAACAACGTGAGCAAGATCAACGTCACCACCAACCTCGTGACGGCCACCGTCCAGGTCGGCCGCGAGCCGACCGGGGTGGCCTTCGACGGCACGCACGTCTGGGTGGCCAACAAGGCGGGCACGGGCGTGATGAACACCGTGAGCCGGATCCATGCGACCTCGAACGCGGTCACGGCGACCATCGGGGTCGGGCGGGAGCCGGCGGGAGTGGCCTTCGACGGCACGCACGTCTGGGTGACGAACTTCGGCCAGAACAGCATCAGCAAGATCCTCGGGCTGCCCTGGTAAGTTCCTCGGAGGGGGGCTTCGCCCCCCTTCCGATTCCTCCCCCCGAAGTTTGCGCCGGCAAAGCCGGCGCTCGAAACGTGGCTTGGCGGAGGCTAGCGTCGCATCAGGAGCGTCAGCGCCCGGGAGATTCCAGCCCCGGCCAGCTCCTCCATCGATAGGCGGCGGATGGAGCGCTCCACCCCGCACTCAGCTTCGATGTCGGTGAGCGGGTGGTCGGGGTCCGGCGGCTCCAGCAGGAGGCGCGCGCCGTCCGCCACCCTCAGCACCTCGAGCGTCACCGCGAGCACCGTGGTCCGAGCCGCAAAGGGCCGGCGCGTCTCGCGGCAGTAGACCAGGTCCCTGCGTCCGAGATGCATCTCCACGAGCAGCAGGGCGTCGGCGCGGAGGCTGCGCGCCCGGGCCAGGGCCCGATCGCGGTCCTGCTTCTCCGGTGTGCTGACGGCGACGTCGAGGGGGAAGATGCCCTGGTCGTTCAGCGCGTCGATGAACCCCGCCTCGAACCGGTCGGAGATCGCGGCCGGCTCTCCGCTCGCGAACTCTCCGGAGACCTGGACCACCACCGCCGGGCGCCGGAGGTCCGCGGGGCGGTAGTCGGGATGGCGCATGGCGACCGGCCCCGGGCTCATGCAGCCGGCAAGCAGGCCGAGGCCGGCGAGAAGGGCCGGCTTGACCCCTCCCGGGCCGATCCTCCACAATGAGCGGACCGATGGCCACATGCGCCGAAGTCCTCTCCGAGTTTACCCAGGACCTCCGGTCCAGCGCCATCCCCCGCCAGGTGAGGGAGAACGTCGCCCTCCGCGTCCTCGACATCCTGGGGATCGCGCTGGCCTCCACGGCCCAGGATTTCGCGCCCGCCGTCCTGGGGGTCATCGAGGCGTGGGGGGGCGGGGAGTGCACGGTGATCGGGACCAAACTCCGCGCCGCCGCGCCGATGGCGATCCTGGCCAACGGGAGCCTGGCGCACGGTCTGGATTACGATGACACGCACACGGCCGCGATCTGCCACGCCTCCGCGGTGGTGGTGCCGACGGCCCTCGCGCTCGGCGAGTCGACCGGCCTCGACGGCGCCACGGTTCTGGCCGCCATGGTGGCCGGCTACGAGACGCTGACGCGGATCGGGATGGCGGCCCCGGGGGAGTTCCACGCGCGCGGCTGGCATGCGACCGCGGTCTGCGGGACCTTTGCGGCGGCCCTCGTGGCGGGCAAGTGCCTGGACCTGTCCCGCGCCCAGCTCACCGCCGCGCTCGGGATCGCCGGCAGCCTCGCCTCCGGGGTCCTCGAGCATCTGGAGGACGGCTCCTGGGTCAAGCGCCTTCACCCCGGCTGGGCAGGCCACTCGGGGGCGCTGGCGGCGGGTCTGGCGCGCGGCGGCTTCACCGGCCCCGCCACGATCCTCGAGGGGCGCTTCGGGCTCTACCGGACGTTTCTGGGAGGCCTCCCGGATCTGTCCCCCGTCACCGCCGATCTCGGTAGGCGGTGGGAGACGCTGCGGGTGGCTTTCAAGCCGTACCCGTGCTGCCATTACAACCACGCCTACATGGACTGCGCGGCCCGCCTCAAGCGCGAGCACGGGCTCACGCCCGACGCGATCGAGGACGTGGAGTGCCTGGTGCCGGCCGGCGAGGTTCCGATCGTGTGCGAGCCGCTCGACGCCAAGCGCCGGCCCCGCACGCCCTACGACGCCAAGTTCAGCCTGGCCTACTCGGTGGCGGCCGCCCTGGCGGAAGAGGATGTGGGGGTGGACACCTATTCTCCGGAGCGGATCAGGGACGAGCGCCTGCTGGCGCTGGCCCGGAAGGTCCGCTACGCCATCGACCCCGGAAGCGAGTTTCCGCGGGCCTTCCCGGGGCGGCTCCGGATTCGCCTCGTGGACGGGCAGATCCTGGAGGCGGCGGAGCCGTTCAACCGCGGGAGCGCGGAGAATCCCCTCCACGCCGAGGAGATCGTCGCCAAGTTCCGGCGGAACGCCGGCCGGGTTCTACCCCCCTCGCGCGTCTCGGCCCTCGAGAGTGCCGCGCTGGGCCTGGAGCGCTCCCCCAGCCTCCGGTCCCTCCTCGCTCTGTGCGCCCTCGGCTGATGGCCCTCCAGCCCCTCGTGTGATAGGCTCAATGTATGAGAATGCTCGGCTGGGTCGTCGCCCTGCTGCTCGGTCTCATCTTCTCGATCGGGGGCCCTCTGCCGGCGCTCGCCCAGGGGCAGGTTGAGATCAAAGCGCCCCCGCTGGAGCGGCCTCCCCGTCCCGAGTTCATCATTCCGGGTCAGCCTCCCGAGGTGACCCGCCCCCGCGAGCAGGAGTTCTACCCCGACCGGATCCGCTCGCGCCACGACCCCGCGTTCATCGTGCCGTTTTCCACGACGGTGTCCACCGGCCCCAGGACCGTCGGCCGGTTCGGGTTGTCGCTCTGGACGGCCCCGCAGGGGCGCGGCGACACCCCGTGGGCGGCGCGCGAGATCGGGGGCTGGCTCGGCTTCGGCTTCAGCTTCGTCTGGGACATTCCCGCCGAGAGCGAGACGGCCCGGTAGCGGGCGTCCCGGCTCCCCTCCTCCGGATTTTCATCCGACCGTTCCCTTGCTGCGTTGCCCGCCGAGATTCTTTGCTTGACGGAAAGGCGGAATATGTCCTATTGTCCTAAGACAATAGGTTTATTCGTATGCACCTCAGACTGAACCGGAAAAGCCCGCTGCCGATCCACATCCAGCTGAAGGCGCAGCTGGCCCACCTGATCCAGGCGGGGGAGTGGTCGCCGGGGCGGCGGCTTCCCACCGTGCGCCAGCTGGCCGGGTCGCTCCGCATCAACCGGAACACCGCCTCCCGGGTCTTCACCGACCTGGCGCGGGAAGGGCACCTGTCCTGCGAGCGCGGGCGGGGGACGTTCGTATCCCCCCGCCGGGCGGGAGGGAGGCGCGAGCGGACGCGCGAGCTCCTGCTGCTGCTGGACGAGGCGATGGGCCGGGCGCGACGGCTGGGGTTCAGCCCGGCGGGGTTCGCCGCGGCGCTCTACGCCCGGGCTCACGCCTCGGGGGGAGCGGCGCGGGTGCGGAAGGGGCGGGTTCTGGCCGTGGAGTGTGAGCGAGGCCGGCTCCGGCGGCTCAGCCGGGAACTGGCCGAGGCGCTGCCGCTCCGAGTCGATGCGCTTCTGACCCGAGACCTGCGGCGGCAGGTCCGGCGGGATCCCCGATGGCTCCAGACATACCCGCTGGTCGTCACGGCCGTCGTTCATGCTCGCGAGGTCCAGCGGGTCATGGGCAGGAGCGGCGGTAGGCTAGTCGCCCTGCGTGCAGACGATCGCCTCCGGCGGGTGCTCCGGCATGTCCCCCTCGTGGATCGGGCCGGGACCGAACTGCTGCGACGCCGGGTCGCCCGAGGCTCGCGGTGGTACAGTTGATCCAATGGCGCTCCTGAAGGGGAACCTCCACGCCCACACATACCTCTCGGACGGGCTTTTGAGCCCCGAGGCGGTCATCGCCCGCTACCGGGCGCTCGGTTACGACTTCCTGGCCATCACGGACCACGACGATCGGATCCGAGAGGACTACTGGCACCGGATTCCCCGGGGCGATGGGGACCCGCTGGTCTTCGTCGGCATGGAGATCGATTACCAGCCCCTGGGGCAGCACGTGGGGGAGATCCGGGGGGATCGCGAGCGACTCCATGTCCTCAATCACCCCGCGCGCTACCGCTTGTCGGTTGAGGACACCCTGAGGCGGATCGCGCTCTTGAAGGCAGACGGATTACCGGTGCACGCGGTGGAGGTCACCGACACCGGGCTTTACAAGGCCGAGTACGACGTGGAGGCGATCGGGCTCCCGAAGGTGGCCACCGACGACGCCCATCGGGATCCCCACTTCGGCCGGGCCTGGGTGGAGGTGGACGCCCCGCGGGATCGCGACGCGATCCTGCGGGCGATCAAGGCCGGCGACTTCAGGCTTGGCTTCAGCCGCTAGACCCGGAGGGACCGTCTATGGGGTACGAGTTCCTAAAGGTCCGCGTCGAGGATCGCGTGGGGTGGATCGAGTACCACCGCCCGCCCGTCAACGCCTTCCACTGGGAGATGCTCCGCGAGATGCCTCGGGCACTGGGCGCCTTCCTCGACGACCGCGGCGTCCGGGCCGTCGTCTTCGCCAGCGCGCTCGGGAGGTACTTCACGGCCGGGGCCGACATTCGCGTCATGCACGCCATGGACCAGGCGGCGGTGCGCGAGTGGGTCGAGACCTGCCACGCTCTGGTTCGCCAGATGCGGGGAGCCGGGAAGCCCCTCCTGGCCGCGATCAACGGCACCGCCGTCGGCGGGGGGCTCGAGATCGTCCTGCACTGCGACGTTCGCTTCGCCGCGGCCGACGCGCAGCTGGGTCAGCCCGAGATCAACATCGCCTTCATTCCGCCGGTCGGCGCCACCCAGGCCCTCGCCCGGCTCCTCGGCCGGCCCCGCGCCCTGCGCTACCTCTACGAAGGCGCCCTTCTCGGCGCCGCCGAGGCGCAGCGGATCGGCCTCGTTGACTTCGTCGTGGCCCCCGACCGGCTCCGCGAGGAAACGCAGGCCTACGCTGCCGCCCTCGCGCGCAAGCCCGCCGAAACCCTAGCCGCCATTCGCCGCTGTATCACGGCGGGCCTGGAGGTTCCCTTCGACGAAGGGCTCGCGATCGAGCGGGAGGCGGCCGTCCACCTGGCCGGCACGCTGGATTTCAGGGAGGGTCTCCAGGCGTTTCTCGACAAGCGCCCGCCCCGCTGGACCTGACCCTGGTCGTCCGGCGCTGGCCCGGACTATTCACGAACGGCGCGCGCATGACCGGGCGGGTGGCGCGGGGTGCAGCCCCCACGGGGCCGCGCGCAGTGGGCCCCCCTCGTCCCGTCCGCCGCGCGCGGCGCGGCGTTCGGGCGAGTGGGTGACGGAGCCGGACCCGCGGGGGCTGCGCCCTGCGACAGGCCCCGCCCGCTACACTCGACCATGGTTCGTGAATGATGCAGGCTAGAGGGCCGCTGTCAGGAGCCAGGCGCCCCCCACGATGAGGATCGTCCCGGCGAGCCGGCTCACGAGCCTGCCGACCGGGAGGACCTTCTCCAGGAGCACGAAGGCCGCGATGGCCGCCACCCAGAGGAGATTCATCACCCCGGCGACGAAGAGAAGCGCCATCAGGACCCAGCAGCACCCGACGCAGAAGGCGCCGTGTCTCAGGCCCATGACGAGCGCCCCGCGAGCGCCCTCGCGCCACTGGGTCAGGATGAAGCCGAACGGCGACTGGCAGCGTGAGAGGCAGGCATCCTTGAGCGGCGTGAACTGGTACGCTCCCGCGGCGAGGAGGAGGAGGCCGCCGAGCCAGGGGGTGACGGCCGTGGCCGGCGTGATGAGCGCCGCCGAGTGAAGCCCCCACTGGCCCAGCGCGGCCAGCAGACTGTACCCCGCCCACACGATCAGGTAGCCGAGCAGGAAGAGACCGGTCCGGATGAGGGGCGTGTGGTCGGCCAGCCGCTTCCGGTTGACGGTGGCGAAGACCAGGATCATCGGGCTGGCGGACGGGACCATCATGGCCACCATCATGACCGCCCACATGAGGAAGACGAGCAGGAAGTCCGTGGGGCCCCACGGGGTCATCTGCGGCATCGCCATGCCCATATCGGCCATGGCGCTCATCTCCCGGCTGAGGCGGATGATGTAGAGCCAGCCGAGACCGGCCACGCCGAGGAGGCCGAGGACGACGACGGCGCGGTCCCTCACCGCTTGGCCGCTTTCGTCCGGGCGATGTTGGCGGTCGTCAGGGGGCTCGCGACGCCGCGCATCTTCACGTTGACGCACGCCACCTTGCCGGCCTTGAGCGCCCGGTCGAGGGCCGGGCGGAGCTCCGCCGGATGCTCCACGCGCTCGCCGTGGCCCCCCAGCGCCGCGATGACTTGGTCGTAGCGGACGTCGCCCAGCTCCACCCCGATCGTCCGATCGTAGAAGGCCGACTGAAGCTCCCGCTCCATCCCCCAGCCGCAGTCGTTGCCGACGACGACGACCACGGGGGCGTTGAAGCGGAGGGCGGTGTGGAGCTCCCAGGAGTGGAAGGCCATGCCGCCGTCTCCCGTGAGGATCACGACGGGGCACTCGGGCTTGGCGAGCTTGGCGGCGATGCCGAGCGGGATCGAGGCGCCCACCGTGCCGAGCGCCCCGAGGCGCACCCAGTGGCCGGGCTTCCGCGCCGGGAGGGCGAGGCGGCACCACTGGGCGAAGTCGCCGCCGTCGATCACCCAGATCACGTCGGAATCGACCGCCTCTCGCACCTCCCTGACGAGGCGGAGCGGATGGAGGGGGACCGCATCGGAGTTCTCCTCCGGGCTCCGCGCGTCGGTTGCCACCTTTCTCGCCCGGCGCAGCCTGTCGACCCACGGCTTCTCCTTCCACCCCTTCCGCGCCTCTGCCCGCTGGCAAAGCTGCTCGAGCACCGCGCCGGCGTCGCCCTGGATCGGAAGCTGGGCGTGGCGGTTCCTTCCCAGCTCGGCGGGGTGGATGTCCACCTGGATCAGGGCGGCGTCGGGGGCGAAGAGGTTGCCGTAGGCCAGGCGGAAGTCGATGCGCTTGCCGATCAGGAGGACGGCGTCCGCTTCTCTGATCTCGCGCGCGGCCGGGTTCAGGATCTGGTCGGCATAGCCGAAGCAGAAGGGGTGCTCGTCGGACAAGGTCCCGCGCCCCATGCCGATCGTGAAACAGGGGAGTTGGGTCACCTCGACAAATCGCCGCAGGGCGTCCCAGCCGCGCGCCCACCAGACCCCGCTCCCCGCGATCACCACGGGGCGCTCGGCGCGCTCGAGGAGATCGAGGGCGGTCTCGATGGAGCGCGTCGACGTGGCGGCCGGCTCGCGCCGGGAGGGCGGAGGGATCACCACGTCCGCGTCGTCCACGCTCGCCTCCGAGACGTCGCTCGGGATCGTGAGGTGAACGGGGCCGGGGCGGCCGCTCACGGCCTCGCGGAGGGCGAGCGCTACGTACTGGGGGAGGCGCGCCGGGTCCTCCACCACGCGCGCCCACTTGGTGACGGCCCGGACCATATCCACCTGGTCGATCTCCTGGAGCGGTCCCTTGTCCCTGAGCGCCCGCTCGAAGGTGCCGCTGATGGCGAGGATGGGGCTCAGCGCCATCCAGGCCGTCGTGATCCCGGTGATCGAGTTGGTGTGGCCCGGCCCGCCCGTGACCACCGAGACGCCGGGCTGGCCCGTCACGCGCGCCCAGCCATCCGCCATGTGCGTGGCGCCGGATTCCTGGCGCGTGTCCACGATGGCGACGCCTTCGTCGATGCAGGCGTTGAAGATCGAGTTCACGTGATCGCCGCAGAGGCCGAAGATGCGCTCGATCCCGTGGCGCTTGAGCGTTCTCACGAGGAGATGAGCGGCCGTGACCTTGCCCATGGCGCGGCCAGTATAGCCCGAACAGGGCCGATCTGGTAGCATGGGGCGGTCATGAAGATCGCCCGCGTTCGGCCCCACCTCCTGTCGCTCCCACTTCCGCGCCCCGTGAAGACCTCGGCCCACGACATCCGGACGGTGGACACGGTGCTCGTCGAGATGGAGGCCGACGGCGGGGCGGTGGGGACCGGGTACTGCTTCGCGTTCGGGCCTCATCGGGCGCAGGCCCTGCACGCCCTGGTCGAAGACCTCCTGCCGCTCTACCAGGGCCAGGACGCCGCGGCGCCCCGCGCCCACTTCGAGCGGGCCTGGCGCTCCATCAACTTCCTCGGCCACGCCGGCCTCGCAGTGATGGCGCTCGCGGCGCTCGACACGGCCTGCTGGGACCTTGCCGCCCAGGGCGCCGGCCTGCCGCTCTACAAGTTCCTGGGCGGCGGGCGAGATCGGATTCCCACCTACGCCTCCTCGGGATTGTGGCTCGATTATTCGATCGACGAGCTGCTCTTGGAGGCCCGGCGGTTTCTCTCCCAGGGCCACACGGCCATGAAGATGCGCCTCGGACGTTCGCCGGGGGAGGACGTCGAGCGCGTGAGACGGCTCCGCGAGGCGCTCGGCCCCGACGTGAAGCTCTTGGCCGACGTCAATCAGGGGTGGGACGAAGCCACGGCCATCCGAGTCGGGCGGGCACTGGAGCCCTATAACCTCTACTGGCTCGAGGAGCCGCTTCCCTACGAGGACCTGGAGGGCTGCGCCCGGGTGGCCGCCGCGCTCACGATGCCCATCGCGACGGGAGAGACCGACTACGGCAGCCTGGGCATGAGGCGCCACTTGGAGGTTCGAGCGGCCGACATCCTGATGCCTGACCTCCAGCGGATGGGTGGCGTCAGCGAGTTCATGAAGGCGGCGGCCCTCTGCGACGCCTTCCACGCGCCGGTCTCCTCGCACCTCTTCATGGAGGCTTCCTGCCACCTGCTGGCGGCGGCGCCCAACGGCCTGATCCTGGAGCACATGGACTGGTGGCAGGAGCTGTTCCAGGAGCCGCTTCAGCTCAAGGAGGGGCAGGTCATCCTTCCGGAGAAGCCGGGGATCGGCCTCGGCGTGAACCGGAAGGCCCTGGAGCGGTTCAGGGCCTAGGCGCCTCGGCCCCGATGCTCCGGAGGAGCAGGCGGGTCAGAGAGGGGAGCGCGTCGGCGACGAGGTCGGGACGGCCGGTGTGGAGCCATTGGATCACCACCTCGTTGGTCGCGCCGAGCCAGGCCAGCGTCGCCACCTCCGTGTTGAGCGGGGGGATGGAACCTTCGGCCGCCGCCTCGTCGAGGTAGCCTTTGATGAGCTCGGCGAAGCGCCGGTGGACCTCGGCGCGCTTGGCCTCGTAGGTGGGCCCCAGGCTCACGGCCTCGAGGAGGAGGATCCGCGCCAGCTGGCGGTAGCGCGCGAAGGTCTCGAGGGCGGCGCGGAGGGCCCCCTCGACCTTCTTGAGCGCCCCGTGCTGGGCGGCGATGGCCTCGGCGGCGGCCGCGGCCAGGTGCGAGGCGAACTCGTCCACCAGCGCGAGGAAGAGCGCCTCCTTGTTGGGGAAGTGGTGATAGACCGCGCCCTTGGAGGTGCCCGAGACGCGGACGATGTCGTCCACGATCGCGCGGTGGTAACCCTTCTGGGCGAAGACGGCCAGCGCCGCCTCCAGGATCTTCTTCCGGGTGGCGATTTTGTTCATAGGGAGGTTGGATGACCGTCGTTCGGATCGGACACAGCCCGGACCCCGACGACGCCTTCATGTTCTATGCCCTCACCGCGGGGAAGGTGAGGGCCGAGGGGCTCGAGATCCAGCACGTGCTCGAGGACATCGAGTCGCTCAACCGTCGCGCCCGCGAGGCGGAGCTGGAAGTCACGGCGATCTCCGCCGCGACCTATGTCCTGGTTGCCGACCGCTACCGGATCATGGATCCAGGGGCGTCCATGGGAAAGGGGTACGGGCCGATCCTGGTGGCGCGGGCGCCGATGGACCCGCGGGAGATCCCCGAGCGCGTGGTGGCGATCCCCGGCAGCCACACGACGGCCGCGCTCCTGCTCAAGCTCTACTGCGGCGACCCGCCGCTCATCGAAGTGGCCTTCGACAAGATCCCGAAGGCGGTCCTGGAGGGGCAGGCCGACCTGGGGCTCCTGATCCACGAAGGACAGATCACCCATCAGGCCATGGGGCTCCACAAGGTCCTGGACCTGGGGAAAGCGTGGGAGCACGAGACCAGCCTCCCGCTCCCGCTCGGGATCAACGTGGTGCGGCGCGATCTGGGCGAGGCCGTCGGGGCCTCCCTGTCCGACGCCCTCCGCCGCTCCATCGCGTACGCTCACGCCCACGTGGACGAGGCCCTCGAGTACGCCATGAAGTTCGGCCGCGGGATCGACAAGGAGACCTGCCGGCGCTTCGTCCTCATGTACGTGAACGACTACACCGTCACGCTGGGGGTGGAGGGGCGAAAGGCGCTGGAGCGGCTCTACACCCTGGCCCACGCCAAGGGATTGATCCCCGCCATCCCCCCCCTCGACCCCATCTGATGGGGTCAGGCATGCGTATTTGCGTATCGGGGGCTCGCGCCTGAATAACGCAATAACGCATGCCTGACCCCAGTCACACTCGCTCGTAGAGGGTGGTGCGCTGGGCGGGGGTGAAGCCGGCCTCGCGGATCAGCGCGCAGACCTCCTCCACGGTCGTCTTGTTGACGAAGTCCGCCGCCGCGTGGACGTTTTCCTCGAAGAGCGTGCCCCCGAAGTCGTCGGCCCCGAAGTGGAGCGCCACCTGGCCGGTCCGCTTCCCCTCCGAGAACCAGGACGCCTGGATGTGGGGGAAGTTGTCCAGGTAGAGGCGCGAGAGGGCGAGCATCCGGAGGTACTGGTTCGGCCCGGCGTAGTGCTTGATCCACTTCTCGAGCCGCGTGTTCCCCGGCTTGAAGGACCAGGGCACGAAGGCTGTGAAGCCCCCGTACTCGTCCTGGAGGTCGCGGATCGCGTCGAGGTGATCCAGGATGTCGTCCGGCTGCTCGACGTGGCCGTACATCATGGTGGCCGTGGACTTGAAGCCGAGGCGGTGGGCCTCCCGGTGGACCTCGAGCCACGCCGATGGCCCGCCCTTCTTGGGCTCGATCCGCTTCCTGACCCGCTCGGAGAGCACCTCGGCCCCGCCACCGGGGAGGGAATACTGGCCGGCTTCTTTCAGCCTGGCAAGAACCCCCTGAACGGAGAGGCCCGACACCTGGCTCATCGTCTGGATCTCCGAGGCGGTGAAGAAATGCGGTGTGACCTGGGGAAAGCGCCGCCGGGTCTCCCTCACGAGGCCGAGATAGTAGTCGAGCGGGAGTTCGGGATTATGGCCGCCCTGGAGGAGAATGGTCGTGGCGCCCCTGGAGGCCGCGAACTCCACCTTCTCGAGGACCTCCTCCACCGTGAGGGTGTAGGCCTCGGGGTCGCCGGGCTTGCGGTAGAAGGCGCAGAACTGGCAGTCGGTGACGCAGACGTTGGTGTAGTTGGGATTGGAGTCGATGACGAAGGTGACGACCTTCTCGGGGTGGAGGCGGAACCTGACGTCCTGGGCCAGCGCTCCCAGCTCCAGGAGGGGGGCTTCCGTCAGGAGCCGGCGACCTTCCTCGCGCGTGAGGCGCTTGCCCGCCCCGACCTTCTCTTCGATCCCGCTCAGCACCGCCCGACCTCCAGGAGATCTCGGAGCCGGCTGAACTCGGCGATCGCCTTCTCCTCTTCCGCGCCGAGGCGGTAGGTGAATCCCCTGAGGTAGGCGTCCACCTCGTGTTCGTCGAAGCCCGTATCGCGTCGTCGGGCGGCGATCTCGCCCAGCCCGGCAAGCCCTCGGTCGAGCGCCTCGTCGAGGGCCCGCTCGAAGGCGCGCTGTTCGGCTTCGGGAACTGAAGCCCGAACCCCCCAGCGAGCAAAGACGCACGGAAGCCCCGTCCACCGGACCCATTCGCTCCCGAGATCCGTCAGGTGAGGGAAGGGAGGACTCGACTTCAGGGCGCGGATGGCCCGGTCGCCGATGAGGAGCACGGCGTCGCATGTCTCGTCAGCGCCAACCCAGGCCCGCGGGGCGGCCTCGTACTTCAGCGTAAGGAGGAGCCTGAGGATCTGGACTGAGGTGGAGGTTTCTTCAGTGACGCCGATCACGGCCCCTCCTAGATCCGCGAGGGGGCGGGCGGAGAAGAGCAGGACGCTCGTCGCTGGCCCGGCCGTGGCGATGCCGAACGAGAGCGGAGCCACATCGCCCCCGAGACTCAGGAAATCCACCAGCGAGAGGGGTCCGGCGTCGAGGGCGCCTGTGGCCACGGCCCGCCCCAGGGCACGGGGATGCAGCGGGACCGGATCGAATCCCCGGAGATGGGCGAAGAACGGCTCGCAGTTCAGGTACGGGATGCGCCCGATCCTGAGCATCGCGGCTAGCGCGCTTCCAAGTAATCTCGCCGAGTCGGATCAGCGCGACGCGGGTGGCGCGGGCGTCGCCCCCGGAGCCGGCCGGCGGAGTGGGACCCCTTCACTCTCCTGCCCCAGTTCCCCGAACTGGGGCAGGGGGTGAACGGGTGACGGAGCCCGGCCGTGGCGTGGGGCAAGCCGGCGCCAGGACCCGCGGCGCGCGGACGCGAGAGGTTAGGCACGATAAGTTGGACTCGCACTAGCTCCAGACCTTGATGACGTTATAGAGGGCGTCCCGCTCGACGGGGATCTTGCCCGCGTCCCTGATCATCCGGAACAGCTGTTCGCGCACCAGGCCTGCCGGGCTCTCCGCCTTGGCGGCGTGGGCGATCCGCTCATCCTCCAGCGTGCCGTTGACGTCGTCGGCGCCGAAGTGGAGCGCGATGGACGCCGTCGCCTCGCCCAGCATGACCCAGTACGCCTCGACGTGGGGGAAGTTGTCCAGCAGGAGCCGCGAGGCGGCGATCGTCCTGAGGTCGTCGGTGGGCGGCGTCTGGCGGGGGACGAGCCGGGTGTCGCCGATCTGGTAGGCGAGGGGGATGAAGGTCAGGAAGCCGCCGGACCGGTCCTGCTGCTCGCGCAGGCGCAGCAGGTGATCCACCCGCTCGGCCCGGGTCTCGATGTGGCCGTAGAGCATGGTGGCGTTGGTCGAGAGGCCCAGCGAGTGGGCGATGCCGTGGATCTCGCACCACCGGTCGGCGTCCGCCTTGCCGGTGTACCGGAGCTCCTTCTGGAGCCGCTTGGAGAAGATCTCCGCGCCGCCCCCGGGCATCGACTGAAGCCCCGCCGCCTTGAGACGCGCCAGCGACTCCGGCGGCTCGATCTTCCACCGCCGGCAGAAGTAATCGATCTCCGCGGCGGTGAAGGCCTTGATCTGCACCTCGGGATGCTGGGCGTGGATGGCCCCGATCAGCCGCTCGTAGTACTCGAAGGGCCAGTCCGGGTGGTGCCCCCCCACGATGTGGACCTCCCGGACGCCGTCCTTGATCATGCCCAAAATGTCCTCGATCGAATGCTCGAAGGCGCCAGCCTCCCCCTTCTTCCGGGCAAAGTCGCAGAAGGCGCAGGAGAGGACGCAGAGGTTGGTGGGGTTGACGTACCGGTTGATGACGAAGAAGACCCAGTCGCCGGCGCGCCGCCGCTTGGCGAAGTCCGCCGTCTGCCCGAGGCCCAGGAGGTCGTCGGTCTCGAAGAGAAGGAGGCCGTCCTCCCGGGTGAGCCGCTGCCCGGCGGCGACTTTCTCCCAGATCGGGAGCAAGCGGTGGTCCCTCAAGCGAGGCGAAGCGGTAAGTTCCATCGGACCGACCAGTCGGTCTGTATCATAGTGGCTCCCTCCCGGTCTTGTCAACGCTTGACGCTTCTGCTACTGTCTCCCGCAATGTTGCTGACCACTATCGTGGGAAGCCTTCCCAAGCCGTCCTGGCTGGCCAAGCCTGAAGTGCTCTGGGCCCCGTGGCAGCTTTCCGGCGAGGCCCTCGAAGAGGCCAAGCGCGACGCCGTGCTGATCGCGCTCAAGGAGCAGGAGGCCGCCGGCCTCGACATCGTCACCGACGGGGAGCAGACCCGCCAGCACTTCGTCCACGGGTTCCTGGAGGCGATCGAGGGGGTGGACTTCGGTCGGCGCGTGACGATCGGGATCCGGGCCAACCGCTACAAGGCAGAGGTGCCCACGGTGACGGGACCGATCCGGCGCCGGGGACCGGTCCATTCCGACGATGCCCGCTGGGCTCGGGCCCACACGCGGAGGCCGCTCAAGTTCACGCTCCCGGGGCCCATGACGATCGTGGACACGCTCGCCGACGAGCATTACCGGGACCGGCCCCGCCTGGCGATGGAGTTCGCCCGCGTCCTCAACGAGGAGGCGCGGGAGCTGGCCGCCCTCGGCGTGGACGTGGTCCAGCTGGACGAGCCGGCCTTCAACGTCTATCTC
Source organism: Candidatus Rokuibacteriota bacterium (assembly GCA_016193045.1). Lineage (GTDB taxonomy): Bacteria > Methylomirabilota > Methylomirabilia > Rokubacteriales > CSP1-6 > CSP1-6. The sequence continues at coordinate 18,363 of JACPSW010000032.1, read as the reverse complement.
GATGACGTCAAGGCCTGGGGGATCGACGCCCTTCATCGCGCCATCGAGGGGCTGTCCTGCAGGACCGCCGTGCACATCTGTTACGGCTACGGCATCAAGGCCAACATCGAATGGAAGCAGACCCTGGGGAGCGAATGGCGGCAGTACGAGGAGACCTTTCCGCTCCTGGCCGGGAGCCGGATCGATCAGGTCTCGCTCGAGTGCGCGAACTCCCGGGTGCCCCTGGCGCTGCTCGGGCTCCTGAAGGACAAGGACGTCATGGTCGGCGTCATCGACGTCGCGGGGAGCGCCGTCGAGACGCCCCAGCAGGTGGCCGAGACCATCCGGAAGGCGATGGCGTTCGTCGCCCCCGACCGGCTCTACCCCTCGACGAACTGCGGGATGGTGCCGCTCCGGCGGGACGTCGCGCGCGGGAAGCTGCGGGCGCTGGTCGCGGGCGCGGCCCTCGTGCGGGGGGAGCTGGGGGGAAGCGCCTTGAAGTCCGGCGGGACGGGAGCGTAGTATGCCCCCCGGGATGATCGGCGGGCTGATCCGACTGATCGACGCGGTGAACGACCGGGTGGGTCGCGCGGTATCCTGGCTCACGTTCCTGCTCGTCGTGGTGACGACCTACGACGTGGCCATGCGGTACGTCTTCCGGATCAGCTTCGTCTTCATCCAGGAGCTGGAGTGGCATCTCTTCGCGATCATGTTCCTGGTCGCCGCCGGTTACGCCCACCTCAAGGGCACCCATGTGCGGGTGGACATCTTCTACGCGCGGATCTCCCCGCGGGCCCGGGCCTGGATTGACCTCGTCGGCGGCCTCCTCTTCCTTTTTCCCACCGTGTTCCTCCTGGTCTGGACCTCGATCCCGTTCGTCGCCGGCTCCCTTCGCGTCCTCGAGGGCTCCCCGGATCCCGGCGGGATCCCGGGACGGTTCCTGCTCAAGGCGGTCATCCCGCTGGGCTTCATTCTGCTCGGTCTGCAGGGGATCGCGGAGACCATCCGGAGCTACTACCGCGCCCTCGGGAAGGAGGTGCCGAAGTGACCTTTGCCGAGCTGCTTCCCGCGATCATGTTCCTCGTCTTCACCTTGCTGATCCTGCTGGGCTACCCCGTCGCCTTCACGATCGCCGGGACGGCGCTCGCCTTCGGCGTCTACGCCTTCGGGCTGGGCTTCTTCGATCTCCTCCCCTTGCGGGTCTGGGGCGTCATGACCAACTTCACCCTGCTCGCGGTGCCGCTCTTCGTCTTCATGGGGGTGACGCTGGAGCGGTCCGGGCTGGCCGAGGACCTCCTCGAGACCATGGGCTTCGTGATGGGGCGGGTCCCGGGCGGCATCGCGATCGCCGTGGTGATCGTGGGGACGCTGCTGGCCGCCTCCACCGGGATCGTCGGGGCCACCGTCACCACGATGGGGCTCATCTCCCTCCCCACCATGGTCCGTCGCGGCTATCAGAAGGAGCTGGCGACGGGGGTCATCTGCGCGTCCGGGACCCTGGGCCAGATCATCCCGCCCAGCATCGTCCTCGTCATCGTGGGGGACATCCTCGGCGTGTCGGTGGGCGACCTCTTCCTCGGCGCCTTGCTCCCGGGGCTGCTGCTGTCGGGGCTTTACCTGATCTACCTCCTGGTCTTTTGCTTTCTTAACCCGGAACTGGCGCCGCCGATTCCGGCCGCGGAGCGGGCCGCGGTCTCCTCGCGTGAGCTGGCCCGCAGGGTGGGCAAGGTCCTGGTCCCCCCGCTGACCCTCATGGTATGCGTGCTGGGCTCGATCTTCTTCGGCATCGCCTCTCCCACGGAGGCGGCGGCCGTCGGCGCGACCGGGGCCCTGGCTCTCACCATCCTCAACCGAAAGTTCAGTTTGACGATGCTCCGTCAAACGATGGACGTCACGGTCCGCCTGACGAGCATCGTCTTTATCATCCTGGTGGGGGCCACGGCCTTCGGACTCGCGTTCCGGGGCATGGGGGGGGACGCGCTGATCCGCGACTTCATCGCCCACCTCCAGCTACCGCCCTGGGCGGTCTTCTCGAGCGTCATGGGGCTCGTCTTCATCCTGGGGTTCTTCCTGGACTTCATCGAGATCTCGTTCATCCACCTCCCGGTCCTGGCTCCGATCCTGACGGCGATGGGCTTCGACCCGGTCTGGTACGGCGTCGTCCTCGGGGTGAACCTCCAGACCTCCTTCCTGACCCCGCCCTTCGGCTACGCCCTCTTCTACCTTCGTGGCGTCGCGCCGCCGGAGGTCACCACCGGCCACATCTACCGCGGGATCATCCCGTTCGTCGCGCTCCAGCTCATCGGGATGCTCATCGTCATCGCCTTCCCCTGGATGACCACCTGGCTGCCGCGGCTCGTGTTCGGGTGACCACGGGACGAGCGCACAAAAAAGGAACGGCGGAGCCGACCGGCTCCGCCGTCTTCGTCTCCGCCCCGATCGGGGTTAGGCCTTTCGCTCCAGCTGGTGGTAGGGCGCCTCGGAGATGTCGGCCCAGTCGCTCATCAGGGCCTGGAACTTCGTGTAGGAGGCGTGGACCTTCTTGGCGATCGGGGTCTTCTCCGCTTCCTCCTTCACGACCTCCGCGGCCAGCTTCCGCATGCCCCGGACGACCTCCGCCGGGAACTGGAGGATTTCCACCTTTCCCTTAGTCTCGGCCTTGAGCTTCTCGAGCGCGATCGCGTTCTTGGTCTCGTACTCCCCGAGCCCGTTGAGGGCCGTGGCCTGGGCCGCGTAGTCCAGGATCCGCTGGAAGTCCTTGGGGAGCTTGTCGTAGGCCTTCTTGCTGAAGGCGAACTCCCCCGTCGTGCCGGGTTCGTGCCAGCCCGGGAAGTAGTAGTACTTCGCCGCCTTGTGCAGGCCGAACTTCGTGTCGTCGTGGGGCCCGACCCACTCGGTGCCGTCGATGACGCCGCGCTCGAGGGCCGGGAAGATCTCCCCGCCGGGCGTCAGGACCACGGTCACGCCCGCCTTGGCGTAGGCCTTGCCGCCGAGGCCGGGGATCCGGAACTTGAGCCCCTTCAGATCCGCCATGCCGTTGATCTTCCGCTTGAACCATCCGCCCATCTGGTGCCCCGTCGAGATGCCGGGGCGCGGCACGAGGTCGAAGGGGGCGTAGGTCTCCTCCCAGAGCTGGACCCCGCCGCCGTGGTAGTACCAGGCGTACTGGGTCTGGGCGTTCATGCCGAAGGGCATCGCGGTGAACCACTGGCTGGCCGGCTCCTTCCCCGCCCAGTAATAGGAGGCGCTCATGAACGTGTCGAGCGTCCCCTGGGAGGCGGCGTCGAAGACGCCGAAGGGGGGGATCAGCTCGCCGCCGGCGAAGACCTGGATCTTCATGCGCCCGCCGGTCATCTCCTCGACGATCTTCGCGAACCGCTTGGCCCCCCCGTCGAGGATGTCGGCCGAGGGCGGGAAGCTGTGGGCGAGCCGCCAGTTGAAGCTTGGCTGGGCGATCACGTTGGGCGCGTCCACGGCGACCGCCGCCCCCGCGGCCACCAGCGCGCCCCCGGCCTTGACGAGAAATCTGCGTCGTTCCATGACCCCCTCCTCTATGTCTGGTTGTCCTGAGACTCCGGAAGACCCATGCCGATAGCGGCCCGAGAATACCACAGCCCCGGCCTTCTTCAAGCCGGAGCCCGGGGGGCCTCTGCGCTCCGTGCTATCCTATGGCGGCCTGGCCGGGGCAGGGCCGAGAGTGAACGAGACAACAGGAGGGGCATATGGCGGGGGAGGAGCGGCGCTACTTCGACGAGATCCAGGTGGGAGAAGAGTACCTCTCGCCCGGGCGGACCGTCACCGAGGCGGACATCGTGATCTTCGCCGGCCTGTCGGGGGATTACAACGTCCTGCACACGGACGCCGAGTTCATGAAGACCTCCATCTTCGGGGAGCGGATCGCTCACGGCCTGCTGGGGCTGGCCATCCAGTCCGGGCTCCTGACGCGCGGCATGCGCCCCTTCGCGACCATCGCGTTTCTCGGCCTCCGGTGGAAGTTCAAGGGCCCGATCAAGATCGGCGACACGATCACCGTCCGGGCCAAGGTACTCGAGAAGCGCGACACGGCGAAGCCGGACCGCGGGATCATCACCCTCCAGCGCCAGGTGCTGAACCAGAAGGGCGAGGTGGTCCAGGAGGGGGAGACCGACGTCATGGTGGAGCGCCGGCCTCGCTGACCTCCGTGTTCTACTTCGAGGACGTGGTGGTGGGCGAGCCGCTGGAGACCCCGGCCCTCACGCTGACGGAAGCTCACGTGGTCGGATACGCCGGCCTCACGGGCGAATGGGAGCCGCGAAGCACTGACGAGGTGGCCTCCCACCGCTCCGAGGGCGGGGGACGGGCGGTTCCCGATCTCCTCCCGATCTGCCTCTCCTCCGGCCTCGGCTGGCGGGCGCCCCAGCCGCCGCTCGCCATCCTGGCCTTCATGGGCTTCGAGTGGACGTTCGCGCTCCCGCTCCGCCTCGGCGACACCATCCGGAGCCGCTCCCGCACCGTGGCCAAGCGCTCGATGAAGGACGGCGGCGTGGTGGTGGAGGAGCGGGAGATCCTGAACCAGCGCGGGGAGGTCGTGCAGTCGGGGCGCCTGACGCTGCTCGTAGCCAAGCGTGCGCGGAAGTGATAGGCTCAGCCGAAACCGACCAGCGGGGGTCTCGCCATGGCAGCTGCCGCCCGCGTGCTCATCCTCACCGCCAGCTACGGCTGGGGCCACCATCGCGCCGCCCAGGTGCTTGCGGCTGCGTTCCGCCGGGCGGGCGCCCGGCCCACGGTCGTTGACCACTTCCGGGAGCTGGTTCACCCGGCCTTCGACAGCGCCAGCCAGGCCCTGTACTACTGGATCCTGCGTCACGCCTCGCCCCTCTGGGGGATGGCCTACTGGCTGGGCGACCAGATCCCCACGACCTCCCGGCTCCTGCTGGGGGTCAACAGGCTCGGGACGGGGAAGCTCAAGAGGCTCCTCGACGCAAACGGTCCTGATCTGGTCGTGACGGTCCACGCCACTCCCGCGGCGGCGCTCTGCGAGCTCCGGAAGCGCGGGCTCAGCCGGCACTTCCATGCCACGGTCTTCACCGACTTCGTGGCCCACACCCAGTGGATCTTCGAGCAGGTGGACCGCTATTTCGTGCCTTCCGAGGAGATCGCCAACGACGTGTTCGCCCACGGGGTCCCCCGGGACCGCGTGGTCGTCTCCGGGGTGCCGGTGGACGAGGGGTTCTCGCGCCCCCTCGACAAGTCGGCCGCTCGGCTCGCCCTCGGGCTCTCCGCCAGGCTCCCCGTCTTCCTGGTGATGGGCGGCGGGCAGGGAAGCCTGGGAGGGGTCGAGGGGGCGGTGCGGGTGCTGCTGGAGAAGGAGCGCTCCTTCCAGGCCCTGGTCGTGGCGGGGCGCGGCGAGGGGTTCGTGGAGCGCCTCCGTCACCTCTGCCGCGGGCGCGAGGGTCAGTTCCGCGTCTTCGGCTACACGGAGTCGGTGCGGCAGTTCATGGCCGCGGCGGACCTGCTCGTGACGAAGGCGGGCGGCGTCACGCTGGCGGAGGCCATGGCGGCGGAGCTTCCCATCGTCTTTTTCGGTTCGCTCCCCGGGCAGGAGGCGAGGAACGAGCGCTTCGCCACGGCCGTCGGGGTGGCCCTCGTCGCCAAGTCCCGGGGCGAGCTCCGCGAGGCGATCTTTCGCCCCTTCGACGATCCCTCCGTGCTCCGGAGCCTCCGCGAGAACGTCCGCCGCGCGCGCCACCCGCTGGCCGCCGACCTCGTGGTGGAATCGCTCCTGGGGAAGCCCGCGCGGCTGAGGGAGGCCGCCTCGTGAGCCGGGTTCCGCTCTGGGTGCTGCCCGGTCTCCTCTGGGGGGCGTATGCGCCGGGCGCCCACGCGCTCGCGCTGACGGCGATCCGCCGGGGACCGCGGGGCGCTCGACGCGTGGCGCTGACCTTCGACGACGGTCCCGACCCGGTGTACACGCCGAAGGTGCTGGACCTCCTCGGGGACGCGGGAGCGCGGGCGACGTTCTTCGTCGTGGGAGAGCGGGCGGCCCGCGCGCCGGACCTGGTTCGGGAGATGGTGGCCCGTGGGCACGAGGTCGAAAACCACACCTGGTCTCACGCCAACCTGTGGCTGTGCGGCCCGCGCAGGACGGAGCGAGAGATCGCGCGCGCTCACGAAGCGATCGCCGGCCTGACCGGCCGCCCGCCGCGGTTCTTCCGTCCGCCCTGGGGCATGGTGAACCTGGCCGTCTTCCCGACGCTCGGGAGGCTCCGCACCCCGTGCGTGCTGTGGTCCCTTCAGCCCGAGGGCCTGAGGCCCGTCGCTTCCGAGAAAATGGCTTCGCGGGTTCTCCGCGGGATCGGCCCGGGGACGATCGTGGACCTCCACGACGCTGAGGGCGTGCGGGGCGCTCCGGGGCGGCTGCTCGACGCGCTCCCTTCGATGCTGGAGGGCCTGCGCGCCGCCGGTTACGCGTGCGTGCCCCTCGCCGAGCTCCTCTCCCCCGCGTAGCGGCGGACCAGCTCCTCCCGTGAGATCCAGATCCGCCGGGCTTCCCCGAAGCGGAAGCGACCGGGCCGTTGCTTCCCCAACGGATGGAAGTGGGTGATGAGCGAGCGCTCGTAGGCCGCCACGAGCCGGGCGACGAAGCGGCGGGAGAGAGGACGCGCCTCGAAGCCCATCAGGTCCGTCCCCTCGTGGAAGATGGTTGTCGTGGTGAACGCCCGGACCCCCTGGTAGCGCGGCGCCGTCAGCGTCTGCTCCGCCAGGGCCGCCAGAGAGGCGTGAAACGCCCGGCGAAAGGCGAGGCCGGCCCAGCGGGATCGCCGGCCGCCGGCGTGAAGGGCGACCATGCGCTCGTTGTCCAGGTGGAAGTCCCCGATCCGGTCTCCCCGCCGGACGGGGGTGCCGTCGCCCAGGGTGAACGGCCGCCCGCGGTGGCGCGTCACTCGCACGCGCAGGATTGGGCCCACGGCGGACGCGGCATCGGTGAGCCCGTGGAGCCACCGGTAGGCGAAGTCGGAGACGCGCATCAGGAGCCGGAGCACGCCCCCACTCTCCCACGGCCGCTGGAAGTCGGTCAAGGCATGGGCTAGAATGACCGCGACTCGCATCGCGCCTGGCATAAGGAGGCTTCTATGACGTTCGATCCCCGCCACAAGAGCCGCACGCTCCTCGAGGGGCCCGACCGCGCGCCGGCCCGGGCCATGCTGAAGGCGATCGGCTTCACCGACGAGGACCTGGCCCGGCCGCTGGTCGGCGTCGCCCACTGCTGGATCGAGGTGACGCCGTGCAACTTCAACCACCGGAAGCTGGCCGAAAAGGTGAAGGAGGGAGTCCGCGGCGCGGGCGGGACGCCCATCGAGTTCAACACGATCACGGTCACCGACGGGATCGCCATGGGCACGGAGGGGATGAAGGCCTCCCTGATCAGCCGGGAGAACGTCGCCGACGCCGTGGAGCTGGTCACCCGCGGCCACCTCTTCGACGCGGTGGTCGGCATCTCCGGCTGCGACAAGACGATCCCCGCGATGGTCATGGCGCTGGCGCGACTCGACCTTCCCGGCCTCATGCTCTACGGGGGGTCCATCATGTACGGGGAGTATCAGGGGCGTCGCCTGACCATTCAGGATGTCTTCGAGGCGGTGGGGGCGTTCAACTCGGGGAAGATGAGCGCGGCCGAGCTCAAGGAGGTCGAGAACCGCGCCTGCCCCGGCGAGGGAGCCTGCGGCGGCCAGTTCACCGCGAACACCATGTCCACGGCCTTCGAGATGCTCGGAATCTCCCCGATGGGGTTCAACGGCGTCCCGGCCGTGGATCCCAGGAAGGATGAGGTCGCCTTCGCGTGCGGCCGGCTGGTCATGGACCTGCTCCGGAAGGGGGTGACCCCGCGGCAGATCATCAGCCGCAAGGCGCTGGAGAACGCGATCGCGGGGGTGATGGCGACGGGGGGCTCGACCAACGCCGTGCTGCACCTCCTGGCGGTGGCGCGGGAGGCCGGCGTCAGGCTCTCCATCGAGGACTTCGACCGCATCTCGCGCAAGACCCCGCTGCTGGCCGACCTCAAGCCGTGGGGGCGGTTCACCGCGCCGGAGATGTACAAGGCCGGTGGGATGGCGGTGGTGGCCAAGCGGCTCCTGGATGCCGGGATCCTCCACCCCGGTGAGAAGACCGTGACCGGGAGGAGCGTCGGGGAGGAGGCCCGCGCGGCCCGCGAGGAGCCGGGCCAGCAGGTCATCCGCCCGCTCTCATCGCCGCTGAAGCCGACGGGCGGGATGGCGATTCTGAAAGGGAACCTCGCGCCGGGAGGGTGCGTGATCAAGCTGGCTGGCCATGAGAAGCTGGTTCACCGCGGGCCCGCCCGCGTCTTCGACCGAGAGGAGGACGCCTTCGCCGCCGTGAAGAAGGGCAGGGTCAAGGCCGGTGACGTGATCGTGATCCGTTACGAGGGACCCAAGGGCGGGCCCGGGATGCGCGAGATGCTGGCGGTCACGGGCGCGCTCCACGGCGCCGGGCTGGCCGACTCGGTGGCGCTCATGACCGACGGGCGCTTCTCCGGCGCGACCCACGGATTCATGATCGCCCACATCGTGCCGGAGGCGGCCGACAGGGGCCCCATCGCCGCGCTCAAGAGCGGGGACCCGATCGTCATCGACGTGAAGCGGCGCCGGCTGGACGCCGAGCTCTCTCCCGGCGAGATCAAGAAGCGCCTGCGCGCGGTGAAGCCGCCTAGGCCCCGGTACACGAGGGGCGCCATGGCCAAGTATGCGCGCCTGGTTTCCTCGGCCTCCGAGGGGGCGGTCACGGGCTGAGGTGGGATGGTCAGCCCGAAGTTCCTCGCTCTCCTGGAGGCGGAAGATCTCAAAGACAAGGTCGTCCTCGATGTGGGCTGCGGCGCGGGACGGCTGACCTTCCTGATTGCGTCGCGCTGCCGGAGCGTGACCGGGATCGATCGAGACACGACCGCCATCGTCCAGGCGCGGCGGCGAGCCGCCGCGGAGCGGATCGGAAACGCCGTGTTCAGCGTGGCCGACGCCGAGGCCGTCGAGTACGATTCCTTCGCCCCGCAGCTGATCGCCGCCCACCTCTGCATGTCGGACGCCATCATCGCCCGCTGCGGCCGCGCGCTCGCACCCGGTGAGTGCCTCGTCTTCGTCGCCTTCCACGTGGATCAGTGGCGCGAGACCGGGAGGCCCTCGCGCTTCGCCTACGACGAGGCACGCCTCGCCTCCGTCCTGCGGGAGAACGGGTTCGTCCCCGAGCACCTGGAGGTGGAGCGGGAGGTCACCCGCTTCGGAACGGTCCAGGACGGGCTCGCCGCGGCGGCGGGGCTCGAGGACAAGTGGAAGGCCGACGGGCGCTGGCCGGGGTACGTGGAGTTCCTGGAACGGGGCGGCCGCAGCCTGACGCGGAGCCGCCTCATCGTCAAGGCCCGCCGGCGATGATCCTCGCGCGCGCGGCGCTGACGGAGGCTGTCAGGGCGCAGGCGCTTGCTCTCGGCTTCGACCGCGTGGCTGTGGGGCCGGCCGATCCTCCCCAGCACGGCCGCGCGTTCCAGGCCTGGCTCGACGCCGGCTACGCGGGGGAGATGAAGTACCTCGAGCGGGGGAGGGCCGGGCGACTCGATCCCGGGCGTCTTCTCCCCGGAGTCCGCTCGGTGATCGCCGTGGCGCTCAACTACTATCAGGGGGATCCGCCCGGCGCCGAGGCGTGGGCGGCGGTGGCCCGGTACGCGTGGGGCCGCGACTACCACGACCTGATGCGTCCCCGCCTCGAGCGTTTGTGCGGGTTCATCCGCGAGGCCGGCGGGCCCGCAGTCAGGACGCGCGCCGCCGTGGACACGAGCGCCGTCCTCGAGCGCGCCCTGGCTGCCCGCGCCGGTCTCGGATGGGTGGGCAAGAACACCAACCTTCTCCATCCCGCGCTGGGCTCCTGGTTTTTCATCGGCCTCGTGCTCACGACGGCCGAGCTGGATTTCGACGGGCCGCTTCCCGATCGGTGCGGCACGTGCCGGGCCTGCTTGGATGCCTGTCCGACGGAGGCGTTCGTGGCGCCCTACGTGCTGGATGCGCGCCGGTGCATCTCGTACCTGACCATCGAGCACCGGGGGGCGATCCCGGAGGACCTCCGGGAAGCGATGGGGGAGTGGGTCTTCGGCTGCGATCTCTGCCAGACGGCTTGCCCCTGGAACCGGAAGGTTCCCGTGACGGGCGAGCCCGCCCTGATGCCGGCCACGGAGCCCGTGCCGCTTGCGTCGCTCCCGGAGATGACCGACCAGGATTTCAGAGCGCGCTTCAGCGGGACGCCCCTGATGAGGCCCAAACGTCGTGGGCTGCTGAGGAACGCCGCGGTGGCCCTCGGAAACCGAAAAGACGCCGCGACGGTCCCGGCGCTGACCCGGGCCCGATCGGATCCCGAGCCGCTGGTCCGCGAGCACGCCGCCTGGGCGCTCGCCCGGATCGCGGGGGAGGAGATGGTGCGCCATGCCGGAAAAGATTGATCCGACCTACGACGCCCTGGTGGTCGTGGATGTCCAGAACGATTTCTGCCCGGGCGGGTCGCTGGCCGTCCCCGATGGGGACCGCGTCGTGCCGCTCCTCAACCGCTACATCGAGCGCTTCCGGAAGCTCAACGCCTCCATTTATGCCTCGCGCGACTGGCACCCGCCGGTGACCAAACACTTCCAGGCCTACGGCGGGGTGTGGCCGCCCCACTGCGTCGCCGGAACGAAAGGGGCGGAGTTCCACCCCGACCTGGCGTTGACCCCCGAAACGGTCATGATCTCCAAAGGGATGAATCCGGAGCAGGACGCGTATTCCTGCTTTCAGGCGCAGGATGCAGAAGGACGGGACTTTGCCGTGAGTCTCGGCGAGAGCGGTATCCAGCGCCTGTTCATCGGCGGCCTCGCCACCGACTACTGCGTGAAGTCCACCGCCCTCGATGCGCTTCACGAGGGATTCCAGGTGGTCGTCCTCCAGGACGCGATCGGCGCCGTGGATGTCAAGCCCGGCGACGGCGAGCGGGCCATCGAGGAGATGCGCGCCGCCGGCGCCACCTTCGCGACTCTCGACGACCTCTGATGCTCCAGCTCAAGCGGCTCGACCATTTCGGGGTGGACGTCGCCGACCTCGAGCGGGCCGAGCGCTTCTACACCGGGCTCCTCGGTATGAGCGTCCGGATGCGCCTCCCCGACCAGGTGCTGCTCCGCTACGGGGATGGGAGCTGCGCGCTCTTCCTCCGGCCCGGGCGCTCCCCGGGGGGTCTCGAGCAGATCGAAGACCCGCTCGGCAAGAGCCACCACGCCTTCGAGGTCTCCTACGAGGACCTCCGCCGGGCCCTTGATCTGTTCAAGGCGGAGGGCATTCCCCACCACGCGCCCATCGATTGGGGCGACCACGACTGTCTCTACTTCCTCGATCCCGACGGCAATCTGCTCGAGCTCGTCGGCTACCGCCAGGCCGCGGGGCAACTGGGGGCTTGACAGGGTCGCCGGGGGCCGTCTATAGTTAACCAAATGGTTAACTATGCAGGGTCCCTCGACACCACCTTCGCGGCGCTGGCCGATCCCACGCGCCGGGCGATCCTCGCGCGCCTGGCGCGCGGCGGGTCCACGGTGACGGCCCTGGCCGCGCCCTTCGACATGTCGCTCCCCGCCGTCTCCAAGCACCTCAAGGTGCTCGAGAGCGCGGGGCTTCTGGCCCGGGAGAGGGACGGCCGCGTGCACCGCTGCTGTCTCGTGGGGCGGCCCATGGAAGACGCCGCCCGGTGGATCGCGCGCTATCGGACCTTCTGGGAGCGCCAACTCGACGCCCTCGCCGAGCATCTCAGCCGATCAGAGAAGGAGGTTCGCCCATGGCTACACTCGACGCCAAGACTCAAACCACGCTCCAGCTCAAGCGGACATTCGCGGCGCCACGGGAGAAGGTCTTCCGGGCATGGACGGACCCGGAAGAGCTGAAGAAGTGGTGGGGCCCGCCGGGCTACGCGACGCCGAGCGCCGAAGTGGATCTGCGGGCGGGCGGCAAGTACCGCCTCGGCATGCGGAAGCTCCCCGACGGCCCGGTCTTTTATCTGGCGGGAACGTACCGGGAGGTCCGACCTCCCGCGCGGCTCGCGTACACGTGGCGCTGGGAGGCCGAGCCGGAGCACGGGGAGACCCTCGTGACGGTGGAATTCCACGACCGGGGCGGCTCGACCGAGATCGTCCTGACCCACGAGCTCTTCCCGAGCGAGAAGATGCGTTCCGATCACGAGCGCGGCTGGAGCAGCAGCTTCGACAAGCTCGCGAACATCTTGTAAGGAGGAGATCATCATGGCCAACGCGATCGTGAAGGACCTTCGGGCGAAGTCCGACGCGGCCTGGGCGAACCTGACGCGCCAGCTCCAGGGGATGGAGCCCTACCTGGACCGGTCCGACGCGCCGGGGCAGTGGACTACGCGCCAGGTGCTGGCGCACCTCCTCGGCGAACCGGGGCGGAGGCCGGTGGATTTTCTCAAGAAGTTCTCCAGCCACGACCTGCCGGTCAGCGAGACGACTCCGGGTCAGTCGCACGTGCCCCCCGAGCGCCAGAAGATGACCTTCAAGCAGCTCCTGGATGCGCTGGACGCCCAGCGGCGGGAGGTCCTGGAGTACCTCGAAGGGCTGTCAGAGGCGGACCTGCAGGGGCGTAAGGCGCGGATTCCCTTCCTCAAGCAGTTCCTCGGGACGGACGAGATCGCGCTCGCCCAGTTCTCTAGCGTGCTCTTCGACGGGCACTGGAACGACCACGCAGGCCAGCTCGCCAAGATCAGGAAGGCGGTCGGCCTGTGAAGACGATCCAGCAGGCGGTGACCTTCGGTGTTTCCCCCGAGAGGCTGTACGACACCTACATGGACTCGAAGAGGCATGGGGCAGCCATCGGCTCCAGCGCATCCGTCAGCCGCAAGGTCGGCGGAACGTTCTCGGCGTTCGGCGGGATGCTACGCGGACGGATCCTGGCCCGCGTCCCGGGGCGCATGATCGTCCAGACCTGGCGGGGGTCGGACTGGCGGAAGAGCGAGGCCGATTCCATCCTGATCCTCACCTTCAGCAAGGCCCCGCGAGGCGGACGGATCAATCTGGTCCACGCCAACATTTCGGACCGCCATTACGCGGGAATCAGCCGGGGCTGGAACAAGTACTACTGGAAGCCGTGGCGGGCTTATCTGCGGCGGCGGGGCCGGTGAGCCCCGCCGCGTCGTCGCGGAGGGTGGTGGTCGCCACCCCCGCTCCCCTGCTTCCCGGCAAGGGGTGGGTGGGCAAGGGCTTGAGCCTCGCGGTCGGGATCTGGGTCTTCCAGTACGGCTACTTCGAGTTCTTCACTCCGTTCAACCAGTATCGCGAGCCTCTGCCGCTGATCGCCTACGAGCTCGGGCTGCAGGGGATCATGGCGGCCGTGGAGGGGCTGGCCATCGCGCGAGTCCTCCGCTGAGCTCTTCCCTCCCTTGACACCCGCGCCGGCTCGGCCGGACAATAGCGCGGGTTTCCGCCCTCCGTATGTTGACGAGGGGACAAGGACGCCAGGATGCTGGCCGACGCGTCAGGCGTGTGGGGAGGATCGAGGAAAAGAAGTAGGGTACAATACGGGGCATGGCGATCCTGAAGGTGGCGCGCCTCGGGCATCCCGTGCTGCGGAGGGTCGCGGCACCCGTGCCCGTCCCGGAGATCCGGCGGCCGGAGACCCAGCGGCTGATCGACGACATGATCGAGACCATGCGCGAGTACAACGGGGCCGGCCTCGCTGCCACCCAGGTCCACGCCCTCGAGCAGATCGCGGTGATCGAGGTCTTGGCGAACCCGCGCTATCCCGATGCCCCTCAGATCCCGCTCACCGTGATCATCAATCCGATCGTCACGCCCCTGAGCGACGCGATGGAGGAGGGCTGGGAAGGCTGCCTCTCAATCCCCGACCTCCGCGGTATGGTGCCGCGCCACACCGCGGTGCGGCTCCAGGCCTACGATCGGGGCGGCGAGCCGGTCGACCTGATCGCCAAGGATTTCTTCGCGCGCGTCATCCAGCACGAGTCCGACCACCTGAACGGGGTCGTCTTCCTCGACCGGATGAAAGACCTCTCCACGCTGACCCACCTGGTCGAGTGGAACAAGTACTGGCACGAACGGCGATGGCGCGACCGGGCGGGTGGCGCAGGGTGCAGCCCCCACGGGGCCGCGCGCAGTGGGCCCCCCTCGTCCCGTCCGCCGCGCGCAGCGCGGCGTTCGGGCGAGTGGGTGACGGAGCCGGACCCACGGGGGCTGCGCCCTGCGACAGGCCCCGCCCGCTACACTCGACTATGCTTCGTGAATAATGCAAGCTAGGAGGGTAGTCCATTGAGGATCGCGTCGTGACGAAGGAGACGCTCACCCAGGAACTGGCCGACATTCTGGCTCACGGGCTCACCGCCCGCCCACGCGCCTGATGACCTCAGAAGAGTTCGTGCAGGAACTGGACGCGAAGAACCGGGAGCGGCTCAAGCGCCTGGCGCCCGACGACACCCTTCGGCCGGAGGTGGAGGGCGACCTGAATGTCCTCAACCTCCTCAAGGTCGCGCTCAAGAACGAGATCGAGGCCAGCGAGATCGCCGCCCGGTGGATGGTGACCAGCGACGATCCGGACGTCAAGCTCGCCTTCGCCCGCCAGGTGGGCGATGAGGCCAAGCACTACCGCCTGGTGGTCGAGCGCCTCCGCGAGCTGGGCTTCGACGCCCGCGGCTTCAACCCGCTGGCCAAGGGGTATGGCCCGCTCTTCCAGTACCTGGCCACCCTCCGGACCACCGTGGAGCGCGTCGCGGCGGGGCAGTTCACGCGGGAGGCCATCGCGGTCGTGAAGAACCGCCAGTTCATCGAGTTCTGCGAGCGGGCGGGGGACCCGGCCACCGCGGCGCTCTACAAGGACATCATCGAGCCGGACGAGCGCTACCACCACGAGCTCGGCCGCTCGCTGCTCCTCCGCTTCGCGACCACGGCCGAGGCTCAGGAGGAAGCGCGTCGCGCCGCCGCTCGCTCGCTCTCTCTCGCCGAGGAGCTCCAGACCGCCGCCCTCAAAACGGCCGGGGTCCATCACGCTCCGGGGTGTTAAGGAGCTCAGGTCATGGCGAAAATCTTGATTGAGGAGGCCACCATCTTCCTCTGAACGCCCTGCGCCAAGGCCCGTGGGGTCTCCGACAGCGATCTGGCCGGCAAGAACGCGTCGCTGAGCGACGCCAAGACGCTCGTCATGCTGGCGCTCGACGCCGACGCGAGGTTCTCCTATTAGTCCCGACGAGCCGCTCGGCGAGTTCGCCGTCGCGGTCCAGCGGCCGGAGCCCGAGATCGATCTGGCGGTCGCCGCGCTGCTCATCGCCAGAGCGGAGTACCCCGATCTGGACGTCGGGGCGTACCTCGGCCGGCTGGATCGCCTGGCCGCCGCCGCCCGGGCCGGAGGCGTGGGGCAGGACGCGCTCGGCCGCCTCCACCGCGTGCGCGAGTTTCTCTTCGAGGAGCAGGGATTCCGGGGAAACCTGGAGGAGTACCACGACCCACGCAACAGCTTCCTCAATGAGGTCCTGGATCGCCGTCTCGGCATCCCGATCACGCTCTCCCTGGTCCTGATCGAGGTCGGCCGGCGGCTCGGCCTGACGATCCACGGCGTCGGCCTCCCCGCCCACTTCATCGTGGGATTTCGCACAGAAGAGGGGTACCGGGTGCTGCTGGACCCGTTCAACGGCGGGGCCATCCTGACCCCTGAGGGGTGCCAGGCGGTCGTGTCGCGGGCGCTGGGCCGCCCGGTCACCCTTCAGGAGGAGCATTTCGCCCCGGTCGCCAAGCGGGAGTTCCTCGCCCGGATGCTGAACAATCTCAAGGCGGTCTATTTCAAGCAGGAAGCCTGGGGCAAGGCGCTCCAGGTCTGCCGGCGGCTCCTGCTCCTGGATCCCGACAACCCCTGCGAGGTCCGGGACCGGGGAGTCGTTCACGCGAATCTCGGCGACCTTCGGCGGGCGGCGGCGGACTGGGAAACCTACCTCGCCAGCAATCCGGAGTCCCCCGACGCCGAGGCGGTGCGCTCTCGGCTGCGTCGCGTCCGCCAGGCCCTCGCCACCCTCAACTAGCCTTGATCGGACGAAATACTCCGTGTTGCAGGGGGTCGAGGGCCGCGGGTGACGCGGCGAACGGGGCGCCCCACGGCGCGGAGCGTACCGCCTCAAAGACGAGTGGATAGGAATGGGGGACATTTCGGGGGAGGAAAGAGCCTGTCGCTTGCGGGAGCGAGCACCGTGGGGCTGGGCCCCCGACGCACGACACGCTGGAAGCGTGGTGCGTGGGGAGGGCGGGCGGCAGGACCCGCGGCCCTGTTCGGAAACGCCCGGCATTATTTCGGATTGGGCCTAACCCCCATGCGGATGCAGGGCGGGCAGAACCTTTACGGTCTCACCGTCGGGATCCTCATGCTGGACACCCAGTTCCCGCGGGTCGTCGGGGACATGGGCAACGCCCTGACGTTCGACTTCCCCGTCCGCTACCACCGGGTGGTGGGGGCCTCGCCGGATCTGGTCGTCCGGAAGTCGGCCCGTGATCTCCTGCCGCGCTTCATCGAGGCGGCGCGCCTCCTCGAGCGCGAGGGCGTCAGGGCGATCAGCACCAACTGCGGGTTCCTGTCGAAGTTCCAGCGGGAGATGGCGGCGGCGGTCAAGATTCCCGTCCTCACCTCGAGCCTGCTGCTCGTGCCGCTGGTCCACCGGATGCTGGCGCCCGGCCGCGCCGTGGGGATCCTCACCGTGGACGCCTCCTCGCTCACCCCCGAGCATGTCGCGGGCGCCGGGATCGGGCCCGACGTCCCGACGGTCATCGCGGGGCTCGAAGGCGAGAAGGAGTTCACGCGGGTCCTCCTGGACGACCTCCTGACCCTCGACGTCGAGGCGGCGCGCGAAGAGCACGTGAGCGTAGCCCGGCGAATGATCGCCCAGCATCCCGAGGTCGGGGCGATCGTGCTCGAGTGCACCAACATGCCGCCCTACCGGGCCGACGTCCAGCGGGTGACGGGTCTTCCCGTGTTCGACATCGTCACGCTCGTCCGCATGGTTCACGACGCGCTGGTCCACGGCCTGCCGCCCCTCCCGATGGCATGACGACGGCGGACGTCGTCATCATCGGCGGCGGGGTCATCGGGGGCTCCATCGCCTACCATCTGCTCGCGCGCAATCCGCGCCTGAGGGTGGTCCTCCTGGAAAAGGAGGCGGAGGTCGGCACCGGCGCCACCTCGAAGGCCACCGGCGGCGTCCGCCATCAGTTTTCCACGGAAGCCAATATCCGCCTGACCCAGCTCTCGTATCCCTACTTCGCCGAGACGGAGCGGATCCTCGGCCGCTCGGTGGATTTCGTCCCCCACGGCTACCTCTTCGTGACGACCGAGCCCCGGACCTTCGAGCAGCTGCAGAGAAACGTGACCCTCCAGCAGCGGCTGGGTGTGACGAGCAGGGTGGTGTCGCCCGGCGAAATGAGGCCGATGCTCTCCCAGCTCGTGGTGGACGATCTCCTGGGCGGGAGCTTCTGCCCCGACGACGGCTCGGCGGATCCCCACGGCCTCCTCCAGGGATTCCTCGCGCGTGCGCGCGAGCGCGGGCTTCGCGTTCTGACGTCCGAGCCCGTCGTGTCGGTGACCCGGGACGAGGAGCGCGTGGTCGGGGTCGAGACGCTCCGGGATCGCTATCGAGCGCCCGTCGTCGTCAACGCCGCCGGCCCCCACGGGGACGAGGTCGGCGCCCTGGCCGGCATCGCCATTCCCTCCAAGCCGTACCGCCGCCAGGTCATGGTGACCGACCCGCTGCCGGACTTCCCGGACGTCTTCCCGCTCATCGTGGACCTCGACACGGGCTGGTACGTCCACCGCCAGGGCAAGAGCGCGGTACTGATGGGAGGCACCGACAAGGACCAACACCCGGGCCATGACACCACGGTGGACTGGGAGGCCTTTGAGCTCGTCTTCAAGGCCGCCGGCAAGCGCGTGCCGCCGCTCGCGGAGGCCAAAGTGATGCGGGCCTACGCAGGCGTGAGGGATCTGACGCCCGACTACCACGGGATCCTCTGCGAGGTCGACGAGGCCCCCGGCTTCTACCTCGCCTGCGGCTTCTCGGGCCACGGCTTCATGCACTCGCCGGCCATCGGCCTCCTGATGGCCGAGCTGATCGTCGACGGTCGGGCGACGAGCATGGACATCACGGCGCTGTCGCTGGCGCGCTTCAAGGCCGGGGCCGTCAGCACCGAATCCAACGTGTTCTAGTGCCGTGCCAACTAACTTCGCCATACTGTGTTCTCGGTCGTCGGGCATCCTCAACGTACAACCGCGTACGCCTCCGGTGCCCTCCTCCCTCGGGCCTTGTCTGGCTCGTTATTTGGCCCGGCACCTTGATCGACGCGTG
>JACPSW010000031.1 GCA_016193045.1 Candidatus Rokuibacteriota bacterium | reverse complement strand
TCGATGGCCCGGAGCTGGTCGCCCTCTTCGGGGGCGGCGAAGCTGGACGCGAGGCCGCTCGCCTCGGCCCGGGCGGTGCGCCCGATCCGGTGGATGTAGTCCTCGGGCGTCGCCGGCAGGTCGTAGTTGATGACGTGGGAAATGTCCACCACGTCGATCCCCCGGGCCGCGATGTCCGTGGCCACGAGCACCCGATACTGGCCCGCGCGGAAGCCGTCCAGCGCCCGCCGCCGCTCTGACTGGCTGCGATCGGCGTGAAGCCGCGCCACGCGATGGCCGGCGTCGCCGACGGCGCGCGCCAGCCGGTCGGCCCGGTGCTTGGTGCGCGTGAAGACGAGGATTTTGCCCCCCTCGCTCCGGAGCAGGGACAGGAGCAGGGGAGTCTTTTCGTCCCGGTGCAGGGGATAGAGGACCTGGCTGACCTTGTCCACGGGACGCGACGCCGGGCCGACCTGGATGCGGACGGGCCGGACCAGGTGGCCGCGCACGAGCCGCTCCACCTCCGGCGGCATGGTGGCCGAGAAGCAGAGGGTCTGGCGGTCGAGCGGCACGCGCTTCAGGATGCGCTCGATCTGCGGGGCGAACCCCATGTCGAGCATCCGGTCGGCCTCGTCCAGGACCAGGATGCGGAGCGTCCCGAGCGAGACGTTCCCACGCTCCAGGTGGTCCAGCAGGCGGCCCGGGGTCGCCACGAGGACAGCGGGCCGGCGGCGGAGCGCCTCGACCTGAGGCCCCATGGCCTCGCCGCCGATGACCGTGGCCGCGCTCACGCGGCGCCCGGCCCCGAGCGCGTCGAAGCACTCCTGGATCTGGAGCGCCAGCTCGCGCGTGGGAGCGAGGACGAGGGCGCGGAGCCCGGCGCTGCCCGCCAGCCGCTCGATGATCGGGATCGCGAAGGCGGCGGTCTTGCCGGTGCCCGTCTGGGCGCAGCCGATCACGTCGCTGCCGGTCAGGGCCGGGGGGATGGCCTGGGCCTGGATCGGCGTGGGGGCCTCGAAGCCCGCTCGCCGGATGTCGGCCAGAATTTCAGAGGAAAGGTTCAGAGATTCGAACGTGGACATAGCTCTCCGATGTGAGGTGTTGGGATTTCTGGTTTGAGTGGGGGATCCGGGCCCGACGGCCCGGATCCCCGAGCGAAGCGGAGATCGTTAGATCTTCCGAACGTTGGCCGCCTGGTACCCCTTGGGGCCCTTGACAACCTCGAATTCCACCTTGTCACCCTCGGCCAGGCTCTTGAAGCCCCCGGCCTGGATGGCGCTGTAGTGGACGAAGACGTCCTCGCCACCCTCCTGGGTGATGAAGCCGTAGCCCTTCGCGTCGTTGAACCACTTCACGCTGCCTGTTGCCATGTTGCTGTACCTCTTTCTTGGGGCGATGCCCCTGTGTTTCCCGGCCACCATGGCCGGGGCGCCCCCAGGAATTTGGGGGCAAACAAAAACGCCGTGAGGACCTGGTCCTCACGGCGTCAATTTCGAATCTGTTCGAATCTGAAACTCGCTTGGAACCTAGAACCAGCACTGACGATACAGGATCGGGCGCCGGGTGTCAAGCACTATTCTCGACCCGCTTGGTGACCGCCCGGGAGCCGTTCTTGGACCCGAGCCAGCCGGGAATCGCCGCGGAGAAGCGTCCGGCCGTGCCGCCGGCCACGACGACGTGGAGCTCCTCCGCGGCGGTGAACTTGGGAACCAGCTCATCCGGCTCCGGGGGAGTGTCGGCGAACCGGAGGTTCGTGCCCTCGCCGCTCTCCTCGTCCGGGAGGAGCTCGCGGTACGGCCGCCGGACGGTCTCGACGAGGGAGCGCTTGAGGTCGGCCTTGGACCAGCCGTCCTCTCGGAAGGTTTGGGCATGCTCAGGCCCCACCACGAGCATGGTCTGGGAGTAGAGCGGGAAGTGCTTGGCGTTCCAGAGGCACGCCATGGACCAGCCGAGGGACCCCGCCAGGCTCTTCGCCGTTCGGCTCGCGTGGTCGGAGATCCCGTGGGGCGCTTCGGCGGCGAAGAGGGTCACGGCGCTGTCCTCGGGTCGGAGGCCGCGCTCCACATGGAGCGGCTCCCAGGGGCTGGCCTCCTCGTGCTCGGCGATGCAGTAGGTGTAACGCCCGGGGTGGCCGAAGGTGGACATGGAGATCTCGCCGGGCCGGGCGCCGCCCAGGTTCATCAGGACGAGCCGGAGGGCCCGGCCGATGGTCGCGTTGGCGCGCCACCCGGGGCCGAACACCCCGAAACCCGCGTTCAGTCCGATCCGCGGTCGGATGGGGCCGTTGACGACGATGAGCGGGGCGGCGAAGTGGGTCGTGGCCTGGAGCCCGTGGAGGTTGAAGACGGGGTCACAGGCCGCCTCGGCGGCGGCCAGGACCACCGGGAGATAGTCGGGGCGACAGCCGGCCATCACGGCATTGACGGCGATCTTCTCGACGGTGGCGCGGCCGTAGTTGGGCGGGACGAGGCCGATGAGCTCGCCGCGATGGCGCCGCGTCCCCGCGAGCACTCGCTCGACGCGCTCCGGCGTGGGCGGCACCACGGGAAGGCCGTCGGTCACGTCCTGGTCGAACCAGAGCTCAATCTCGTCCGGCGTCATTGCGCGATGATGTCACGGGCTGCCCCTCGGGTGTCAAGGGCTCCTTGACACCCCGCGACGGCGCATGTTATTAGGGGGAGCGCCCTGCGGGCGCCCATCCTTCCTTAAGGAGATTGCATCATGAAGCGTTATCCGTGGGTTGTCTTCATTCTCGTCGCCGTCCTGGTCGTCTGGGCCGTGGCGCCAGCGGCGGCTCAGCAGTACAAGCCTGAGTTCAAGAACAGCCTGGTCGTCGGCCCCGCGGGGCCCTGGGGAGAGGCGGCCATCAAGTTTGCCGACCTTCTCAAGGAGCGGACCCGGGGGCGGATCAACGTCAAGAACTACTTCGCCGGCCAGCTCTTCGCCGGCAAGCAGACCAACGAGTTCACCCTCCTGAACCAGGGCGTCGCCGACTTCGCCTTGGGCTCCACGATCAACTGGTCGCCCCAGGTGAAGGAACTCAATCTGTTCGCGATGCCGTTCATGTACCCCTCCTACAAGGCGCTGGACGCGGTGCAGGCGGGCGAGCCCGGGAAGAAGCTGTTCAAGCTGATCGAGGAAAAGGGCGTCATTCCCCTGGCCTGGGGGGAGAACGGCTTCCGCCAGGTGACCAACTCGAAGCGCGCGATCAAGAGCCCCGCCGACCTGGAAGGGCTGAAGATTCGCGTGGTGGGCTCGCCGATCTTCATCGACACGTTCCGCGCCCTGGGCGCCAACCCGATCAATATGAACTGGGGGGAGGCCCAGATCGCCTTCCAGCAGGGGACCGTGGACGGCCAGGAGAACCCCGTCGTCTCCGTCATCACGCCCTTCAAGCTCTGGACGACGCAGAAGCACATCACCCTCTGGTACTACGCCATCGATCCCGTCATCCTGGCCGTCTCCAAGATCACCTGGGACGGCCTGACGCCCGCCGACCGCGAGATCGTGAGGAAGACGGCGGTGGAGGTCATGGCCTGGGAGAAGAAGGGCGCGCGCGCGGGCCTCGAGGGCTCCAACGAGGCCGTCGAGAACCTGAAGAAGAACGGCATGGAGGTGGTGACGCTCTCGCCCAAGGACCTCGAGGCCTTCCGCGCCAAGACTCGCTCCGTGTACGACAAGTGGTCGGCCGAGATCGGCGTGGACCTCGTGAAGTCCGCCGAGAAGATCGTTAGCGCGATTAGGTGACGGCTGCGGCCGGGCCCGAACCCCCCGGGGGCGCGCGTCCCCGGGGGGTCTTCATGAGCCGCGCGGCCGACCGCCTCGAGGAGGGAGCCTGCGTCTTCCTCCTGGCGGTGATGACCGGGGTGGCGTTCGTCAACGTCATCACCCGCTACGTGATCCGCTTCTCCCTCGCCTTCACCGAGGAGCTCGTGGTGAGCCTCTTCGTCTGGCTCACCCTCCTCGGGACCGCCGTCGCCTTCCGCGAGGGGAGCCACTTGGCCTTCGCGTTCCTCGTGGATCGCTGCCCCCCCGCCGTCCGCAGGCTCTCGGTCTGGCTCGGCGCAGCACTCGGCGTCGCCCTCTTCGGCCTGCTGATCTACTTCGGCCTCGGCCAGATCAGGAGCGAGCGGATGCTCGGCACCACCTCCGAGGCCCTCGCCATCCCCCAGTGGTGGTACACGGCGGGGATCCCGGCGTTCGGGGTGGTCGTGATCGTCCGAATCATTCAAGGGGCCTTGAGGGCGGACAGGAGGGCGCGCGGCTGATGGAGCCCGGCCTCCTCCTCTTCGGGCTCTTCTTCCTCCTCCTGTTTCTGGGCGTGCCTATCGTGACCTCCATCGGGGTCTCGGCGCTCCTCTTCCTGTGGCAGTACAACCTCGGCATCCAGGTCACGGCGGCGAACGTCTATGCCAACATCGCCAAGTTCCCCCTCCTGGCCATCCCGTTCTTCATCCTGGCCGGCTACGTCATGGACAAGGCCGGCCTCTCCCGTGGCCTCGTGAACCTGCTCAATCTCCTGATCGGTCCCATTCCCGGGGGGCTCGGCCTCGTCGCCGTGGGGGGCTGCGTCTTCTTCGGCGCCATCTCGGGCACCGGGCCCGCCGACACCGCGGCCATCGGCACGGTGATGATCCCGGCCATGGTCCGCCGGGGCTACCACGTGGGCTTCGCTGCGGCGCTGGTGGCGGCGGCGGCGACGACGGACGTCCTGATCCCGCCGAGTGTGGCCTTCGTCGTGTACGGCGTGATCACCGAGTCGTCCATCGCCCGACTCTTCGCCGCCGGCGTGGTCCCCGGTCTCCTGATGGGGCTGGCCCTCGTGCTGCCGGTGTACTGGATCTCGAAGCGCCACGGCTGGGGCGGCGAGCGCTGGGGGACCTGGGCCGAGATCGGCCGAGCCGCCTGGGAGGCCAAGTGGGGGCTGCTGGCGCCCGTGGTGATCCTGGGCGGCATCTACGGAGGGATCTTCACGCCCACCGAGGCCGCCGTTGTCGCGGTCGCCTACGGCCTGTTCGTCGGGGTCGTCGTATTCCGTAACCTCGGCTGGCGGGACCTCTACGGTGTTTTTCTCAACTCCGCGGTGGCCACCTCGGTGGTGATGGTGGTGGTGGCCTTCGCCGGCCTCTTCTCCTGGACCGGCTCGACCCTCGGCGTGATGGACCGCGCCGCCCGGGCGATGCTCGGGCTGACGGGCAACCCCTACTTCCTCCTGCTGATGCTGAACGCCATGCTCCTCGTGGCGGGGATGCTGCTGGACGCGATCTCCATCTACTACGTCTTCCTCCCGATCCTCCTTCCCGTGATGAAGCAGTTCGGCTGGGACCCGGTCTGGTTCGGGGTGATGATGACGGTGAACCTGGCCGTCGGGACCATCACGCCGCCGGTGGCGGTGAATCTCTACGTGGCCTCCAATATCTCCGGCGCCAGCATGGAGGACGTTTCCCGCTGGGCGCTGCCGTTCGTCCTGTCCCTGATGGCCGCCCTGCTCCTGGTCACCTACGTTCCCGCCCTCAGCCTCTGGCTGCCCGACCTCCTCGGCGTCCGCTAGCCCGTCGACCCCCCGGAAGGGGTCAGGTCTTGCATTACGACAGCCACACTAGGAAGATGTGTTATTGGAAGACCTGACCCCCAACTATAATCTGGCTACCATGGGCCTGACGATCACCGAGAAGATTCTGGCCGCCCACGCGCGCAAGGCCGCCGTGGAGCCCGGCGAGTTCATCATGGCCCGGCCGGACATGGTCATGGGGAACGACCTCTCCACCGCCGGGGCCATCGGCGTCCTGGGGAAGATGGGCGCCGCGAAGGTCTTCGACCCCGAGAAGATCGCGATCGTCTTCGACCACATCGTTCCCGCCAAGGACATCCAGGCCGCCGACCTCCTGAAGGGCGTTCGCCAGTGGGTCAGGGAGCAGGGGATCCGTCACTTCTTCGATGAGGGCCGGCACGGGATCGCCCACATCATCCTGCCCGAGCAGGGGCTTGCGCTGCCCGGCGACCTGATCATCGGCGGCGACAGCCACTCCTGCACCTACGGCGCGGTCGGCGCCTTCTCCACCGGCGTCGGCCACACCGACCTCGCCGGGGTCCTGGCCCTCGGAGAGATCTGGCTCAAGGTGCCGGCCTCGATCCGGTTCACCTACCACGGCGCGCTCGGGCCCTGGATCATGGGGAAGGACCTGATCCTGGCCACCATCGGGAGGATCGGCATCGACGGCGCCCTCTACCAGGCCATGGAGTTCGGGGGGCCGGCCCTCGCGGCGCTCGGCATGTCGGAGCGCCTCACGATGTGCAACATGGCGATCGAGGCGGGCGGGAAATCGGGGATCGTCACCCCCGACGAGGTCACGCTCGGCTACGTGAGGGAACGCGCGACGCGCCCGTGGACCGTCCATCAGTCCGACCCTGACGCCCGTTACCTTGCGGAATACGACTTCGACGTCACCGGCATGCGCCCCCAGGTGGCGAAGCCGTTCTCCCCCGACAACGTGGTCTCCGTGGATGAGGTGGCGGGAACGCCGCTGGACCAGGTCTTCATCGGCTCCTGCACGAACGCCAAGCTGGAAGACCTGCGGATTGCCGCGCGGATTCTCCGCGGCAAGAAGGTTCACGCCGGCACGCGCCTCATCGTGATTCCCGCCAGCACGTGGATCTGGAACCAGGCGCTGAAGGAAGGCTTGCTCGAGATATTTGCCGAGGCCGGGGGAGCCGTCTCGACGCCGACCTGCGGGGCCTGCTTCGGCGGTCACATGGGGATCCTGGGCGCGGGCGAAGTGTGTCTGTCGACGTCCAACCGGAATTTCGTCGGCAGGATGGGCCACCCCACCGCCCAGTCCTACCTGGCCAATCCTGCCGTGGCGGCCGCCTCGGCGATCAAGGGCGCCATCGCCGCCCCCGAAGAGGTCGCGGGGCGATGATTCGCGGGCGCTGCTGGAAGTTCGGCGACGACGTGAACACGGACGTCATCATGCCGGGGAAGTACCTGGCCCTGCGCAACCCGGAACAGATCGCCCCGTACATCATGGAGGGGATCGACCCGGACTTCGGCAAGAAGGCCAAGCCGGGCGACCTCATCGTCGCCGGGAAGAACTTCGGCTGCGGCTCCTCCCGGGAGACCGCGCCGGGCGGCCTCAAGGCCTTCGGCATCGGGGCGATCATCGCCCCCACCTTCGCCCGCATCTTCCTCCGCAACGCGGTGAACATCGGGCTTCCGGTGCTGGAGTGCCCGGCCGCGGCGGCGGACATCAGGGAGGGGGACGTGGTGGCGCTGGACATGGCGACCGGGCGGATCACC
>JACPSW010000030.1 GCA_016193045.1 Candidatus Rokuibacteriota bacterium | reverse complement strand
GTTCGTGAATAATCCGGGTGAAGGGCGGACTCAGCGGCGTTTCTTCCGGAGGCGGCGGAGGGTGCGGAGGTTCCGGGCGTCCGCGGCGGCGTCGTCCTTGGGGGTCTCCAGGACCTTCGGCACCCCGGCAAAGCGGCGGTCGTTCAGCAGACAGCGGAAGGCGCCCAGCCCGATCCGGCCCTTGCCGATGTGTTCGTGGCGGTCGAGGCCTGACCCGAGCGGCGCCTTGGCATCGTTCAAGTGGAAGGCGAGCACGGAGCGCGCCCCCACGGTCCGCTGCACGGCCTCCATCGTGGCCTCATATCCCTCCCGGGTGCGGATGTCGTACCCCGCGGCGAAGAGATGGCAGGTGTCGAGGCAGATCCCGAGCCTGTCCGGCGCGGCGCCGCGCTGCAGGATCGCCTGGAGCTCCTCGATGCGCGCCCCCACGGTATGGCCGGCCCCGGCCGTGTTCTCCAGCGCGATCCTGACGCGATAGCCGCGGATCCGTCCCGCCAGCTCGTCGAGCGCCGCGACGATCCGGGAGATTCCCGCCGGGAGGCCGCTGCCCTTGTGGGAGCCGGGATGAATCACCACGAACCCGAGACCCAGCGCCTCGGCCCGCCCCAGCTCGTCGGCGAAGGCGTCCACCGCCCGCCGCCACTCGGCCTCGACGGGAGTCGCGAGGTTGATCAGGTACGTGGCGTGGGCGAAGACCTCGGTGATCCCGGTGGTCCGCCGGGCCTTCTCGAAGCGGCGTACGTCCTCGTCGGTCAGCGGCCGGGCCGCCCACTGGAGCTGGTTCTTGACGAAGAGCTGGACGACCGAGCAGCCGGCGGTCTTGCCGCGCTCCAGGGCCAGGTGCAGCCCGCCGGCGATGGACATGTGGGCGCCGAGCCGGTCAGCAGGCACCGGGGAAGAGCTCGATCAAGCGCCGGCGTCGGTGGGCGAAGATCGCGGCGAGCTGTCGTCCGACCCAGAGCGTGTGCAGCAGCCGGCCCAGCGGACCCAGCGGGAGGCGGTAGGTGATCCGGTCCTCCACCCACGTGCCCCCCCGCTCAGCGCGGAAGAGGTGCCGGTGCTCCCAGCGCGCGTAGGGGCCGCGGACCTGGACATCCACGAAGCGATAGGGCGGATCGTACTCGCGGATCAGCACCCGCCAGCGGAGCGGGAATCCCAGCCAGCGGATGCCGAAGTCGAGCACGGTCCCGGCCTCCAGCGAGTTCGGGGGAGAAGACAGCAGGTGGAGGCGGAGCCGGGGTGGATCGAGGCGAGGGAGGTTCCGAGGGTCGGCGAAGAACGGGAAGACGTCCTCGCGAGGCCGCGGCAGCCAGACGCGAGATTCCAGGACGTAGTCGGCCATGATCCCCGCGCTATCATAGGGAGGTGCCCGCGCTCAGTCAAACCCGCGCCTACCTCGCGCTGTTCCTGGTCGCCGCGCTGTGGGGGAGCTATCCCGCGGTGACCAAGCTGGCCCTCGTTGACCTCCCGCCCTTCGTCCTGGCCGCCGTGCGCTGTGTGCTCGGGTCCGCGTTTCTGGGGATGTTGCTCCTCCGGCGCGGCCTTCGCGACCTGAGGGCGCTGACCCCGGGCGACCTGAAAGATTTCGCCTTTCTGGGCTTTTCCGGGATCCTCATCTCCACGACCTTCACCTACGTCGC
Organism: Candidatus Rokuibacteriota bacterium; assembly: GCA_016193045.1. GTDB lineage: Bacteria > Methylomirabilota > Methylomirabilia > Rokubacteriales > CSP1-6 > CSP1-6. Next base: position 17,882 of record JACPSW010000030.1, on the reverse strand, counting down.
CATATACCTCACGACCGCGTCCAACGCCGTGATCCTCCAGGCCTCCACCCCCGTCATCGTGGCGGTGGGGGCGCGGTTCTACCTCGGCGAGCGCCTCCGCCCGATCCAGTGGCTGGGGGTGGCGGTCTCGGCCGCCGGGATGGTGCTCGTCGTGACCCGCGGGCAGTGGACGGCGCTTCGCCTCTCGAATCTCCACGCCGGGGACTTCATCGTCATCTTTTCCCTGATCGGGTGGAGCGCCTACACGATCTACGGCGAGCGCGTCCTCCGGCTCCACTCGCCGGCGTTGGTCACCACGGTTTCCTACATGCTGGGCACGCTCATGCTGATCCCCGTCGCCGTCGCCACGCTGCCGCTCTTCCCGCCGCCGCGCTTCGCCTCGGCGACCGCCTGGGCCGTGGTGCTTTACCAGGCGATCCTCGGCGCGGTGGCGCACGTCTGGTGGTACGAGGGCGTGCGGGCGGTGGGGCCGAGCCGGTCCGCCATCTTCATGAACGTCCAGCCGCTGGTGGGGGTGCTGCTCGCCGCCGCCCTCCTCCGGCCGGCTCCGTCACCCACTCGCCCGAACGCCGCGCTGCGCGCGGCGGACGGGACGAGGGGGGCCCACTGCGCGCGGCCCCGTGGGGGCTGCACCCTGCGCCACCCGCCCGGTCGCGCCATCGCCGTTCGTGAATAATGCAGGCTAGAGCTTCTTCACTTCCGCGAGGATCTTCTGCGGGTCGGGGATCTCCCCCTTGCCGTAGCGCTCCACGAAGCGCACGGTCCCCTGCCCGTCCACGACGTAGGTGGCGCGGTAGTTGGCGTTCATCTCCGGCCACCAGATCCCGTATTTCTTGACCGTCTCGCGGTGGATGTCAGCCAGCAGCGGGTAGCTGATCCCGCCGCATGACTTCGCCCACGCGTCGTGGGAGAAGATGCTGTCGGTGCTGATACCCATGACCTGGGTATTCGCCGCCTCGAAGTCCTTCAGCCTGGCCTCGAAGCTGGGCATCTCCTTGGTTCAGCCCGGGGTCCAGTCGAGGACGTAGAAGAGGAGGACGACGTTCTTCTTGCCCTTGAACTCGCCCAGGGTGTACTCCGTGCCGCCGATTCCCTTCAGCTTGAAGTCCGGGGCCGCGTCGCCCACCTTGACCTCGGTGTCCGTCGTCATCGCTCGCTCCCTCCTTTCGCGCGGTATGGACTGCTCTGGCGGTTCACTATAGCCGAAGGTCGTGGGGCTTTCAACCGGGGCCGCTCCAGGCGCGCCTCGGGCTTTCGCCGTCGCCCCCAGAGGACATGCCGGTGCGCCTCCAGCAGCTCCTCGGCGGCGCCGAGATAGCCGGCCGCGGTCACCACCCGCTTCGTGTCCCAAAGGCGGCGGAGGCGCTCGCGGTGGCCCGGGTCGCGGAGGGCGTGGTGATCCATGATCACCCGGCAGTCCGAGGCCTCGATGATCCTGAGGAGGTTGTCAATCCCTCGATCGATGAGCCGGGTTCCAATCTGGCGCTCCAGGTAGCAGGGCGGCCCGGAGAGCAGCAGGAGGTCCGGGCGCTCGCGGATCAGGTAGGCCGTGGCCACCCCGGAGAGCGGCCCCTGGACGTCCGAGGCGTGGACGAACCTGAAGCCCTCGGCGCGATCGGTGACCGAGAGGGCCACCACGTAGCCCAGCCCGGTGCCCTCGACGCCGTGGGGGAGCGGCGGCGAGACCGTGAGCAGGACGTCGGGGGACTGCCAGCGGCGGCCCTCCGCCGCGTCGAGCCGGCAGTGGGGCCGGATCGCCTTCCAGAGCTCGCCCGCGCGGCGGCCCTGGGCGGGATTGATCATGCGCGCCGGATCCTTCGCCCAGACGCGCCGCCCGGCGTACAGCTGGGGATCGTAGCGGAAGTGGTCCTCGTGGTAGTGGCTGAGGAAGATCGTCTCGGCGCGCAGGGCGTACGCGGAAATGCGGTCGTTGGCGCGCTTGAGCGCGTCCCACTCCTCCTGGGCGGGCGGCAGCCGGTAGCGGCTGGGCGCCAGCGCCGCCCCGGGATCGATCAAGATCCGCGTCTCGCCGCACTCGGCGTAGGCCGCCATGGAGCGGACGCCGAGCGACTCCGCCGCCAGCGGAACCACCTTCATCGCGGCTGTTCCCGGCGGCAGGACCCGCGGGCGGGCATGGCCCCTAGATGCAGCGACCGCCGTCGATCTCGAGACACGTCCCGGTCAGCATCTGGGCGTCCTCCGAGGCCGCGAAGAGCGCCGCCCGTGCGACGTCCTCGGGCGTGTTGAGCCGGCCGAGCGGGATGGTCCGGACCATGGCCTCGCGTCCCTTCTCGTCCACGACCGTCTTGCCCATGAAGGCGGGGAGCATCGGCGTGTCGGTCGCCACCGGGGCGAGGGCCACGACGCGGATCTTGCTCGGCGCCAGCTCGAGCGCCAGGGCCTTGGTCCAGGCGATGACGGCGCCCTTGGAGGCCCCGTAGGCGTTCAGCCCGGGGCGCGGCCGGATGGCCGCCGTGGAGGCGGTGTTCAGGATCACGCCTCCGCCCTGCTTCTTCATCACCGGCACCGCGTGCCGGCAGCCCAGATAGACGCCCCTCACGTTGATGGCCATGATCCTGTCGAAGGTGGCCTCGTCCAGGTTCTCGACGGACGTGGGCGCCTGGGGGACGCCCGCGTTATTGAACAGGATGTCCAGCCGGCCCCACGTGGCCACCGTCCGCTCCACCATGCCCTGGCAGTCCTCGCTCCGCGACACGTCCGCCCGGATCACGAGCGCCTGGCCCCCGGCCTTCTCGATCTGCTGGGCCGTCTCCTTCGCCGCGCCCTCGTTGATGTCGGCGCAGGCGACCCGCGCGCCCTCGCGGGCGAAGAGGAGCGCCGTCGCCCACCCGATTCCGGACCCGGCCCCCGTGATCAGCGCCACCTTTCCTTGCAGTTTCATGGTTGGCCTCCTTGCTCTTGCCTGATGTCCACGACTTGGCCCCCGGTCGCGCGGAGCAGTTCCTGGGGAGAAATCGGGAAGACGCATTCGGGGACACCGCCCGCGGGGTAGATGACCTCGTGCTGGAGGAGATCGCGGTCAATATAGGTCGGCAGCGGGGTCGCGTGCGCGAGCGGCGGGACCCCGCCGATGGCGAATCCCGTCGCTTGCTTGACGGTTTCCGCGTCGGCCTTCCGGATCTTCCCCCCGGTGAGCCGCTCCAGCTTTCGCTCGTCCACCCGGTTGGCCCCCGAGGCAATGGCAAGGAGGGGGGTGCTGTTGGAGGTGAAGACCAGCGACTTAGCGATCCGGGCCACGTCGACTCCCAGCGCCCGCGCCGCCTCGCGTGAGGTTCTGGCGCTCACCGGGAGCTCGATGAGGGTCCGGGCGATGCCGAGGGCCACCAGCGCCTCCTGCACCTTCAGCGCGGCGGGCTTCATCCCCTGCCGCCTAGCCGGCCAGCTCGGCCATCAGCCGAACGACCTCCGGCCGGGACGTCCGGCAGATGAGCGTGGTGACCCCCGCCTCCTCGTACGCGGCGACCCGCTCCCGGATCCGCTCGCGCGGGCCGCAGAGCGCGACCTCGTCCACCAGCGCGTCGGGCACCGCGGCCTCGGCCTCGCCCTTCTTGCCGGAAAGGTAGAGGTCCTGGATCTTCTCGGCCGCGGCCTCGTAGCCGTAGCGGCGGGCCAGGTCGTTGTAGAAGTTCTTCCCCCGCGCCCCCATCCCTCCGATGTAGAGGGCCAGGTTGGGCTTCACCGCGCTCCGGCAGGCCGCAACGTCGTCGCCGAGGACGATCGGCACCGTGGGCGCGATATCGAACGTCGCCGGCGATTTCCTTCCTCCCGCCTGGGCGAAGCCCGCGTCCAGCGACGGGCGATAAATCCTCATGCGCTCCGGCGAGAAGAAGACGGGGAGCCAGCCGTCGGCGATCTCGGCGGCCAGGGCCACGTTTTTCGGGCCGATGGCCGCCAAATAAATGGGGATGTCGGCCCGGCCGTGGAGGATGGACTTGAGGGGCTTGCCGAGTCCCGTGGCGTCGGGGCCGGCGTACGGGATCTGGTAGTGCTCGCCCTTGTGCTCGAGCGGCTTCTCCCGCTGCCAGATGGCCCGCACCACGGCCACGTACTCGCGCGCCCGGCCGAGGGGCTTCCCGTAGGCCACCCCGTGCCACCCCTCGATGACCTGGGGCCCCGAGGCGCCGATCCCCAGGAGGAAGCGCCCGCCCGCTAGCTGATCCAGGGTCGTGGCGGTCATCGCCGTCATGGCCGGAGTGCGCGCCGGCATCTGCATGATGGCGGAACCCAGACGCACCCGCTCGGTGCGTGCGGCCAGGAAGGCCAGCGGCGTCACCGCGTCGCTGCCGTACGCCTCCGCCGCCCACACCGAGTGAAAGCCGAGGCGCTCGGCCTCCAGGACGAGGGGCAGGTTCAGCGTGAACGTGGAGCCGGAGTAGCCGAGATTGAGTCCGAGCCGCATGGCTGCTCTCCTATCGCCCGGGGTGGCGCCGCGGCCCCGTCCACCGGCAGCGCGCCAGGTCCACCTTGCCCCGCTGGAATTGGACGCCCTCCTGCTCGAGCCGGACCCGCTGGGTGATCATTCCGCTCACGTTCCCCCTGAGGCTGATCCCGCCGCGGGCGTTGACCACGCGCTGCCAGGGGATGTCGTGGGGGCAGCGCTGCATCGCGGAGCCGACGGCCCGGGCCGCCCGGCAATCGCCCAGGAGCGCGGCGAGCTGGCCGTAGGTTGCCACCGTGCCCCGGGGGATCCGCCTGACCAGGCGGTGGACGGCGTGGTCGAACGCTCTCGGTGCCGGGCCACCTGACTTCGCCATACTGCGTTCTCGGTCGTCGCCGGTCCTCAACGTACAACCGCGTACGCCTCCGGCCGGCTCCTCCCTCGGGCCTTGTCTGGCTCGTCATCTGGCCCGGCTCGCCGATCGGCGAATCCTTGCGCGAGTTACCTCCCGCACTGGAGTTCGTACAACTGCGCATAGAGGCCGTCGCGGCGGACCAGCTCGGCGTGGGTGCCCTCCTCGCTCACACGGCCTCGGTGCAGGACCAACACACGATCCGCCCGTTGCACGGTGGACAGGCGGTGCGCGATGACGAGGCTCGTCCGGCCTTCCACGAGGCGCTCCATGGCTTCCTGGACGAGCGCCTCGGACTCGGGGTCCACGCTCGATGTCGCCTCGTCCAGCACGAGGACGGCTGGATTGTACACGAGGGCGCGCGCAATGGCCAGCAGCTGACGCTGCCCCTGCGAGAGATTCACGCCCCGCTCCCTGATCCCGTAGCCGAAGCCGCCGGGCAGCGACTCGATGAAGCCCCGGGCGTTGGCCAGCGCCGCCGCCCGCTCCAGCGTGTCGCGGCCGATCGCGCCGTCCGTGCCCATTCGGAGGTTGGCCTCGACACTGCCCGTGAAGAGGAAGACATCCTGGAGGACGAGTCCCACGTGGCGCCTGAGCGCTCTCGGATCCCACTCACCGACGTCCAGGCCCTCGACCAGCACTCGGCCGCGGGCGACGTCGTAGGAGCGGTTCAGGAGGCGGGCGATGGTGCTCTTGCCGGCGCCGGTGACCCCCACCAGGGCCACGCGCTCCCCGGCCGCCACGCGGAAGGAGCAGTCGGCCAGCACCCACTCCTCCCCCTCGTAGGCGAACCACACGTTCTGGAACTCGACGGCGGGCGGCGCCCCTTCCGGCGCGGCGTGCTCCGGGGCTCCGGCGCGGCCGGGCCCGGTGCCCGGTTTGATCCCCGGCTCGAGGTCCAGGAGCCCGAAGATCCGCTCCGAAGAAGCCATGCCCGCCTGCATGACCGCGTACTTGGCGCCGAGGTCCCTGATGGGCAGGAAGAAGCGGTTCGTGTACTCGATGAAGGCCACGAGGCCGCCGAAGGTCAGGACGCCGTCCCAGATCTGGCCGCCCCCGTACCAGAGGAGGAGCGCCACGGCCGCCGACCCGATGGCCTCCACCACGGCGTAGAGCGAGGCGTCGTACGCCGTCGAGCGGAACTGGGCCCGGCGGTACTCGGCGTTCAGCGCCTCGAAGGCGCGCCGCTCCTCGCGCTCGCGGCAGAAGAGCTGGATGACCATCATGCCCTGCAGGCTCTCCTGGAGGAAGGCGTTGAGCCGCGCCAGCCGGGTGCGGAGGCCCCGGTACGCGTCCCGCGCCTGGCGGCGGAAGTAGGCGGCGGAGGCCGCGAGGAGGGGGACCAGGGCGAAGGTGACGAGGGCCAGCCGCCAGTTCATGGCGAGCATCACGACCACGATCCCCGCCACGGTGACCACGTCGCCCAGGATCGCCACGGCGCCGCTCGCGAACATGTCGCTGACCGCTTCCACATCGTTGAGGATCCGGGTCATGAGCCTGCCCACCGGGTTCTTGTCGAAGAAGGCGGCGTCCATCCGCTGCGTGTGGGCGAAGAGGCGGTGCCGGAGGTCGTGCATGACCCGCTGGCCCGTCAGGTGCATCAGGTAGCTCTGGAGCGCGCGGAGCGCATAGAGGCCGGCGAGCGTGAGGAGGAAGGCGCCGGCGATCCGCGTGAGCCCGCTCCAATCGCCGGGGAGGATGTGGGAGTCGATGGCCACCTTGATCAGGTAGGGCTGGAGCAGCTCGAGGGCCGCGACGGGGAAGAAGAGGAACGCCGAGACGAGGACGACCCGCCGGTAGGGGCGTGTGACCCGCCAGAGGCGCAACGCCAGCCGCGAGTCGTAGGCCTTGCCGAGGATCTCGTCCTCGTGGATCTCCGGCTGGCCCTGCCCCCCGTGGCGCGGGCTACGCACGGGAGATCTCCTCTTCCAGCTGCTGGATCCGCCAGAGCCGGGCGTAGAGCCCGCTCCCGGCGAGGAGCGCCTCGTGGCCCCCCTGCTCCACGATCCGCCCCTCGTCCAGCACCACGATCCAGTCGGCCTCGCGGGCCGCCCGGAGCCGGTGGGTGATCATGAGGGTGGTGCGCCCCCCGAAGGCCTCCCGCAGCGCGTGGAGGATCTCCACTTCCTTCGCCGCGTCCACATTCGCGAAGGTGTCGTCCAGGACCAGGATGGGCGGGTCGGCCGCCAGCGCCCGCGCCAGGGCCGCCCGCTGGCGCTGGCCTCCGGAGAGCGTGAGCCCCCGCTCCCCCACGACCGTGTCCCAGCCCGCGGGAAAGCCGTCGATCTCGTCGGCGAGTCCCGCCACCCGCGCCGCCTCGGCGCGCCGCTCGGCGGTCGACGGCCCGACGGCCAGGGACAGGTTGTCCCTGATGCTGCGCGAGAAGAGAAAGGGATCCTGCGGCACATAGCCGACCGCGCGCCGGAGCGACGCGAGACGGATCCGGCGCACGTCCTGCCCGCCGATGAACAGGCTGCCGGCGGGCGGGTCGAACAACCGGGGGATCAGCGCCCCCAGCGTGGACTTGCCGCTCCCGGTGGGGCCGACGACGGCCAGGGTGCTGCCCGCGGGGACCGTGAGCGTCACGTTCCTGAGAGCGGGGCCGCGCCCCTCGTACGCGAAGGAGAGATCGCGGAACTCGATTGACGCTTGCCCGAGGTCGAGCGGGAGATCCACGGCGTCAGCGGCGTCGCGGATGTCGGGCTCGACGCCGAAGACCTCGGCGATCCGCCCCATCGCGGCGAGGCCGCGCCGCACGATCGAGAGCGTCCAGCCGAGCGCGATCGTCGGCCAGGCCAGGTGGGCGAGGTACGCGTTGAAGGCGACGAAGGATCCGAGGGTGATCCGTTTCTCCGCCACCGCCGCCCCGCCGATCCACAGCACGACGAGCGTGCCGATGCCGGCGATGAGTCCCAGGAGCGGGGAGAAGGTGGCCTGGGTGCGCGCCAGGCTCAGGCTCCGCCGGAGGTACTCGGCGTTCAGCCGCTGGAAGTGGCGGACCTCCCCGGCTTCCATGGTGTACGCGCGGACGACGCCCATCCCCGCCAGGTTCTCCTGCACTTTGGCCGAGAGCGCGCCGAGCTGCTCCTGGACCGCCTGCGACTGGCGGTGGACGGTGGTGTTGACGCGCTTGGCGAGGAGGATCAGCAGCGGGTACGGCGCCATCGCGTACAGCGTCAGCCACGGATCGATGGCCACCATGGCGATCAGGGTCCCCACGAAGGCGGTCGTCGTCGCCATGAGGGACAGCGCGCCGAAGCCGGCGAGAAGCTTCACCGCGGAGAGATCGTTGGAGGCGCGGGACATGAGGTCGCCCGTGCGGTGGGCCTGGTAGAAGGCGAGGGGGAGCCGCCCGAGGTGGCCGTAGAGGCTCTGGCGGAGGTCGAACTCGACCGCCTGGCTGCCGCCCAGGATCGCGAAGCGGGAGCCGAGCCTGACCAGCCCGTGGGCGGCGGCCAGCGCCAGGATCAGGAGGACGTACTGCCGCAACTCCCCCGCCGGGGCGCCGGCCTGGAGAGCCTCGATGGCGCGCTTGAGGGTCCAGGGAATGGCGAGCGCGCAGAGGCTGGCGAGCGCCAGACAGCCGAACCCCAGCGCGTAGCGGCGGGCATACGGCCTGAGGTGCTGGAGCAGGATGCGCGCCGGCATCGCCCGCGCGCGCGTCAGGCCGGAGCGCCGTCGCGGTACGGCCGGAGCGCGGCGTAGATGGAGAACAGGGTCGGCGTGGGGACCCCGTGCTTCTCTCCCAGGCGGACGGCGTGGCCGTGGAGCGCCTCGATCTCCAGACGCCGGCCGTGGGTCAGGTCGTAGTGGAGAGAAGAGGTGAAGCTGGCACCCAGCTTGTCGGCGGCCGCCATGATCCCGTCCACCGTGTGCGGCGGCAGCTCGACGCCGTCCGCCTTGGCCACGGCGGCCAACTCCTCGAGGATGAGGCGGTACATCCGGCGGGTCTCGGGAACGGCGCGGATCACCCCGATGGGGCATCGGGTCAGCGCCGTCATCCCGGCCTGCGCGGCGATGAACAGATACTTCTCCCAGAGGACCTCCCTGATCCGAGGCGACTGCTCCGCCGGGATTCCCGCCCGCCCGAGCGCCTCGAGAATCCGCCGCGCCCGAGGCGTGTCGGCGCCGTCGAGCTCGCCGAAGACGATCTTCCCGCCGAACGTGTGGGCGATGACGCCGGGGCTCTCGATGGTGGCGAGGACGTAGGCCGCCCCGGCGAGGACGCGGCCGGTGCCCGCGATCGCCTCGATTTTGTCCTCGTTGTCCACGCCGTTCTGGAGGCAGAGCACCGCCGTGTCGGGACCGACGGCGGGGCGGATGGCCCTGGCCGCAGCCTCGGTGTCATAGGACTTGACGCAGAAGAGGATCAGGTCGGCGACGCCGGCGCTGCCCGGGTCGTCGGTGGCGGGGCCCGCGACGACGAACTCCCCGTCGGCGGCCGACTTGATCCGGAGACCGTTCTTCCGGATCGCGTCCAGATGGGCCCCCCGCGCCACGAACGTGACGGCCTCGCCTGCCCGGCCGAGCTTGGCGCCGAAGTAGCCCCCGATGCCGCCGCTCCCCATGACCAGGATCTTCATGGCTCCCCCTGGGGCCCTCCCGCCGTGGGCTTGAGGGAGCGCTTGAGCGCCCGGCGCGCCAGATCGTAGGCCTGGGACTGGAAGAGCATGGTGTTCGGTGGCTCCCACTCCCAGACGACGGACCGGTTCGCGGCCTGCGCGTCGAGCTTCGACCAGAGATCGGTGTTGGCGCTCCGGTCCCGCCCCCCCTTGGCGCCGTCCACGAGATAGCGGCTGGCGCTCACGACACGCACCGCCGTGCCGCGATCCTTTCCGCCGAGGGATTTGAGGCCTTCGATGGCGGCGGTGACCTCCATCCGGTTCGCCGTCGTCTCGTCCGCCGCGCCCTGCCCCTCGCGCTCGAGGCCGGTGGGAAAACACGCCACGTATCCCCACCCGCCCGGGCCCTGACTGCCCTGGCAGACGCCGGAGACGACGAGCAGGATCGAGCGCTGGACCGGTTTCGGCGGCATCCCGTTTAGGAAATCACCGGGTCGCCTGGCTGTCAAGGCGGCTCTCGTGGTAGCCTAACAATTCAGACCCGCCATGGACGACCGGGATCAGCAGGTCGCGATCGACACCGCCAAGCGCGCCGGGGCGCTCCTCGGCGCCGAGCTGGGAAAGCGCCGCCAGATCGCCTTCAAGGGGAGCCCGACCAATCTCGTGACCGAGATGGATCGCCGCGCCGAGGCGCTGATCATCGAGGCGATTCAGGCGGCATTTCCCGGGGACGCCATCCTCTCCGAGGAGCGCGGGACCCTGGGTGGGCCGTCGGGCCGCCGGTGGATCATCGATCCGCTGGACGGCACCACCAACTACGCCCACGGCATCCCCATCTTCTGCGTCTCCATCGCCCTCGAGGTGGACGGCCAAACGCGGCTCGGGGTCGTGTACGATCCCAACCTGGACGAATGCTTCGTAGCCGGGCGCGGGAGAGGCGCGTGGCTGAACGGCGAGCGCCTCTCGGTGTCGGAGGCGCCCACCCTGAACGAGAGCCTCGTGGCCACGGGACTCCCCTACAACATCCGCGAGACGCCGCACAACAACCTCGCCGAATTCGCCGCGTTCAGCCTGCGCTGTCAGGGCGTGCGGCGCATGGGCTCCGCGGTGCTCTATTTCTGCTATGTGGCGGCGGGACGGCTCGACGGCTACTGGGAGCTGCGGGTCGGCCCGTGCGCTCATGGTGGAGGAGGCCGGCGGGCGGATCACCAATCTCGAGGGCGGAGCGCTGGATCCGGCGCGGCCGGAGATCGTCGCGTCCAACGGCCGCATCCACGACGAGATGCTGAGAGTCCTGAAGGAGGTCAGGCGCTGACATGAAGCAGCCCGTCCACGTGAGGACCATCCGGGTCGAGGCCATCGAGAGCGGGCCCGGCGAACTGGGGGTGACGGGCACGCTGCTCGACGAGCGGCCGCGCGGGCAAGTGCGCTGGGAGGGGGACGATGGGGCCCGCGTCATCCACGACATGACGGTGACGCTCCGGGTCCGCTACCCGGACTTCGTGATCACCGCGGCCCGGGCCACAATGGCGGCCCACCCCTACACGATCTGTCCGGAGGCCCTGCCGCCCGTGGAGCAGCTCGTCGGCCTCTCCGTCGCGCGGGGCTTCGTCCGCGCCGTCCAGGAGCGCCTCGGCCGGGAGCGGGGGTGCGCCCACCTGACGGCCCTCATCCTCGCGATGGCGCCCGTCGTCAAGCAGGGCGCCGGCGCGGCCTTCCGGGGTGAGCGCGACGCCCCCAGGGCCGCGGACGACCCTTGGTTCATCAACACCTGCCACGCGTGGCGCGAGGACGGCCCGCTGCACTCGCTCCTCAAGCGGGGCGACGCGGAGGGGCTCCAGGCCATGTCCGCCCGCCCGAAGGCCCGCTGACAGAAACCGCGAGGCGGGGTCAGGTCTTGCAATCACACATCTGTCGGGAGAACCGGACCGTCGTGTTGGATTGCAAGACCTGACCCCCTAGATGATCTGGCTACTGTAGAAGTGATGCTGAACCCTTCGGGTCGTCGCGGGATGGCCAGCGATGTGAAAGTGAAACTCATCGTGGGAGACGGCAAGCCGGGAACGAAGCGCTTCGAGCCGCTCGATCTGGTCAGGATCAGGGCGCAAATGCGGGGGCAGCTTTGCGACCCAAGCGGGGTCGCGGCGGAACAGGAAGCGCCCAGGGACACGGAGCCTCATATCACCCCTTGCCGGTGCGGCGAACGCTCCCAGTGAGCGGCGGCCCACAGGCATCAAGGAGAGGGACAACCACAGAGCCGCGCTGTGGGCCGTCCGCTCGACTGGGTTGTTAGGCGCTCCAGGGGTACAGGCCGCCCACTCCGCAGAGAACGCTGTCCGCACGAGCCCGCGCTACGCGCCGATCCGCGTTCGCTGCCTGAGCGCCGCGCGGGGCGGTCAGGCGACCCCTTCGATAATGCGCACGTCGCGCTTGGCGGTGTTGCCGAGTGCTCTGAGCGCCGCCTGATAGGCCGGGCTGTCGTGCGCCGCGATTCCCTGCGCGACGCTGTCGAACTCGATGATGACGGTGCGTTGGTTTAGCCCGGCCTCGTAGGTCTTCGCCGGCATGCCGCGCGCGAGGTAGCGGCCACCGGCGCCCTGGATCGCGGGAAGGGCGAGCTTTGCGTACTCCTGTAGTGCTTCCTCGTTGGAAACCGAGTGGTAACAGAGAATCAAATAGGCCTTGGCCATGGTCTCCTCCGCTGGCTTGATAGGCTACGGCAGGTTAGCAAAGGCCGCGATGATCGTGCGTATCGGCATCGACTTGGGCGGCACCAAGATCGAGGCGATTCGCGCTCGATGGCTCGCGTGCAGTGTTCCGTAAGCGCGTTCCCACGCCTCGCTGCCGCTATGGGCGGCCATTGGCGCCGCTGCCTCTCTCGTCCGGGAGCAAATGGCGCATCGCCGCTCACGCGTGGGACCACGCATGCAGGGAAGGCCGGTTCCTGAGCACCTTCGCCACGCCTGAGTACCGTCCCCGCGCCTCACTCGAGCCTGACCGGATCACCGCGGCGGATCGTACCGCCCCGCAGGACAGCGGCATAGACGCCGACGTTGACCTGGTTGTGCTGCGCCGCCGTACGCAGGATCCCTGGATCCCTGGGCAGATCACCCTGAGGTAGGGTCGTCATCACGCACCTGGGGCAGGGCCCCGTGACGTTTAGGCGAACCTCGTCGCCGAGGACGAGCGTGTGGCCCACCCACGCATTCTCAACAAAATCCTTCTCGGCGGAGGCAGGCTGCACCACGATGTTTGGACGAAACCGACGGACCTCGAACCGCCCCCGCGGGTACAGTTCCCGCAGCCGGTCGATCGTAGCAGTAGTCAGTACATGGACGACGGCAAGGTCAAAGAACGTGCGCGCTGGCATAGCCTCATCGGTGACCGTTTCTCGGTGGGCGAGACCCTCCATATCCGGCCAGTATTCTTCGAGGCTGGGCGTCTCGGGCGCCGCGGTTGCAAGTGTGACCTCACGGCCAAGAGCGTTCGTCAGGATCTTGTCGAGGTCGGCCTGCTCGGTGGTAACGATACCGCCGTTCGGGAGAGTGATCCGAACCAGTGGAATCTTTTCACCAGCGCGTGGGGACTCGACAAAGGCGGCGCGGAAATCGAAGAGGCCGCCCCATTTGCGGGGATTCTTGGCGCTGACGACCTTCCCGTCGGACGAATCGCGCAGGGCATACGCTCGATCGCCGAGCAGCCCGCGGTCGGTGACCTCAGTTGAGTTGAGCTCCTCTCCCATCATGGATTTGACGGGATAACGCCAGAGTGCCACGACTGAACCAAGCTCAATCGGCGTTGTGTCTGCCATGCTCAGCCCTCCTTGGCGTCAAGTTCGCGACGCCTAACGCTGCGCATGAGCCGCGCGCGTCAGAGCATCGGCTCGATGCGTTTGTTGGATGGCTGGCGCGCGTACTGAAGCACCAGATTTCTCTTCGGTGCCCTGCCTACTTCGAGATACCGCACGACCCGTCTGTCGGCGGCATGAACAACGGCCACTTGATCGCGGTCACTCAGCGCAACGAAGCCGTAACGGCTATCGGGCGAGAAAGTCAGCCAATATCCTTTCCCCTGAAGCTCGATTACCGCCGCTTCGGGAAACGCTGGCGCCTCGAGGCGATGAATCGCCAGATACTCGGCGCATGTGGACCACACCTCCTGCTGATCCGGACGAATGGCGAGCCCGTGGCAACGCCTGAAGCCTTCGAGGGTCAGGTAGCCTAGGCGCCTCATCGGGAGAAACCAGCCAAGCGTCATCGAATGCTGCACGGTGGCGGTGACGCTCCGCTGCTGAGTGTCCGCCGCCTGAAACCCGTTCAGACCATCGATCTGATGCAACAACAACCGTCCATCCGCTGACAGTGCCGATGGGCGCACGGATCCGCCGAACAGAATCTTGCCCAGGACGAGGTGCCCGGCGGGGACGTCCACTACGGTCACGCCTTGCGGTTCGCCCATGGGTGACAGGTACATGAAGCGGCCGTCGCGTGAGGCTTGGGTGTTGTGGGGTCGCCCGCCTGTGTGAATCTTCTTCACCACTCGCCTCGCTTCGGCATCGACGACCCAGTAGTTGCCGTCGCGACAAGCCACGTACACCCACTTCCCGTCTGGAGTCGTGGCCAGGGCGTGCGGTTCCGGCCCCACCGGGAGTCGATGGTCGATGGTCAGACGCTTCGGGTTGATCCACAGTAATTCGCCCGCGGTGTGGCGATTGGCTTCCACCGAGACGTAGACGACCCGCCCATCGTCTGGCGCGGCGACGCCATGAGGCTGGGGACCGACCTCTAGCTTGTGAATCAGTTGGAAGTCATCCAGCCGGAACACATAAATATGAGTTCCCTCTGAGTTCGTCTGCCACAAGAACGTGTCAGGCTGGTCTGCGTAGGCGGAGTACGCCGTCACGGAGGAGAGCAGGCCGACGATTACCATCACGAGCGGTGGGATCATCTTGGACATGTTAGAGCCATCCAACGCCCAGCTTCAGCGGCGGGGCGAAGCCCCGTCCGCTGGAAGCTGTAGTTATACGGCCCACCTCGTGCTCAAACTGTGCCCTCGACTTTCAGACAATCACCTCGGGTTCTTGCGGATGAACGCCCTGATCGCTTCGATGTAGGCGTCCGGGTGTGTGACATGCGGAATGTGGCCGGCGCCTGGAAATGTAAGGACCTCCCCGTTGGGCAGCACGTCGGCAAGCTTTGCAACCACCGGGGCGAATGTCGGGGGGCTTTGGTCCCCCGTTGTAAGGAGCGATGGACGATGAAATGCCCTGATCCATGCGAGCTCAAAGGCAAGCTGCTCCGGATCTCGGGCCTCGTCCAGGAACGTCGGTGCATTCGTGATGAACGTCTGCTGGAGGTCGGGCGGGAGCTGTACCCAGGTGCCGGGCCCGAGCGCCACCGTCTCGACGAACTGCTCGGCGGCACCGGCGTGGTCGCCGGAAGCGATGCGCTCGACCACTGCACCGATCGTCTTGCCGACTTCGTCGAGCATCGGGGCCACGGAGGGATCGTTCGCGAGCAGTGAGAACAGCGGCGGCTCGTGCGCGATGACCCCTCGAAGGAGGTCGGGGCGCTCAACGGCCAGCCGGAGCGTGATCGCCGCGCCAAACGAGTTTCCGGCCACCCACGCCGGCGCGAGCCCCAGATGCTCGATCAGGGCCGCGAGGTCGGCGACATCCTCGCGGATGCTGCCCTGCTCGGGTGGACGCTCGCTTTCGCTGTGGCCGCGCCGGTCGTAGGTGAGAACCCGGAATGACTCGGCCAATCTCGGAACGACAAGGTCCCAGTTGTGGTGCGATCCCCAAGACCCGTGCACGAGCACGAGAGGGACTTCCCCGCTGCCGCTGACCTCGCAGAAAAGCCGCACTCCGTTCACATTCGCCGTTGCTATGACGTCTCCCTCCGTTGCGCGTGCCTATGGCGCAATTCTTCGCTCAAGAATTCGCAGACCTCCCAGCTGGCCCGTATAGCGGGGCCCGCGGCTGAGCGGCGGGACGACGGCGGTGGTATCGCCGTCGGGCCGGCCGCTCCAGGCGCGAGTTCGGCCGCCGCAGGCGGCCGACGAGCGCATCAGCCGCGGGCCCCGTTCGCGCTCAGCCGCGGCGGGCAAGCGGCCCGCCTGAAGCCGCTTCGGTCGTCCCGCCCGCCGACGGCTGCAGCGCGCAGTTAGACGTCACGCGCAATGGAGTGAAAGAGCTCATTGAGGCGATTGACCCCAAAGCGACATACGCGCGCGCGGCTCGGAATTTCGTCGTCTATACATGGATTGCCGGTACCAGAAGCAGTGCGCCCGCGGCGAACAACGCGATTGCCCATAGCAGATCGAGGTTGATCCAGCCGCGACGCAAGAACGCCAGGCCGACCCATTCATAGACAACGACGGCGAGCGCGCCGGCCACGGCCAGCATGGCGAAAGTATGAACGGCGACCGCGAGGAACGTCCCGATCGCGTCCGCCGTCACGACTAGGCTGTCCCATCGCATGTGTGCGGCATGAACATCGCGCATCGGCAGCCGAAGGAGCACTGGTACTAGCATGAGCCCGGCGCCGTGGCCGGTGGCCATCAGGAACGACCACACCGCGAGGTCCGCGAAGCCGACTTGCATCCCGGTGGCGCGGGGCTTGTGCCGGGCAGTCAGACGGTACAGACCGAATGCGACCAAGATCGCCGCCGCCGTCCAACGCAGCGCGTCCACGTCAACAACTCGGCGGACAGACGCGAAGAGGGCGACGACCACGGCGATCGAGACCGCGTGACCAAAGGCAATCGGCAGCAGGGACCACAGCACCCGGGCGCGGCTCTTGTGCTGCAGGCCCAAAGCGACCGAGAACAGCCAACCCATCGCAGGGTTGAGGCCGTGGAACGCGCCGAGACCCACCAGCCCCAGCCAGGGCCAGAGGTCGGTCACGCCACCGCCCCGATCCATCCCACTCACGGGTAGCAGAAGGTATCGGACGATGAATCGCCCCCCTCGAGTCGGATCTGGTGCGGCCGGTAGCCTGCCTCGAACGGCAGGAAGAACTTCGGATCCAGCTTGAGGCCGCCGTTCGGGTCAGTATCTGCCTTGACCATCCAGCCCGAGATACCTTCCGGGTAGAACTGAGGATCCACCGCCCCGTACAGCGAGTTCGTGAAATAGACCCGCCGGCCGTCGCGGCTCACCTCGACCATCTGCGGTCCGCCGTTGACGGGACCGGAGGCCGGATGCGGCGAACGCGCGACGATGCCGCCGATGCGCACCGAGCCGGTGAGCTTCGGGTTATGTGGATCCGACACGTCGTACTGACGCATCTCGCCGGTGCCCCAGCAGGAGGCATAGAGGAACTTGTCGTCAAGCGATAAGTTAATGTCAGTCAGGAGCGGCGGCACCGCCTTGAAGCCCTTCAGCAACGGCGGGAGCTGGTCCGGCTCGGCAGGCTCAGCCGGGATGTCAATCACCTTCTTCGCCGTCCACGTGCCGTTCGGCTTGTGCCATAGCCAGATCGACGATGACAGGTCCTTCAGGCTGACGACGACGCCGACGAAGCCGTAGGCCTTTGTCGGGTCGCGCGCCGGCCGCAGTTCGAATACCAGTTGGTACTCTGGCCCGAGATCGATTTCCTGTAAGTGTTTTCGCCGCCGTAGGTCCCAGACGTGCAAGCGGCGACCGTACTTGCCCCCGAGTAACAGGTCGGGGACGAGGCCGTCTTCGAACATGCTCGGCGTACCCCACTCGCTCGTGATCTGCGTGTCGTGGCCGAGGTGCCAGGCGAAGTCGTAGGCGAAGAACTGCGAGCCGCGGTTCACCTCCCAGCGGCCGAGAACGTCGTAGCTGTCGTGATCGAGCAGGAAGACGCCGCCTGGGCCGTCTCCGTTTGGAGCGCCGAGCGCGTTCAGGTAGATACCCTCAGCGCCGCAATGCACGGTGTGAAGCCGCGAATAGCCAGTGCGTTTGAACACTTCCTCGGGCTCGATGACTTTTACGATCTTGGGCGCCCTCGGATCGGGCTTCGTGTCGAGCACATGAATGCGCGACGAGCGTAAGCCAGGCACGATGAGGTAGCGCCGCTCCACGTGCGGATGCGGCGCGTAGGGGCACAGCGCGGAGCTACAGGCGTTCCAACCGAAGTGGTGCAATTCGTCGCCGGCCTTCGGCATGTCGACCCGGCCGACCAGCTTGGCATAAGTCGAGGACCTCGGGTCGAGGTCGACGACGCCAAGCGCATCTGGTTTGTCGCGAGCCACGTTCAGGATCGCGACGTAGCCGAGCTTCTCCGCCGGGGCCTGCATGGCCATGCGCGGCGAGGGATAGAAAGTGGGATCAGGGGTCCAGGTTGCCATGGTGTTCCTCCTTTCATGACCGACGATTTGTCGAGTTCGCCTGTACGTCTAACGCTCAGGCTGAGCGGCCGGCGGAGCCGGTCCGCTCCTGCCTGTTGTTCGGCGGCTCCCCATTCTCTCTCGCTGGCCACGGTCCGGTTAGCGCTCCGCTCGCTCCGCGGCGAAGAGTCGCCACTCCCCGGGCACGCCG
>JACPSW010000029.1 GCA_016193045.1 Candidatus Rokuibacteriota bacterium | reverse complement strand
GGATTTTCTCGAGAAGCTCAGGGGTCACGCTGATCGGATGGCTCGGGGCTCGCCGTCACAGCCATCAGAAACGCTGGGCGAGCCCTTTCTCTTCGATGGCGTGGGGCCGGTAGGCGGGCCCGACCTCCACGCACGACTTGCGCGTCGGAAAGATCTTCCCCGGGTTGCAGAGCCCGCGCGGGTTGAAGGCCTCTTTCACGCGGCCCATCGTGGCCAGATCGGCGGGCGAGAAGATGAACGGCATGTAGTCCATCTTCTCGAGGCCGATCCCGTGCTCGCCCGAAATCGAGCCCCCGACCTCGGCGCAGACCTGCAGGATCTCGGCGCCCGCCTGGACGACGCGCTCCTCCTCGCCGGGCCGCCGCGGATCGTAGAGGATGTTGGGGTGGAGGTTGCCGTCGCCGGCGTGGAAGACGTTGCCGACCCTCAGGTTGTGTGCTGCCACGATCTCATTCACGCGACGCAGTACGTACGGGAGTCGCGTGCGCGGGATGACCCCGTCCATGACCATGTAGGCGGGCGAGACGCGCCCGTAGGCCCCGAACGCCGATTTGCGCCCCTTCCAGAGGAGCTGCCGCTCGGCCTCGTCCTTCGCCGCGCGCACCTCGCGCGCGCCCGCCTCGCGGCACGCCGCCACCACGCGCTCGGCCTGCGCCTCCATCCCGGCCGCCCCGGGCGATGATCGCCGACACCGCCTCCGAGGCCCGATCGATCTCGTCGAAGGCCGCCAGCACCGTCTTCACGGCCTGCGGCTTCTTGAGCAGGCGCACCACGATCTTCGTCGCGATGCCGAAGGTCCCCTCGGAGCCGACGAAGACGCCCGTGAGATCGTACCCCAGGGGGTCGCGGGTCTTCCCCCCGAGCCAGACCACCTCGCCGTCAGGGAGCACCACCTCCAGGCCGAGCACGTGGTTGGTCGTCACGCCGTACTTCAGCGTGTGCGGCCCGCCGGAATTGTTGGCGATGTTCCCGCCGATGGTGCAGGCCTGCTGGCTCGACGGGTCGGGCGCGTAGTAGTAGCCGCGCGGGCCCACCGCCCACGACAGGTGCAGGTTCACCAGCCCCGGCTCGACCACCGCCAGCTGGTTGTCATAGTCCACCTCGAGGATCCGCGTCATCCGCGAGAGCGCGATCACGAGCCCGCCTTCCGTCGGCAGGCACCCGCCGGAGAGCCCGGTCCCCGCGCCGCGCGCGACGAAGGGCACCCCCTCGGCGTTGGCCAGCCGGACGAGCGCCGACACCTGCTCGGTGGACGTGGGGAAGACCACGAAGTCGGCCAGCGCCCGGAAGAGGGTCAGGCCGTCGGACTCGTACACCATCAACTCCTGCGGATCGGTGAGCACGGCCGCCTTCCCCACGATCCCCTCGAGGGCGCGCCGGAGGGATTGCTGCCGGGATTCGGTGAGGGGGGGCATGGCCGGAATTATAGCACCCGCTCCGGGGCGGCTCAATCCGGCCGCGCGCGCCCATCGGCGTTGACACGCTGCGGCAAGCTGTGAGATAAATGGAACGTTGTTCTCCATCCCCCAAGAGGAGGCCCCCATGTCCCTCGGTCCTCGGTGGGCGCGGCGCCGGCGCCGGACGCGGTGCGCGCCCGCGCTCCTGGCCCTCGTCCTGCTCCTATCCCTTCCCCACCCGGTGACGGCGGATCTGACGCTGTCGTCCACCGACGCGCGGCTGCTGCGGCAGGGGCGCATCCTCTTCAAGAGCGAGATCCCGGCCGGGGGCCCCGGCGGCGGCGCCATGGGGGGAACCGCCCTGGCGCTGCTCCAGGCCGACACCGACACCGTCTGGCGGACGCTCGTGGATTTCCCCGGCCACGCGGGGTTGTTTCCCCGGGTGAAGGAGAGCGCGGTGCTCGAACGCGGCGGGGAGCGCACCCTCGTCCGCTACCGCGTCGCCGTCGGGCCGTTCGCCTTCCGCTTCCACGTCAACAACTACGCCGACGCGGCGGCCCACCTGCTCCGCTGGGAGCTGGACCGCGACCGGGACAACGACCTCTTCCACGATCAATGGGGGTACTGGAAGGTCGAGCCCTGGGACCGGGGCGTCCTCGTGACCTACGCGATGGGCGGCCGCACCACGCTCCCGGCCTTTCTCACGCGCGGCGCCGGCGAGCAGGGCGCGGTCCAGACCCTGCGGGCGTTGAAGGACCGGGTCGAAGGACCCGGCGGGGCGGCAGACTAGGGGATATCGGGGAAGGCTTCCGTCGGGCCCGGCTCGAAGGGAGACGCGGGGAGCACCACGGGCTCGTAGTCGTTGGCCGGGATCGGAAACGTCAGCAGCTCGTAGACGCCCACCGCCGTGCGGACCGCCCCCAGGCCGACGCCCTTGACGAGGCCCACGCTGAAGCCGTAGACGGCGCCGTGGTCGCGCGATTCGTAATACACCGTGCGCGGCACGTCCGTCACCAGCCCGAAGGCCAGGTTCTGCCCGCCGCGCACCGCCTTCCGGAACATCTTCCCGCCCACGCCTTCCTCGTCCGTCCGCGGCGCCTGGCTCTTCGGCCCGCTCGGCTCAGCCGCCAGCGCCGGAACGGCCAGCGAACCGAGAATGAGCGCCGCTCCGAGGATCATCGCCCCTGGCCGGCTCCACCCCATGCGTCGCGCTCCCCTTCGCCGCTGAAACACGCGGGCCGTCGGAGCGCCCCCGACGGCCGCGCTGGAAATTGGCTCCCCGGGCAGGACTCGAACCTGCAACCTTGTGGTTACAAGACCCCCCGCGTTTCCACGGGGCTTGGACTATCTCTTCCCCATAGGCCCGGCGTCGGCCCTTAGGGGGCGGGCGCTTCCCCCGGCCCCGCTACGGCCGGGGTACGACCTTCCGGTCTAGTCTCTGCACGTTCCCCCGACCCGGACCGGATCGGAGGCTTCGCTCAGGGTTACCGTGTCTCCACGGAGAGGTAGGCTTCCCTGAATTCACCCGCTTTTCCATTCCGCCTTTCGACGGAACGCTGCAACACCTTCGGTCACAGCCACCTGCTCTACCGGTTGAGCTACCGGGGAACATGGCTATTTTACTCGATCTCGCTTCGCCTTACCCCATCTCTTTGCGCCCCTCCAGCGACTTGCCCAGGGTGACTTCGTCGGCGTACTCGAGATCGCCCCCCACGGGCAAGCCGCGGGCGATCCGGGTCACGCGGCCCACCAGGGGCCGGAGGAGCTTGGCCAGGTAGATCGCCGTCGCCTCGCCCTCCACGTTGGGGTTGGTGGCGAGGATCACCTCGTCCACGGGCTGGGTCTCGACCCGCGCCAGGAGCTCCCGCACGCGGAGGTCCTCCGGGCCGATGCCGTCGAGCGGCGACAGCGCGCCCAGGAGCACGTGGTAGCGGCCCCGGTGCAGCCCGGTGCGCTCCAGGGCGAGGAGATCGTTGGGTTCCTCCACCACGCAGAGACTCTTCCCGTCCCTCGCCGGATCCGTGCAGATCCGGCAGGGATCCTCCTCGGTCACGTTGAAGCAGACCGAGCAGTTGACGATCTGGGCCTTGACGCGGACGATCGCCTCGCCGAGCGCGGTGACCTCCTCGGGGGGGCGCTTGAGGAGGAAGAAGGTGAGCCGCTGGGCCGTCTTGGGGCCGATGCCCGGCAGCTTCTGGAGGGCCTCGATCAGGCGGGCGACGGGTTCCGGGTAATACGCCACGCCACCCCTCTACGGCGTGAGACCGGGAATCCGGAGGCCGCCCGTGATCTTCCCCATCTCGGCCTGCACCATCTCGCGGGACTTCCTGAGGGCCTCGTTGCACGCGGCAAGCACCAGGTCCTCCAGCATCTGGGCGTCGTCGGGGTTGATCACCTCGCGATCGATCTTGATCGACACGATCTCTTGATTGCCGTTGGCCTCGACCTTCTTCGTGGCCACGTCCGCGCGGAGGGCCTCCAGCTGCGCCTGGAGCTTCTGCGCCTCCTTCATCATGTTCCCGAAGCCCTTCACTGGCCTTCCCCTCCTTCCCCGGTCCTCGCCCGCACCGCCACCACCTCGCCCTCGAAGACCGAGAGCGCCGCCTGGACGGCGGGATGCCCCTGGGCGCCGGCCTCCGGCGCCGCCCCCATGCTGATCTCGATCCGCTTGGCGCCGGGAATGTGGCGCTGAACCGCCTGGGTGACGAGCTCCTGGTTGGCCCGATCGGCGACGAGCTCCTTATGGAAGTGATTGCCGACGAGCGCCACGGTCAGCGTCCCCTCGGCGAGCGTGACGGGCGTGGACTGCTCGAGCACCGCCCCCAGCGAGGGCTTCCGCCGGAGGACCTCCGCGACGACCTGCCGCCAGCCCGCGTCCAGCCCGTGGGGCGCGGGCACGGCGGCGGAGGCCGGAAGGGTCGCCGACGGGCTCGCCGGCGGGCGCGGCGCGGGCGGCGGGGGTGCTGCGCTCCGCGGCCCGGCAGGCGCGGGCCGTGAGCCGGGCTCGGGGGGAATCAGGCTTTCCTGCACCGGGCCCGGCGGGGGCACCGGGGCGCCGCCCATCAGGGCCATCTGGCGGAGGCGCTCTTCGGCCTCCTCCACCTTGGCCAGCACGCTCTCGATCGCCGCGGGGAGGGGGCGCCGCACCGCTTTGACGGCGGCGATCTCCAGCTCCACGCGGGGATGCGGGGAACGCCGGACCTCCCCTTCGGCCTCGACGAAGCCCTTCAGGACGAAGAGCAGCTCGTCTTCGCTGAGCCGGGCGGCCTCGGCCCGGAACTCCTCGATCTCGGCGGCCGTCAGGTCCGGGGGGGACAGGCGCGGCGCGACCTTCAAGAGCAGGAGCCGGCGCAACGCCTCCACGGTCTCCCGGCAGAGCACGCCCAGATCCTCTCCCTCCCGCGCCGCCCGATCGATCGCCTCCAGCGCGACCGCTCCGTCGCGACGCGCGAGCGCCCCGACGAAGGCCCGCACCTGGGCCGGCGCGCTGGCGCCCAGGAGGTGCGCTAGCGAGTCGGCGTCGAGCCGGCCGCCCCCGTAGGCCAGCGCGGTGTCGAGCAGCGACAGGGCGTCCCTCAGGCTGCCTTCGGCGCTCCGAACCAGGAGGGGAATCGCCGCCGGATCAAACGGCACCTTCTCCTCTCGGAGAATCCGCTCGAGGCTCGCCGACAGCAGCTCGGGCGGGATCGGTTTGAAGTCGAACCGCTGGCAGCGCGAGAGCACCGTCAGGGGCATCTCGTGAGGCTGCGTCGTGGCCAGGACGAAGACGACGTGGGCCGGGGGCTCCTCGAGCGTCTTGAGGAGCGCGTTGAAGGCTTCCTTGGTCAGTTGGTGCGCCTCGTCGATGATGTAGACCTTGTACCGTCCCCGGGCCGGCGCGTACCGGACATTCTCCCGGAGGGTGCGGATGTCATCGATGCCGCGGTTCGAGGCGCCATCGATCTCGATGACATCCACGAGCGTCCCCGCGACGAGGTCCCGGCAGGCCGGACAGGCGCCGCAGGGCTCCGGGCCCTGACGGGCGGTGCAGAGCAAGGCCTTGGCGAGGAGGCGTGCCGTGGTGGTCTTTCCGATCCCGCGCGGGCCGGCGAAGAGATAGGCGTGGGCGATCCGGTTCGCCGCCAGCGCGTTCCGGAGCGTCCGCGTGATCGGCTCCTGGCCGACCACCGCGTCGAAGGTCTGGGGCCGCCACTTCCTCGCCAGCACCTGGTAGCTCATCGCTCGCGCTC
Source organism: Candidatus Rokuibacteriota bacterium (assembly GCA_016193045.1). Classification (GTDB taxonomy): domain Bacteria; phylum Methylomirabilota; class Methylomirabilia; order Rokubacteriales; family CSP1-6; genus CSP1-6. The sequence goes on along the minus strand of JACPSW010000029.1, from coordinate 626 downwards.
GTTCGAGCGCCGGCTTTGCCGGCGCAATCCTGGGGGGAGGCATCGGAAGGGGGGCGGAGCCCCCCTCCGAGGAAGAATATGGCCGTGCACCCTCCATCGACCTCGCCCGCCCTGCGATCTCTCCATGGAGCCGGCTCCGGTCAGGTACTCCCACGGCACCCGAGAGGGTCGCCTTACCGTTGCTCCCTTCCGGGCCTGGCGGGGTTCGACGATTCTCGTTGCGTGGGGCCCAACCCTCAACGCCGCCCCATGAAGCTCATTCAACGCGAAGAGGCCTCGAGAGGGGATTCAACCCCGCTGTAGCGGATTGCGGGCTACAGGGCACCGCTACCTCCCCGTCTAGCACGGCCACGCTATAAGTCCCAAATGGCGGAGAGGGTGGGATTCGAACCCACGGCACAGGGATTACCCGTGCACGGCATTTCCAATGCCGCACCTTCGGCCGCTCGGTCACCTCTCCCGGTCGCTTTCGCACGCCGGCTTCGCCGGCGCACCCCCTCTTGGGGGAGGACTCGGAGGGGGCCATCGGGGCCCCCTCCGACTGTTTGGCGGAGGGGAGAGGATTTGAACCCCCGAGGGACCTTCTGGGCCCCTATCCGATTTCGAGTCGGACGCCTTCAACCGGG
>JACPSW010000039.1 GCA_016193045.1 Candidatus Rokuibacteriota bacterium | reverse complement strand
TCGATCGATCAGCCACATCGAGACCGGGGCGAAGCGCGCGGGGCGGAACGTCGCCGACCTCGAGATCGCCGCCTTCATCCGGACGCTCGTCACGGACGACCCGGCGCCCGCGCGCGCCTGGCTGGCGCGCGACATCACCGGCTACGCGATCGTGGACTCCTACGCCAGGTTCTTCACCGGCTGCGGCTTCGGCGCTGGGGTGGAAGCCGTGAACAACGCGTGGAAGGCCGGCGACCGTGCCGGGGCCGTCCGGGAGATCTCCGAGCGCGTCCTCGACGGGCTGGGCGTCGTGGGCCCGCCGGACTTCTGCCGCCGTCGCCTCGCCGAGTTCGCCAAGGCCGGCCTCACCCAGCCCGTGGTCATCCCGTTCTCCCCCGATTCCGACCCGAACGCGCCGGTCACCCGCACGCTCCAGGCGGTTGCCGCCTGACGCGCTGGCCCGATGTCCGGCTTGAGAGTCCTCGGCGTCATCCCGGCCCGCCTCCAGTCCACGCGCCTCCCCCGGAAAGTGCTCCGCGAGATCGCCGGCGTTCCCATGGTCGCCCACGTCTTCAGGCGCGCCCGCCAGTCGCCGCTTCTCTCCGACCTGCTCGTCGCCACCGACGCCCAGGACGTCGTCGATGCCTGCCACGCCCTCGGGATTCCCGCGGTCATGACCTCGGCCGACCATCCGTCCGGAACCGACCGCGTCTGGGAAGTCTCGCGGAGCCGCGCCGCCGACGTTTACGTCAACATCCAGGGAGACGAGCCGCTGATCACCCCGGGGCATATCGCCGCGCTGGTCGAGCCGTTCCAGCGGCGGCCCGACACCCAGGTCACCACGCTCAGAATCCGCGCCACCTTCGAGGAAGCGGGGGACCCCAACGTCGTCAAGGTGGTGTGCACGCTCGGGGAGACCGCGCTCTACTTCTCCCGGTTCCCCATCCCCTTCGACCGGGTCCGGGCCGCGGCCCCGGAGTACTGGAAGCATCTCGGGATCTACGCCTACCGCCGGGAGGCGCTGGAGAGCTTTCACCGGTTCCCGCCGTCGGCGCTCGAGACGGCGGAGCGGCTGGAGCAGCTCCGCTTCCTCGAACACGGGATCCCCATCCGGGTCGTGGAGACCACCGAGCCCACGATCGGGGTGGACACCGCGTCGGACCTCCGCGCCGTCGAAGCCTACCTGAAGCCCCGCCCCCAGTGAGCGCGCGCTGGGGGATCCTCGCGCTGATCCTGACGGTCCAGACCTTCGCCAACGTGGGGCCTCTCGGCCTTCCCGCCATCGCGCCGCTCATCCGCCAGGATCTGGGCCTCTCCCTCACGCAGGCCGGCTCCTTTCTCTCGGCCTACTACGTGGGGCCCATCCTGCTGTCGCTTCCGGCGGGCTGGCTGGCCGACCGGTGGGGTATCTTGAAAACGATGGTGGCGGGCGCGGCCCTGATCGCGCTGGGGCTCTGCGCCGCGGGCTGGGCCGGCTCCTTCCCCGTCCTGATCGCGCTGATGATCCTCGCCGGCACGGGCTACGGCCTGCTGAACCCGACCTCGACAAAGGCCATCATCACCTGGTTCCCGCTGGCCCAGCGCGCCACCGCCGTCGGCCTGAAGCAGACGGGGCTTCCCTTCGGCGGGGCCATCGGAGCCGCCGTGCTGCCGGTCATCGCCCTGGCCGTCGGCTGGCGGAACGCCCTGATCGTCTCGGCGGGCGGCGTGGCGCTCCTCACAGTGGCCGTGCTCTTCCTCTACCGGGACCCGCCCGATTTGCCACGCCCGGGCGCCGGCGCGCCCGCGCCGTCGATCGCCTCCGTCCTCGGCAACCGCGATCTCTGGCTGGTGGCCTCGGCCACGCTGATCTTCGCCGCGGTGCAGACGGTCTGGATGAGCTTTCTCGTCCTCTACCTCAAGGACGTCGTGGGGCTGCCCGTCGTGGCCGCCGCCTGGTACCTCGCCGCCGCTCAGGTCACGGGCATGGGCGGGCGCGTGGCTTTCGGCTTCCTCTCGGACCGCGCCTTCGCGGGCGGCCGGCGGATCGTGCTGTTCATCGCCGGCGTCGGCTCGGCCCTCTGCTCGCTGGCGATGGCGGGAATCGGCCCGGGGAGTTCGCCCTGGCTCCTCGCCACGCTGGCCCTGACGTTCGGCTTTGTCGGGATCGGCTGGAACGGCGTCCAGCATACGCTCATGGCCGAACTGGCCGGCCCGCGCACCGCCGGCACCGCGGTCGGGCTGGGGCTGGCCGTCTCCTCCCTCGGCGTCACGCTCGGGCCTCCGGCCTTCGGCTGGCTCGTCGAGCGGATCGGCGGCTACCGCCTGCCGTGGATGTCGCTCGCGGTCTCCATGGGACTCGCCCTGATCCTCCTGGGTTTCGTCCGCGAGCGACGGCGGCGCTACGACGGTTGACAGGACGGGGTTCGACGGGGACAATCGGCCCCATGCGCGCGCAGAAGTTCTTTTACGGCTGGGTGGTCCTCGGCGCGGCGTTCCTGACGATCACCATGGCCATCGGGACGCTCTTCGCCCTCGGCGTGTTCCTCAAGCCCATCGAGGAGGGAATGGGCTGGAGCCGCGGCGCCATTTCCAGCGCGGCGCTCCTGAACTGGCTGATCGTCGGCCTCGGCTCCTTCGTCTCGGGATACATCTCCGATCGAGTGGGCACCCGGACGGTGGTGCTGGCTGGCGGCCTCCTTCTCGGGCTGGGGCTCGTCCTCGGGAGCCAGGTCTCGACGCTCTGGCAGTTCTACCTCACCTTCGGTCTCCTGGTAGGCGCCGGCGTCAGCGCCTTCTACGTTCCGCTGACCGCCACGGCGACCAAGTGGTTCAGTTCGCGCCGCGGGCTGGCTGTGGCGATCGTCTCGGCGGGAAACGGCCTGGGCGTCCTCCTCCTGTCTCCCCTCTCCCGCTTCCTGATCAGCGCGTTCGACTGGCGGATCGCGATGCTGATCCTGGGCGATCTGGCGTGGTTGGTCGTCATCCCGGCCGGTCTCTTGATCCGCAACAGCCCGCAGGACGTGGGTGCCGTGGCCCACGGGGAAGCGGTTGCGGCGGCCGCGCCGGCGACCTTGGCGGCTTCGCCCACCGCAGGCTCGGTGCTCCGGAGCGGGCCGTTCTGGACGATCGCGCTGACCCACTTCGCCTGCTGCGCGGCCCACTCCGGGCCCATCTTCCACATGGTCGCCCATGCCATGGACCTGGGCGTGGCGAAGATGGCGGCGGCGACCGTTCTCGGCGTGTCGGGCTTCTCGTCCATCTTCGGCAGGCTGGGGACGGGCCTCCTGGCGGATCGCTTCGGCGCCCGGCAAATCCTGGTCGTCGGGCTCGGCCTCCAGGCGTTCATGATCCTGCTCTTCCTCTTGGCCGGCGACCTGGCCAGCTTCTACGGTCTCGCGGTGGCCTTCGGGATGGCCTATGGCGGCGTCATGCCGCTCTACGCCCTCCTCACCCGCGAGCACTTCGGGGAGCGGGTCATGGGAACCGCCTACGGCGGGGTCTTCTTCATCTCCTCCATCGGGATGGGGGTCGGCTCCTATGCGGGCGGCTACATCTTCGACCTCCTGGGGAGCTACCGCTGGCTCTACCTGGGCTCCTTCGCCATCGGTCTCGCGGGCGTCCTGCTGGCCTCCACGCTCAGGCGTCCCGAGGCCGTCCCCGCCCCTGTGGTCGCGCCTGTTCTCCATTGACACGCCTGGGGTTCGGTGCTATAGAGTCGCCACACCGTTTGAGCTAGAATTCCCCGCTAGTTGAACCATCCAACCTGCAAGGAGGGATCTTTCCATGGACACACCCGAGCCTCGAAAGAGCCCGCGCCCAGGCGTCAACCGCAGGACAGTCCTCAAGATGACGGGGGCGGCCGGCCTGGCCGCGGCCGCCGGCGGGCTCGAGGGGATCCTCGCCGCCGGGAGGGCCCCCGCGTACGCCCAGGGGACGGAGCTGCACTGGGTCCGGTGGAACGACTTCATCCCCGAATGCGACACGCTGCTGAAGACCCAGCAGGTCCCGGAGGCCTCGAAGGCGTTGGGGGCGAAGATCACGCTGGAGACCATCGGTTTCAACGACCTCCAGCCCCGCATCACCGCAGCCATCCAGTCGCGAGCGGGGGCCGACATCTTCATGCTCTATTACAACTGGCCCCAGCTCTACGCCAGCGCCCTGGTGGACGTGAGCGACCTGGCCGAGGCGGTGGCCAAGGAGCAGGGCGGCTTCTACGACGTGTTCAAGCCGTCGTTCCAGGTGGGCGGGAAGTGGCTGGGTATGCCCCACTCCATCGTCGGCAACACCATCGCCTACCGTCGATCGTGGTTCAAGGAGGTCGGCTACGAGAAGTTCCCCGACACCTGGGATGAGGTGCGGAAGGCCGGGGCGGCGCTCAAGAAGAAGGGCAAGCCCTGGGGGCAGACCCTCGGCCATACCTTCGGCGACGCCCCCACCTGGGCCTACCCCGTGCTGTGGTCCTTCGGCGGCGCCGAGACCGACCGGAGCGGCAAGAAGGTGGCCATCAATTCCAAGGGCACGATGGAGTCGGTGAAGTGGATGCAGGCCTTCTGGAAGGAGGCCTGCGACGAGGGCGGGCTGGCGTGGGACGACTCGAACAACAACCGGGCCTTCCACGCCGGGGAGATCTCCGCCTCCCTGAACGGGGCCAGCATCTACATCGTGGCCAAGCGCCAGAAAGACAGGATCAAGGACGAGCGTGGCGAGCCCATGGTGCAGGACATCGACCACGCCTTCTTCCCGTTCAAGGGCGGCGCAGGTCAGTTCCCCCTCTACTTCTCCAACGGCCACGGCATCATGAAGTACTCGAAGAACCCGAAGCTTGCGAAGGACCTCCTCCGCTGGCTGCACAAGCCGGAAAACTTCGAGAAGTGGTTTCAGACCGCGGAAGGCTACAGCGTCGCGCCCACCAAGTCGTGGGAGAAGCACGCCATGTGGGACAAGATCGACCCGCCGCTCCGGATGTTCCGCACCGCGGCCCGCAACACCCGAATCTTCGGCTACGCGGGTCCCTCGACGGCGAAGTCCACGGAGGTCTACTCCAAGTACGTCATCGTGGACATGTATGCCAAGGCCGCGCAGGGCATGAAGGCCGAGGACGCCGTGAAGTGGGCCGAGGGCGAGCTGAAGAAGATCTATGAGGGATAGCTGGATGTGACTACGCCCATCGCAGGGGGATCGGGGAGCGCCACCGGGGTGGAGGTGGCGCTTCCCCGCCCTCGGGCAGCCCGCGAACCCTTCCTGACGCGCTCCCTGGACAACGAGCGGCTCCTCGCCGCCATCCTGCTCGCCCCGGCGGTCCTCATCCTCGCCGTGTTCATCGCCTACCCGTTCGTCATGGGGGTCTGGCTCTCCCTGTCCAGCACAAGCGTTGGCAACCCAGGAGAATTCGTCGGGCTGAAGAATTTCCTCAAGGCCTGGGACGATTCCATTTTCCGTACCGCCTTCGGGAACACGTTCTTCTACACGTTCTGGGCCACCGTCTTCAAGCTGTCCCTGGGCATGTGGGTTGCGCTGCTCCTGAACCGTCACTTCCGCGGCAAGCGCCTGGTGCGGGCGGCCATGCTCCTGCCGTTCATCATCCCCACGGTGCTGTCCACGTTCGCCTGGCGCTGGATGTTCGATCCGACCTTCAGCGTGCTGAACTGGACGCTCTACAAGGCCGGGCTCATCGCCACGAAACTGCCGTTTCTCTCGGACAGTACCTGGGCCATGTGGTGCGCGATCTCGATCAACACCTGGCGGGGCATGCCGTTCTTCGCCATCACGCTCCTCGCGGGGCTCCAGACCATCAACCCCGACCTCCACGAGGCCGCCTCCCTCGACGGCGCCAACGCCTGGCGGCGCTTCTGGCACGTCACCTGGCCCCTCCTGAAGCCCGTGACCCTCGTCGTGGTGGTCTTCTCGGTCATCCAGACGTTCTCGGACTTCCAGCTCATCTACGTCCTGACGGGCGGCGGCCCGGCCAATTCCACCCACCTGGTCGCCACGTACGCGTACCAGATCGGCGTGGGGGCCGGCCTCCTGGGCGAGGGGGCCGCCATCTCGCTCTTCATGTTGCCGGTGCTCTTTTTCGTCGTCTGGATGCAGCTCCGGTATCTCCGCCGCCTGGAGGGCGCCTAGCGTGATCGAGCAGCGGTGGAAGAGGTGGGTGTTCTTCTACATTCCCCTCACCCTGTTCATCATCGGGACCCTCTTCCCCTTCTACTGGATGTTCGTCACGGCCATCCGTCCCGACCATGAGCTCTACCGCTCTTGGCGCGCCGCCAACAACGCCCCCTTCTGGACGCTTCAGCCCACGCTCGCCCACTTTCAGGATCTCCTCGCGCGGACGACCTTCCCGCGCTGGCTCTGGAACACGTTCTTCATCGCCGTCGCGTCCACCGGGATCTCCCTCTTCTGCGGGCTCCTCGCGGGGTACGCCCTGGCGCGACTCCGCTTCCCGATGGCCGGAGCCCTGGGCACTTCCATCTTCGTCACGTACCTCGTGCCGCCGACGCTGCTCTTCATCCCCCTGGCCGACATCATCAGGGAATTCCATCTCGGGAACACCCCCTGGGCGCTCATCCTCACCTACCCCACGTTCCTCATCCCCTTCTGCACCTGGCTCCTGATGGGCTACTTCAAGACCATCCCCAAGGAGCTGGAAGAGTGCGCCCGGATCGACGGGGCGACGCGCCTCGGCGCCATGGTGCGCATCATCTTCCCGATCGCCATTCCCGGGATCCTCTCGGCGGGAATCTTCGCCTTCACGCTCTCCTGGAACGAGTTCATCTACGCGCTCATCTTTCTCTCGTCCCCCGAACGCAAGACGGTGCCCGTCGGGGTGGTCTCGGAGCTGATCCGGGGCGACATCTACTTCTGGGGCCAGCTCATGGCCGGCGCCCTGCTCGGATCCATCCCCGTCGCCCTCGTTTACTCCTTCTTCGTCGAGTACTACGTGACCGGCCTCACCGGATCGGTCAAGGGATAGAAGAGTGCTATAATCCCGCCCGTCCGGCACCGGGCGGGTGCGAGACTGAGGAGGTGAGCCATCCCTTCGCGCCAGGATCCCGCAACCTCTAACCCACCGAGGAGGTGCAACACCATGAAAAAACAGGCATTGGCTGACCGGCGGGAGTTCCTCAAAACGGTCGCTGGCGGGGTCGCCGCTGCCTCGGTCGTCGGGTTCCCGCACGTCTCGCGGGCCCAGACCAAGCTGGTCCTGGGACTGTGGGACCACTGGGTGCCCGGCGAGAACGCCGTCCTCAAGGAGATCATCGAGGCCTGGGGCAAGGCCAACAAGGTCGAGATCACGATCGACTTCATCACCTCCATCGGCGAGAAGCTTCAGGCCACAGCGGCCGCCGAGTCGCGGGCCGGGACTGGCCACGACATCATGGCCTTCGTCACGTGGGACGGGACCAAGTACAAGGACAAGCTGGAGCCGATGAACGACGTCGCCGACGCCCTGATCAAGAAGTACGGCCCCTACAACGAGAACGCCACGTACCTGAACTTCCAGGACGGCAAGTGGGTAACGCTCCCCTCGCCGATCGGGTCGCACACCTACCCGCTCGAGACCCGGATGGACCTCTGGAAAAAGCACGCAGGCATCGACGTCCAGGACATCTTCCCCGCCGACGTGAAGAAGCGCGACAAAAGGAAGGTGGACGCCTGGGACTGGAAGATGTTCCTCGCGGGCGCGAAGAAAGTCCACGCGGCCGGCTTCCCCGCAGGCATGTCGATCGCCGAGAACACGGACTCCAACGACTGGCTGGGGCCCCTCTTCGCGTCCTACGGCTCGACGTTCGTGACGCCGAAGGGAGATATCACCATCGAGTCGAACGCCACCCTCGAGGCGCTCGAGTACCTCAAGGAACTGACGAAATACCTGCCGCCCGACATCTACGCCTGGGACGATGGCTCGAACAACCGCTGGCTCATCTCGGGCAAGGGATCGGCCGTCATCAACCCGCCGAGCGCCTGGACCGTGGCCAAGCGCGACCAGCCAGCCGTGGCGGCCCAGGTCTGGCACCACGATGCGCCCCGCGGCGCGAAGGGGCGGTGGCGCGGATCGCTCCCCTTCACCTGGGGCGTCTGGAAGTTCGCCAAGAACAAGTCGGCCGCCAAGGACCTCCTGCTGCACCTGGGCCAGAAGGAGCAGCAGTGGAAGCTCATCACCGCCTCGCAGGGGTACGACATGCCCCAGCAGAACTCCTTCCTCGACCACCCCATCTGGCAGGAGATCGAGCCCCCCAAGGGCGGCCAGTACAATTACCCGATCCGCGGTGACGAGAAGCTCATCGTCTGCGGCTATCCGGCCAAGCAGGACCTCGCGGCACAGATCTACACCCGCTACCCGATCCCCCACATGGTCTCCCGAGTCACCCAGAAGGGAGAGAACCCGAAGGAAGCGATGAAGTGGGCGGCGAAAGAGATCGCCACCTACATGCGCGGATAAGCTGATGATCGGGGTCAGGCCTCTCGGGGGCCTGACCCCGTCTCGACCATGACCGCACTCCGACAGGAGCCTCTGGCGGAAGAGTGGGCGCGCCAGCGCGCGCGACGGCGGTCTTCCGTCCTCGCGCGCCTCCGGTCCAAGCCGGTCGCTGCCTTCCTGATGTGCCTGCCGCTTCTCGTACTGATCGTCGGCCTGATCATCTATCCCTTCTTCTACTCCATCTATCTCGCGATGCTGAACAAGCGCGAGACCCAGGTCGTCTGGCTCGACAACTTCCGCTTCCTCTTCACGATGGACACGTTCTGGCTCGTGGTCCGCACCTCCTTTCTCTTCACCTTCACGGCCGTCTTCTTCAAGGCGCTGCTCGGCTTTATCCTCGCCCTCGTGATCAACACGCTCCCCACCCGCGGCCAGCGCGTCTGGCGGGGCGTCTCCCTCGTGCCCTGGGTGATGCCCCTGGCGCTCTCCACTCTCGGCTGGTGGTGGATCTTCGAGCCGACCCACAGCGCCCTGAACTGGATCCTGGTCGAGCTGGGCTTCGCCCCGAAGTCCTGGCTCGCCGATCCCTTCTGGGCGCGCTTCTCCATCATCCTCGTCAACGTCTGGTACGGCACGCCCTTCTTCATGATCATGTACCTGGCCGGCCTGAAGTCGATCCCGCTGGAGCTGTTCGACTCCGCCTCCATCGACGGCGCGGGCCCCTTCCAGCAGCTCCGCTTCATCACCCTCCCCATGCTGAAGAACATCATCGCGATCACGATGCTCTTCTCGACCATCGTCACCTTCGCCAACTTCGACATCGTGCGGGTCCTCACGCGCGGCGGCCCCCGCAATGAGACCCATCTCTTCGGGACGTTCTCGTTCCGCCTCGGCATCGAGTCGGGCGACGTCCCCCTGGGCGCTGCCGTCGCGCTCGTGATGTTTCCGATCCTGGCCGTGTCCGCCTTCTTTATCCTGCGCGGCGTCCGGCGGAGCGTCGTGTGATCCGGTCGATCAAGACCCGCCGCCAGGCCGTGCTCGTCGTCTGCTACGGCGTGATCGCCGTGTTCATGGTGTTTTTCCTGTTCCCGCCCTACTGGATGGCGCTGACCTCGTTCAAGACCAACCAGGAGATCGAGAGCCTGAAGGGGATCCCGTTCCTCATCCAGCAGGGCGCGACCCTCAAGCATTACCAGGACCTGTTCACGAAGACCGATTTCCTCATCTACCTCAAGAACACGGCCATCATCACCACTCTGGTGACGATCCTCTCGCTGGTGATCAGCGTCCTCGCGGCGTACAGCCTGTCGCGGCTCGGCTTCATCGGAGCCGGCATCCTGGGCACCGGCGTGTTTCTGACGTACCTCGTGCCCGATACCCTTCTCTTCATCCCGTTCTTCAAGATCATCGGCTGGCTGGGCCTGCTGAACTCGAAGTGGTCCCTGCTGCTCGTGTTCCCCACCGCCATCGTCCCGTTCTGCACGTGGATCCTCATCGGGTATTTCGCCTCCATCCCCCGCGAGCTGGACGAGGCCGCGCTGGTGGACGGCGCCAACCACCTCCAGATGCTGCTCCGGATTTTCCTCCCCGTCGCGGTGCCGGGTCTCGTCGCCGCCACGATGTTCGCCTTTACGATCTCCTGGGCCGGATTTCTCTACCCGATGGCGTTCATCTTCTCGAACGAGGAACAGCTGCTGACGGTCGGCACCGTGACGACGCTGATCAAAGGCGACGTGTACCACTGGGGCGGGCTGATGGCCGGGGCGCTCCTCGCGTGCCTCCCCCCGGTCCTGCTCTACGCATTCCTGATGGATTACTACATTTCGGGGCTGACCTCCGGAAGCACCAAGGCCTGAGTCCCCGACCCGCCCAGGAGGCTTGACGATGGCACAAGTCGTGTTGAAAGATCTGAACAAGAAGTTCGATGAGGTGTACGCGGTCAAGGACGTGAACCTCCACATCCGGGACAAGGAGTTCATGGTCCTCGTCGGCCCGTCGGGGTGCGGGAAGTCCACCACCCTCCGGATGGTCGCCGGCCTGGAGGAGATCACGTCGGGGGAGGTCCACATCGGCGAGCGCCTCGTGAACGACCTGCCCCCCAAGGACCGCGACATCGCCATGGTCTTCCAGAACTACGCCCTCTACCCGCACATGACCGTCTACGACAACATGGCCTTCGGGCTCAAGATGCGGAAGTTCCCGAAGTCCGAGATCGAGACGCGGGTGAAAGACGCGGCGACCCTTCTGGGAATCCAGGATCTCCTCAAGCGCAAGCCCCGCCAATTGTCCGGCGGCCAGCGCCAGCGCGTGGCGGTCGGGCGCGCCATCGTCCGCCACCCCCAGGTCTTCCTCTTCGACGAGCCGCTCTCGAACCTGGACGCCAAGCTCCGCGTCCAGATGCGGGTGGAGCTCAAGCGCCTTCACCACGACCGGCTGGAGACGACGGTCATCTACGTCACCCACGATCAAGTGGAGGCGATGACCCTGGGCGACCGGGTCGTGGTGATGAAGGACGGGCTGGTCCAGCAGGTGGGCGAGCCGCTGGAGCTGTACTCGAAGCCGCGGAACAAGTTCGTGGCGGGGTTCATTGGCTCCCCGGCCATGAACTTCATCGACACCACGATCGTGGAGGCCGGCGGCGCCCTGTACGCGGAAGCGCTGGGATTGAGGGTGAGGGTTCCCCCCGACCGGGTCTCTCGCCTCGGACCCTACAAGGGGCGGGCCATGACCCTGGGCATCCGCCCGGAGGACCTGAGGGAGGCGGGGGGCGGCGACCCCCAGGACCTCGTCTTCGAGGCCCTGGTGGAGGTGGTGGAGCCGCTGGGCTCGGAGATCCTGCTGGATACCCGGGTGGGGAACCAGACCCTCGTCGCCCGGGTGGACCCCACGGTGCGCACCCGGCACCACCAGAAGATCCGGCTGGCCTTCGTCCCAGACCGGATCCACTTCTTCGACAACACAACCGACGAAGCCATTGCCTAACCGGCCAGGTGTCAGCATTCGAAGGTCACTTGGGAGCACACACAATGACAGGTGACAACAACTCCAGGTCACCCCGAGCTGCCACCTGGGCAGGCTCGCGAGGGCGCTCTCGGCGAGGGCTTCTTGTGTCATGCCGGCCCCCTACAGAACCTTCTTGCGAGCCCCATACCGACCTCGGGTTGCTGACACTTGGGCGACCTCCGGTTGCTGACACTTGGCCCCTAACCCTTTGAGATGAGGGTAGGCAGCGAGGTCGTTTCCCTTCCGGCCCCCCTGCCGCGCGGGGAACGGCCCAGCACCGCGCGTCGCCGCGACATCCGACTGGCGTACCTGCTCCTCTCTCCCACCCTTCTGCTTCTCCTCGCCGTGCTGGCCTATCCCGGCCGTTTCGAGGTCGGGGGGCGCCCCGCGGGGCCGGAGGACGAATTCCGGCCCGAGCGCGGCCACGTCGTGGAAGACGATGAGGCGGCCGTCCAGACACTCGCGCAGCTCGACCCGGCAGCGGGCAGAGGAGCGGCCACCGGGGCCGCGCGGGATCTGGAGCCAGCGCGCCCCGAGACGCACGGTGTTGTCGCGAGCGACAACGCGCTCGTACCGGCAGCTCAGGAGCTCGGCGAAGTCGCGCGGTGTGCGCCGCCATGCTGCGGTGGCCTCGGCGGGGGCGTGGGCGAAGCGCCGATTGAAGTCCGCGACAAACTCCGGCAGGGAGGCATTGGCCGCGTCGAGGGCGGCGAGCCCCCGCAGGCGCAGTTCACTCACGAGCCGATCCTGGAGCGTGCCCCACAGGCGCTCGATGCGGCCCTTGGCCTGGGGCGAGCCGGCGGGGACGTAGCCGATCCCCAGGTCTTGCAGCATGCGGCCGAAATGGGTGGGCGCCTGCGCACCCTGGAGCTCTTCCTCGAGGGTCCAGTGCCGGTCGTTGCGGACGAAGACATTGAGGCGATCGCCGTAGAGGGCCAGGGGCAGGCCCCACTGCCGGCCGAGCTGGTGCAACAGGGTGGTGTAACCCTGCAGATCCTCGGTGGGGCGGAAGTGGAGGGCGAGGACCGTCCCGGTGGCGTCGTCAATCGCCCCGAGGAGGGTCATCGCCGGGCCCCGGCCTTCGAGCCAGTCAAACGGGCTGCCGTCGAGCTGGACGAGGGCGCCCATCTGGGCCTCGGGGGTGCGGCGCGTGCGGTGGCGGCGGGGCCGGCGCCGATGTTTCGGGGGCAGCCCCAGGGCCCGGCGGAGGCGGCGCACGGAGGCGCGGCTGAGCGGAAGCGCCTCGACCTCGCGGAGCTTCTCGGTGGCGTGACAGTCATTGAAGCCCTGGTAGGTGGTCTGGAGCAACTCGGCCACGCGTTGCCGGACGGCGGCTGACAAGCGCCGGGGGGAGGGCTGCCCCCGGTTGCGGTGCAGGAGCGCCCGGGCCCCGCCCTCTCGGAAGCGGTGCTTGAGCCGCTGAAACTGCCGGACGCTCGGCCGCAACGCCGTGGCGCCTTGTTGGGTGGTGATGCGTCCTGCGAGGGCGGCCTTGAGCAGGCCCGCCCGGGGCACTTCCTTTCGGCTCATCGTGAGGGTCTCCCATGTCTCCATGGGATGACATTCTCACTGAACAGCTAGGGGGTGACATTTTCATAGACCAACAGCAACCGCTGGGAATTCCCTTGACAGGCACCAGGTACGAAGATAGCCTCACCACCGAGGGGC
>JACPSW010000038.1 GCA_016193045.1 Candidatus Rokuibacteriota bacterium | reverse complement strand
TGGCGGCCGAGGCGCTGGGCATCAAACCGTCCCACCTCTCCGCGCGGACCGAGCACATGTGCGCCTCGGGGACGGTGGGGATCCGCTACGCCTACGCCTTCATCGCCGCGGGGCTGGCCGACCTCGTCATGGTGCTCGGGGTCGAGAAGCTCAACCAGCCGAGCGGCGAGGAGGCGATCCTCAACATGGGTACGGGCGTGGACCGGGAATGGGAAGCTGCGTACGGGCTGACGGCTCCCCCGTGCTTCGCGCTGGCCGCCCAGAAGCACATGGTCAAGTACGGCACCACCGAGGAGCAGATGGCCATGGTGAGCGTGAAGAACCACAACCACGCCGCCAAGAACCCCTACGCCCACTTCCAGAAGGGGGCGACGCTCGACCAGGTCCTCTGCTCCCGGATGATCTCCACGCCCTTCCGCCTCTTCATGTGCTCGCCCATCACGGACGGCGCCGCCGCGGTGATCGTGGCGTCGGAGGAGCGCGCCCGCGATCTGACCGACAAGCCCGTCTGGATCCAGGGGACCGGCCAGGCGCTGGACGGCTTCACCCTCTCCTCGCTCCACGAGGACTACTCCCACTGGCCCGCCATGAAGCGGGCGGGGGAGGCCGCCTATCAGATGGCGGGGATCGGCCCTGCCGACGTGGACGTGGCCGAGGTCCACGACTGCTTCGCCATCGCCGAGATCATCGCCTACGAGGAGCTGGGCTTCTGCGACAAGGGGGAGGGCGGCCGCTTCGTCGAGAAGGGGCTGTCGGACGACGGCGGCACCGTAGTGGTCAACCCGCGAGGCGGCCTGATCGGTTGCGGCCACCCGCTCGGGGCGACGGGGATCGCCCAGGCCGCCGAGGTGTTCTGGCAACTGCGGGGCGAGGCCGGCCCCCGCCAGATCCCCGAGGCGAAGATCGCCCTCACCCACAACAACTCCGGCATGGGCGAGCACGTCGTCATGGTCTATGGCAAGGAGCGCCCGTGACCTACTTCAGGGCAGTGGATCCGTTCCCGCTGGAATCGGCAGAGCAGACGAAGCTCCACGAGTTCTACGAGTACCTGGCCGCCGGCCGCCTCGTGACGACCGCCTGCCGCGGGTGCAAGCGGATGGACTGGCCCCCGCGCGGCTTCTGCCCCCAGTGCGGCTCCGACCAGTACGACTGGGTGGACCTCCCCCAGGAGGGCATCCTCCACGCCTTCACCGTGCAGGAGACGGGAGTGCCGGCTGGCTTCGACAAGCCTCTGATCTTCGGTGTCGTAAAGATTCACGATCTCAGGCTTTTCTCCAGGATCGTCGAGACCAACCCGGCGGCCCTCGCCGTCGGGAAGCGGGCCCGGTTCACGCCGATCCGGGTCGCCGACGACTCCGAGGGCAAGCACCGCCACCTGCCGGCATTCAAACTGGCCGAGTGACCCGTGGGTGACCGCAAACTGCGCGTGCGCTCGAACGACGCGAGCTATGACTGAACGCAAGCTCAGGATCCTGATCGCCAAGCCCGGACTGGACGGCCACGACCGCGGCGCCAAGGTCGTGGCCCACGCCCTCCGGGACGCCGGCTTCGAGGTGATCTACACGGGGCTCAAGCGGACCGTGGCGGAGATCGTCCAGGAGGCGATCCAGGAGGACGTGGACGTGATCGGGCTCTCCATCCTCTCCGGGGCCCACCTCACCCTCTGCCGCCAGCTCGCGGAGGGCCTGAAGGCCCAGAACGCCCAGTCCATTCCCGTCGTGGTGGGCGGGATCATCCCCCAGCGCGATGTGGAGCCGCTCCGCCAGTTGGGAGTCCGCGACGTGTTTCCGATGGGGACGCCGCTCCCGGCGATTGTGGAGACACTCAAGGAGTACGCTCATGCCTAAGGCCGCCAAGAAAAAGGATGTGATCCTCCACGCCGGTATCCCGGTGAAGGCCGTCTATGGCCCCGAGGACATCCGGGGCCTGGACTACGGGCGGGATCTGGGGGACCCGGGAGAGTACCCCTTCACCCGGGGGATCCACCCCGAGATGTACCGGGCGCGGGTCTGGACGATGCGCCAGTACGTGGGCTTCGGCACGCCGGGGGAGACCAACGGCCGCTTCAAGTACCTGATGGCCCACGGCCAGGACGCGCTGAACGTCGCCTTCGACCTGCCGACCCAGTGCGGCCTCGACTCCGACGATCCGCGCGCGGACGGGGAGGTGGGCCGAGTCGGGATGGCGATCGACACGCTGGCCGACATGGAGGAGGCCTTCAGCGGGATCCCGCTGGACCGGGTCAGCGTCTCCTTGACGATCAACTCGATGGCGGCGCCGATCACCGCGATGTATTACGCGGTCGCCGAAAAGCAGAAGGCCCCCGCCGACAGGGTCGTGGTCACGCCCCAGAACGACATCCTGAAGGAGTTCATCGCCCGCGGCACCTGGGTCTACCCCGTGGAGCCCTCGCTCCGGCTCGTCGGCGACCTCATCGAGTTCTCCGCCAAGCGCTACCCGCGCTCCAACCCGGTATCGGTCTGCGGCTACCACATCCGCGAGGCGGGCTGCACCACCGCCCAGGAGATGGCCTACGGCCTGGCCATCGCCGCCGCCTACGTGGAGCTGATGCTCAAGCGGGGGATGCCGGTGGACGAGTTTGCCCCGCGCATCTCCTTCAACTTCACGTGCTGGGGGAAGATCTTCGAGGAGGTCGCGAAGTTCAGGGCCGGCCGGCGTCTCTACGCCCGCATGATGCGCGAGCGCTTCGGCGCTACCAACCCGCGCTCCTGGATGTTCAGGAGCCTCATCGGCGGCGGCGGCTCGGCCTTCACCGTCCAGGAGCCCCAGAACAACATCGTGCGGGGGGCGTACCTGGCTCTCGCTGCCGCGCTCTCGGGAGCCCAGACCATGGCGCTGCCCACCTACGACGAGGCCTACACGATTCCCTCCTCCCAGGCCCAGCTCGTCGCGCTCAGGACCATGCAGATCTGCGCCGAGGAGTCCGGCGTCGCCGACACTGCGGATCCCCTGGCCGGCTCCTATTACGTGGAGTGGCTCACGGGCGAGATGGAAAAAAAGATCCAGGCGGAGCTGGCCCAGGTCGATCGCCTGAACGGGATCGTGGAGGGCGTCAAGTCGGGAGCCATCCAGGCCGAGGTGGCCCGCCAGGCGTACCTGTTCGAGCAGAAGCTCCTGTCCGGCGAGATTCCCAAAGTGGCGACGAACTGCCACGTGGCGGCGGAGCAGCCCGCGGAGTCCCACGACGTCGAGCTCTACGCCTTCGACCCCAAGGTCGCCGAAGCCCAGGTGGCCAAGCTCGACCGGACCCGCCGCGAGCGGGACGGCGCGGCCGTCGGCCGGGCGCTGGGACAGATCAGAGACGAGGCCCGCGGGACGGGGAACCTCATGGAGCCAATCCTGGAGGCCGTCAAGGCCTATGCAACGCTCGGCGAGATCTCCTCCGCGATGAAGGACGTCTTCGGCGAGCACAAAGAGCCCGTGGCCCTTTAATCGACTTCCCCTCTCCCCTCGGGGGGAGAGGGCAGGGTGAGGGGGATCGGTATGGACCGGCGAGAGTTCTTGCAGGTGACGGCGGCGGGCGGCGCTCTGATTCTCGCGGGGACGGGGTCCCGGGCGGAGGCGGCCGTCGCGGAGGGCGACCTGGCCACCCTCGGCGCCGCGCAGCTGGCCAAGCGGATCCGCGACCGCCAGGTCTCGATCAAGGAGCTGACGCAGGCCTATCTCGATCGAATCGCCAAGTTCGACGGCCGTAACGGCATCAACGCCTTCATCACCGTGGATCGCGAACGGGCGCTCAAGGAAGCCGAACGGCTCGACGGTGTGCTCAGGCAGGGAAGGGTTCTCGGTCCGCTCCACGGCATCCCCATCGCGTTCAAGGACAACCTGGACACCGCGGGGCTCCGCACCACCGGCGGGTCGAAGATCCTCGAGAAGTGGGTCCCGAAGGAGGACGCCCAGGTGGTCTGGCGCCTCCGCCAGGCGGGGTGCGTGGTCCTCGGCAAGACCAATATGCACGAGTTCGCCTTCGGGATCACGACCAACAACCCCCACTACGGGCCGACCCGCAATCCCTATGACCGGACGCGGATCCCCGGTGGATCGAGCGGCGGCTCGGGGGCGGCGGTGGCGTCGGGGTTCTGCGCGGCCGCCGTCGGCACCGACACGGGCGGGTCGGTGAGGATCCCCGCGGCGCTCTGCGGCGCCGTGGGGCTCAAGCCGACGTTGGGACGGGTGGGACGCGGGGGCATGATGTACCTCTCGACCACCCGCGACGTGATCGGCCCCATCGCGCGCACCGTGGAGGATGCCGCTCTGCTGCTCAGAGCGATGGCCGGGCCCGATCCCCGCGACATGGACGCGGAGGCCGAATCCGCCCCCAACTACACGCGCGGTCTGGCGCGCGGGCTCAAGGGGGTCAGAATCGGTGTGCCGAGAAAATACTTCTACGAAGAGAATCACCCCGACGTCCAGCGGCTCACGGAGCAGGCACTCAAGGAAATGCAGCGCCTGGGCGCCACGCTCGTGGACGTCGAGATGAAGAACCTCGACATCGCGCTCCCCACCGGCTTCGCGATCGTTCTCCCCGAGGCCATCTACGCCATGGAGGCGTACCTCAAGCAGATGGACCCGCAGGCCACGATCGACAAGTACCTCCCGCAGTTCGGGCCCGACGTCCAGGGGATCCTGGGCGGCCAGAAGGGGACGGAGAAAGCCAAGCCCATCCCGGGGTATGCCTATATCGAGGCGATGAACGCCAACCGGCCGAAGATCCAGGCGGCGTTCAAGGAGGCGCTCGCCAAGGTGGACGCCCTGGTCACGCCGACGACGCCGCTCCCGGCAGCCAAGATCGGCGAGGACGCGGAGGTCGAGCTCCTGGGCAAGAAGGTCAACACGTTCTTCACGTTCATCAAGGACTGCGATCCCGTGAGCGTGGCGGGCTACCCCGCCCTCTCGGTGCCGGCGGGGTGGAGCGGCGAGGGGCTCCCGGTGGGAATCCAGATCGTCGGCCGCCCGTGGGAGGAGGGGCGAATCCTCCGGATCGGCTACGCCTACGAGCAGGCCACCAACTGGCGCAAGCCACCGAAGCTCTAGCCTGCATTATTCACGAACCATCGTCGAGTGTAGCGGGCGGGGCCTGTCGCAGGGCGCAACCCCCGTGGGTCCGGCGCCGTCACCCACTCGCCCGAACGCCGCGCTGCGCGCGGCGGACGGGACGAGGGGGGCCCACTGCGCGCGGCCCCGCGGGGGCTGCACCCTGCGCCACCCGCCCGGTCGCGCCATCGCCGTTCGTGAATAATGCGCGCTAGGGCAGGGTGAGGGGACCTA
>JACPSW010000037.1 GCA_016193045.1 Candidatus Rokuibacteriota bacterium | reverse complement strand
GGCAAGGCCGACGAGGCGTTCAGCCTCGCCGAGCGCGGCCGCTCCCGGGCGTTCCTGGACCTCCTGGGGACGCAGACGGTCCTGTCCAAGGGCAAGACCCGGGCGCTCGTCGAGGAGGAGATTCGCCTGCGGACGCGACTCAGCGAGGCTAAAGTCTCGGCCCAAGACGCGACGGACCCGGACGACCGCGCCTCGGCACAAAAAAAGGCGGAAGCCGTCGAGCGGGAGTACCGGGCGTTCCTCGAGCGCGTGCGCAAGGAGAACCTCGAGCAGGCTTCGCTGATGACCGTCGAACCGGTGACGCTCGAGGAGATTCAGCGGCTCCTTGGCGAGGACACGACGCTCGTCGAGTACCTCGTCACCGAGCGCGAGAGCGTCGTCTGGGTGGTCGACCGGAGCCGCGTCGAGGTGGTGCGGTTGCCGGTGCGCCGAGCCGACCTCATCGCCCAGGTGCGAGCCTTCCGGGAGGGCATCGAAGGGAGGGCGCCCCTCCCCGACGCCCAGGCCCGCGCGGAGGCCCTCCACGAGCGGCTGTTCGCGCGAGTCCGCCCGCATATCCGGAGCAACCGCGTCCTCCTCGTCCCCCACGACGTCCTCCACTACCTCCCCTTCGGCGCCCTCCGGAGCCCCTCCGGACGCTGGCTGGTCGAGGACTTCAGGCTTGCGACCCTGCCGAGCGCCAGCGTCCTGAAGTACCTCGGGGGCAAGAGCCAGGGAGCACTCGACCGAGCGATGGCGGTCGGAAATCCAGACCTCGGCCCGGCCCTGAACCTCCGCTACGCCGAGCGCGAGGCCCGCGCCGTCGGCGAGCGCTTCCCCGGCGCCACTGTCCTGCTCCGACAGGAGGCCACAAAAACCAAAGTCAAAGTCTTGAGCAATGACGCCGGCCTCCTCCACTTCGCCACCCACGGGGAGCTGAATGAGCAGGACCCGCTGGCCTCCGCCCTCCTCCTCGTCCCCGATGGCGACGGAACCGGCCGTCTCGAGGTGCGCGAGATCTTTGGCCTCGACCTCAACGCCCGCCTCGTCGTCCTGTCGGCGTGCGAGACCGGCCTGGGCAAGCTCTCTCAGGGTGACGAGCTGGTGGGGCTCCAGCGGGCCTTCCTCTACGCCGGCACCCCCGCCGTAGTGACCACCCTCTGGAAGGTGGATGACCGGGCCAGCTTCGTCCTCATGCGTGAGTTCTACGACCAGCTGAAAGGGGGACGCGACCCGGCGGAGGCGCTGCGGCGGGCCCAGAGCGCGGCCATGCGAGAGTTTCCCCACCCCTTCTTCTGGGCTGCGTTCACCTTCACGGGGAAGCCGCAATGAGGCGAGACACACACATCGGCTAGCCTTGCCGTCATGAAAGCCTCCCGCATCGTGGTTCCTCTGCTCGTGGGGGTCGCCGCCGTCGCCGGCTGCGTGCCGACCGTTTCCCCCGAAAAGGTGGCGGAGCTGAAAGCCCTGGAGGCCGAGTCGGCGGCGCGGCTGCTGGCCGAGGGCGAGATTCTCTACTACAGCGACAGCGTGAGACTCTCAGGGCCCGACTTCAAAGCCGGCGACGGAGTCACTGCGCTTCTGGACGCCGGAGAGCTCAGACGGGGAATCCGGGAGGCGAGCAAGGCGCTCTTCCTGGGCCAGACGACGGGAGCCCACGACGTGCTGGCATTCGCCAAGCGGGACCTCGCCTACGCCTATAGCCTCGCCGGCCATCTCGACCGCGCGGCCCGGTTCGCCGAGGAAGCCACCGACCACGCGCAGCGCGCTCCCCCGGCCTTCCAGCAGACGAACCGCAAGCGGGTCCTCGGTCCCACCTACAAGATTCGGGGCGACGTCAACGCACGGCAGGGCCGGCTTGGTCAGGCCATCAAGGACTACGAGCAGGCCCTGGCCGAAGGGGAAGCGTCGTTCCAGCCATTCGTGATGGCGTCGCTGGCGAACGCCTATCTGGCCGACGGCAATCCGGCGAAGGCGCGCGGGCTGTTCCGCCAGGCCGAAGCCGGCGCCGGGGCGGCGCTCCGCCCTCTCATCCGTCGCGGCCTGGGCAACGTCGCGCTGGCGGAGGGGCAGCGCGGGGAAGCGGTCCGGCTCTTCAGGGAGGCCGCCGAGCAATCCAGCGGCCCCGAGCAGGCTTACCATCGCCTCTGGGCGCTGGAGGGCGTGGCCCGCGCCAGACGGATCGCCGGGGATCGAACCGGCTCGATCGAGGCCCACACCGAGGCCCTGGAGATCCTGACGCTCGAAGAGGAGAAGGTCCTCCCGGCCTACGCGCCGCTCCTCACGGTCCAGC
>JACPSW010000036.1 GCA_016193045.1 Candidatus Rokuibacteriota bacterium | reverse complement strand
CGCCGCTGACCACGACGCCGTGAGCCCCCGGACCGGTCTCGGATCTTCTCCGACTCGGCGATGGCCGGCCCGACACATCCGACGACCACCGTCAATCCGATTCCTGCGATCCAGGGGCCACCCTCGCATCGTCGTTCCCCTTCTCCTCACGTGCGCGCCCTCCGCCCCACCAGCCGCCAACCGAAGGCGACGAGCGCGATCGCCAGCAGGGCGAGGCTCGCCGCCTGGAGCGCGGAGAGTCCGAAGGCAAGCTCCACGCGGTCGCCCCTGAAGACCTCGGTCACCAGACGGACCAGCCCGTAGCCCGCGACGTACAGGAGAAAGAGCTGGCCGGGGAAGGACGTCCGCTTGCGGAGCGCCCAAAGGACTCCAAAGAGAACGAGATCGAAGGCGAGCTCGTAGAGCTGGACTGGATGCAGTGGGACGCCGAGCGGCGCCAGGGCCGCCGGGTGGGTGAAGGTGACCGCCCAGAGCAGGTCGGCCGGGCGCCCATAGGAATCGCCGCTGAGGAGGCACCCGAAGCGGCCGATCGCCTGGCCCAGAATGATCGCCGGGGCCAGCGTGTCGGCCAGCGCCCACGTGTCGAGGCGCCGCCGACGGCAGAACCAGAGGGCGGCCCCGAAGCCGGCCAGGAGCGCGCCGTGGATCGCCAAGCCGCCGCGCCAGACGGCGAGGATCCCGAGCGGGTCCCGCCAGAGGAGCTCGGGCTCCCATCCCAGAACGTGGGCCAGGCGCCCGCCGAGGAAGCCCGCCACGATCACCGGCAGCGCGAGGTCGTCGACCACCCCCCGGGCGAACCCCTTGCGCCGGGCCTCTCGCGCGCCGACCCACAGGGCAGCGAAGATCGCGAGGGCCACGAGGACGCCGTAACTGTGGAGCCTGAACCCGCCGAGCTGAATCAGGATCGGGTACATCAGCGTGGTGACCTCGTGGCCGGCCCCGGCCGCGCCGCCAGCCGCTGCCGCGCGTCGGCGAGGATCGAGAGCACATGGTCCCGATCCTCCTTGGAGATCTCCTGGGCCAGGAGGGTCTCCCACGTCCGGATCGCCTCGGCTGTCTTCCCCAGCGATTCGTAGAGGACCAGCCCCTTGCCCCAGAGCGCCGGCGGGGAGGTGGGGTCGCGGGCCAGCGCCCGCTCGAAGGACTTGAGCGCCCGGTCGGAATGACCGGCGCGGTGGAGGATGAAACCGAGAGAGGCGTGCGCGGTCGGCTCGTCCGGGTCCACCTCGAGGGCGCGCCTGAAGAAGCCGATGGCGCGGTCCCATTCCCCCGCGTCCATCGCCTGGCGCCCCCGCTGGAGCAGGACGGGCAGATCGGGCGCTTCCGCCCGGGCCGCCTCCTCCCGGGTCCCGGTGAGGAAATCTCCCGTGGGCGATCCGTCGCCGCGCGCGCGCACCGACTGGGGGAGGAAGTACCCCAGGGCCGCCCCGAACCCCACGAGGAAGAGGGCGGCGGCCGCCCAGCGCCACCCGCGAGGGGCGGCACCGGGCGGCGCGGGAGCGGCGGGCGCGGCTACCGGCCCCAGGGCCTCCGCCTCGCGGCGCTGCCGCCTCGCATCGGCGAGCGCGGCGGCGGCGCGGCTCTCGTACAGCGCCCTCAGCTCCTCGTAGTCCCGCGTGGAGAGCTTTCCCGCCCGGTAGTCGAACTGGAGCTCCCGCAGCGCCTCGACCTGCCGCGCTTCCTCGGGCGTGAGGTCAGCGAGCGAGTCGCCGGCCTGGACCGCTTCTCTGATCCGGGCGAGAACGGCTTCGTCCGGTGGCGGAAGTGGCGCTGTCTTCCGCCGGCTCCACCGCCTGAGGAGCCACACCGCGCCGCCGAGCCCCGCGGCGGCTCCCAGCGTCGGGACGATCCAGACGACGAGCCCCACCCCGCGGGGCGGCGGCGACAGGAGGATCCACTGCCCATACTTGGAGACGAAGTAGTCCCGGATCTCCTCGGGGCGCTTCCCCGCCCGGAGCTGGTCCACGATCAGCGCCCGCATCTCCCGCGCCATCTCCGAGGAAGAGTCGGCGACGGACAGGTTCTGGCAGACGGGGCAGCGTAGGCCCGAGGCGATCTCCCGCATCCGGTCGTCCAGATCAGATCCTCCCCGGCGACCGCCGGGGCCGCGAAGAGGAGGGCGGCCGCGAGCACCGCAAGAATCCGGCCCCTCCACGGCTTAGCGGATCGACTGGTACTCACCCTTGCCCTCCCGCCGGCTCTGGACGCCCTGCCGCGCCTCCTCCAGCTTGGCGTGGATCGTCTCCGCGCCGAGCGCGCCGATGTGCTTGTAGGTGATCCGGCCGTTCCGGTCGAGGAAGAACGTTTCGGGGATCCCCCACACCCCGTAGTCGATGGCGATCCGGTTCCCCCCGTCGATCCCGTTGGAATAGGTGACGCCGAACTCCCGGAGGAACTCCCGGGCCGCCTCCTCCCGGTCCTGCATGTTGATGCCAAGGAACACTACGTCCCCCCCGCGGTGGCGCTGCCAGGAGGCCTCCAGGGCTCGCGCCTCGGCCCGGCACGGCGGGCACCACGACGCCCAGAAGTTGAGGAAGACCACCTTGCCGCGGAGGTCCGCCAGTTTCACCTCGCCCCCGTCGGTCAGCCGGACGCTGAACGCCGGCGCTGGGCGCCCGATGAGGGGAGACGGGATCTCCCGGGGATCGCGAGTGAAGCCGTACGCCAGCACCGCCAGGAGCGGGACCCCGACCGCGAAGATGAACGCCAAGCGTTTCCAGGCCATTTCAGGCCTCCGCGGCCCGGCGCCCGAACGGCCAGAGGGCCAGGAGCGCGCCCAGGACGATCACGCCGCCCCCCACCCAGATCCACATCACCAGCGGGCGCAGGAGCACCTTGACGGTGGCCTGGCTCGCCCGGACCTCGCTGAACCCGGAGAGGATCAGGTAGAGGTCCTCCGACCAGCCCATCCGGAGGACGGCGCGCCCGATGGGCGATTGCTGGCTCGGAAAGTACTTGAGGGCAGGGCTGAGCACCCCGAGGTCGTGACGGTCGTTGAACACCCTGAAGGCCGCCTCCACCCGCGCGTGGGTCGGCCGCTCCCTGACCTGGAGCCCCTCGAAGCGCAGCGTGAAACGGCCCACCCCCACGCTCTCGCCAGGCGCGAGCGTCGCGTTCTTCTCCTGGCTCCAGTTCATCGAGCCCGTGATCCCGAGGACGACGAGCACCACGCCCAGGTGGACGACGAAGCCGCCGTAGCGCCGCTGGTTGCGGCGAAGGAGACTCCCCAGCGCCCCCAGCACGCCCTCGCCGGCGATGGCCCGGCGGGCCGCCACCGCCCGGCCCGTGTCGAGCCCGATCGTCAGGACCACGAAGGCCGAGAGGGTCAGGGCCAGGAGCGACCAGGCCTCCCGCACCCCGACCGCCGCCAGCGCGACGGCCACGGCGGCTGACAGGGCCGCCGGCCAGAGGAAGTTCCGCCGGAGGTTGTCCGAGGAGGCCTTCCGCCAGGCGATCAGCGGGCCCACCCCCATCAGGAGAAGCATGACGAGGAACAGGGGCACAGTGACCCGGGAGAAGAATGGCGCCCCTACGGAGAGCTTGACGCCGACGACCGCTTCCGCCACCAGGGGGAAGATCGTGCCGAAGAAGACGGTGAAGGTGACGGCAGCCAGGACGACGTTGTTCAGAAGGAATGCGGACTCCCGGCTCACCATCGAGTCCAGCTCGGGCTGGGAACGCAGGCGGTCGGCGCGGAGGGCGACGAGGGCGAAGGAGCCCAGGAGGACGAGGCCGAGGAAGCCCAGGAAGAGCCCCCCGACCGGCCCGGAGGAGAAGGCGTGGACCGAGGAGAGCACCCCGCTCCGCGTGAGGAACGTGCCGAAGATGGTGAGCGCGAAGGCCACGATGATCAGCGAGAGGTTCCAGACCTTGAGCATTCCCCGGCGCTCCTGGATCTGGATCGAGTGGAGGAGCGCGGTCGCGGGGAGCCACGGCAGGAACGCGGCGTTCTCCACCGGGTCCCAGGCCCAGTAGCCGCCCCAGCCCAGGACGTGATACGACCACCAGCCGCCGAAGAGGTTCCCGAGCGTGAGGAAGAGCCAGGCCGCGACGATCCACTTCCGGATCGTGCCGATCCACCCCTCGTCGATCCGCCCGGTGATGAGCGCGGCCAGCGCGAAGGCGTAGGGCACGGTGAGCCCCACGAACCCCGCGTAGAGGAGCGGCGGGTGGGTGAACATGTCGGCGTCCTCGAGGAGCGGATTCAGCCCCTTGCCATCGAGGGGCACCGGCCAGAGGCTCTCGAAAGGACTGGACGCAAAGGTGAGGACGGCGAGGAAGAACGCCGAGACTGCGGAGAAGACGGCGAGGACCCACGGCATCAGCTCCCGGTGGCGCTCCCGGTACTGCCAGAGCACGAGGCCGGCGAAGGCGACCAGCATCCACTCCCAGAGGAGGAGCGACCCCTCCAGCGCCCCCCAGAGCCCGGTGACCCGGTAGTAGAGCGGCGTCCGCAGCGAGCTGTTGGTGGCGACATACTTGAGGCTGAAGTCGGCCGTCACCAGGGCATACACGAGCGCGATCCCGGCGACCGTGACCAGGGTCAGCTGGCCCACGATCGAGGCGCCGCCGATGGCCAGGGCGCGCGCGCCCTGCCGCCGGGCCATCAGCACGGGCACGATGATCCCGACAAGCGCCAGGGCGAAGGCGAGGAGGACGCTGAACCAGCCGATGGTCGCCGTCATCGCCGCCTCCTCACAGGGCCCAGTAGGTCAGCGTGTCGTTGAGGCCGGCGAGGACGAAGACCACGCCGGCGACGCGGGTCAGGATCCGGCTCGCCCGGGCGAGCCGAGCCGAGGTGTCCGCGGGCGCTCCCGTCGCCAGGAACGTTCCCAGGAGCAGGACCGGAACGCTGGTCCCCACGGCGAAGAGGGCGGGGAAAACGAACCCCACCGGGCTCTCGAGGCCCAGCGGGACGGTCAGACCGAAGAACAGCCAGAAGAGCGTCGGACAGAAGGCCAGGGCAAATGTCCCTCCCATGAGGAAGGCCCGGCCCGCGCCCGACCTCGGGGCGGCCTGCGCAAGACGCGCCGACAGGCGCGTCCCGAACCCTCCCCGGAGCCTGAACGCCCCAAGGAGCGAAAGACCGATCAGGACGAGGATCGGCCCCAGGGCTCGCCGCGTGACGATGGCCGCGGGGATCGCGGCCCTCTGGAGCTGGGCGCCGAGGGCGAGGGCCAGGCCTCCGAGCGCCGTGTAGACGAGGATCTTGCCGAGGACGAAGGCCCCCGCCTCCTTCCCGGCGGCGCTCCGGCCGCCCTCCCGGGAGAGGTAGGCCATCGCCGAGGCGTTGGTCGTGAGCTGGCAGGGCGCCACCGCCCCGATGAGGCCGAAGAGGAAGGCGCTGGCGAGCGGCAGCTCGAGACGCGTGGAGAGCTCTCCGAGCGGCCCGGCGAGGAGGGCGCTCAGCCGGCTCAGGATGACGTACCACTCGCGCAGAATCTCCATCAGGGCCTCACGGGGCCTCGAGCTCGAAGGCGCACACGTACCAGCAGATCGCGGCCACGGCCACTAACAAGCCGCCCGCAGCCAGGGCGGCCGCCTTCACGCCGAAAAGCGGGCCGATCAGGAGCAGGACGAACGGCAGCGCGCAGAGCCAGACGCCCAGCGTCAGGGCCATGGGCGCGGGATCACGCCTCTTCACGCTTCGACACCTTGATCTCAGCCCCCGGCGCCAGGGCCTCGGGCTCCCCTGCACCCCCACCCCCGTGGGCGCCGTGCCGGTGCCCGCCGAGGAAATGCATCAGCGGGCAGAGAAGCACGAGGAGGAACGCGAAGAGCTGCCCCAGACCGATCCCGAGGCTGGGCAGGTAGAGGAACGCCAGAACCAGGAGCACTGCGCCGACCCAGAGCCACGTCCGTTTCATGACGACCTCCGCTTGATCCATCCGGTGACGAGCGGCATGGAGATGATCATAGAGAGGACAAAAACCCAAACCGTTCCGCCCCAGGCGGCCAGCGGTGGCGCCTCGCCGACCCAGCGCGCGAGCGCCTGGAAGGCCAGCGCGGCGCCGATGGACAGCCCCGTGGAGGCCAGCGCGGGGCTCATGCGGAGGCGCTCCGGCTCACCACGATCTTGTCCCCGCGCACGTTGGCGGTGTACTGCTCCAGTGGCCGCGGCGGGGGACCGCCGATGTTCTTCCCGGAGACCGGATCGAAGTGACCGTTGTGGCAGGCGCACCAGATGTGCTGGAGGTCTTCGCGGTACTGCACGGTGCACTGGAGGTGGGTGCAGATGGCGGTGAAGGCCCGGAGTTCCCCCGCGGGGGTCCGGACCAGGATGCCCGGCTGCTTGCCGAACTTGAAGATCTGCCCGCTGTTGGGCCTGACCGTGGCGGCCTTGATATCCAGCGCGACGCTGGCTGCGCTGGACTCCTCCACTCTCGGCGGGATCAGAAACCGGGTCACCGGATAGAGGGCCGAGAGCATGAAGGCGCCGACACTCGTGCCGAGGAACCAGTTGAGGAACGAGCGGCGCTCGACCGGTCCGGGATCGAAGACTGCCTGCGACATACCTTACCTCCGATTCCCCCGCTTCGACGGCGGGACGAACCTCTTCAGGAGCAGCGTGTTGAACGTCACGGTGAGGGAGCTCACCGCCATGAGGAGCGCGGCCAGCTCGGGGCTGACCACGAGCTTGAAGACCGGATAGAAGAGGCCGGCGCCGATCGGGATCGCCAGGGTGTTGTAGGCGAAGGCCCAGAAGAGGTTCTGCTTGACCTTCCTCATGGTGGCGCGGGCGATCTGAAGGGCGACCGCCACGTCGCGTGGGTCGTCCTTGATCAGGATCACGTGGCCGGTCTCCTTGGCGACGTCGGTGCCCGAGCCGATGGCGATCCCGACGTCGGCGCGGGCCAGCGCGGGGGCGTCGTTGATCCCGTCCCCCACCATCGCGACGCCGCTTCCTTCGGCCTGCAGCCGCGCGACCTCCTCCGCCTTGGCCTCGGGGAGGACTTCGGCCAGCGCCTGGTCGATCCCGACCATGCGGGCGATCGCCGCCGCCGTGCGCCGGTTGTCACCGGTGAGCATGAGAACCTCGAGCCCCATCCGGCGAAGCGCCGCCACCGCCTCCCGCGCGAAGGGCTTCAGCGTGTCGGCGCAGGCGACGATCCCGGCCAGGTGCCCGTCCACGGCCACGAGCATCGCCGTCTTCCCCCCGTCCTCCAGGGCCTGGAGCCGCTCCTCTTGGTCCCTCACCTCCACTCCGCGGAGGGCCATGAGTTTTCGCGTGCCGAGGAGGATCTTCCGTCCCCGCCAGCCGGCCTCCACGCCGTGGCCGGGAATGGCTTGGAACGACTCGGGGCGTTCCACAGAGATCCCGCCCTCGCGCGCCGCCAGGACGATGGCCTCGCCCAGGGGATGCTCGGAGGCGACCTCGGCCACGGCCGCCCAGCGCAGGAGCTCCTCCCGGAGGATCCCGGCCGTCGGCAGGACGTCGGTCACCGACGGCTCTCCGCGCGTGAGGGTGCCGGTCTTGTCGAAGATCACCGACCGGATCTTGGTCGTCGCCTCGATCGCGTCGGCGCCCTTGAAGAGAACGCCATGCTCGGCCCCCTTGCCCGTCCCGGCCATCATGGCGCTGGGGGTGGCCATGCCCACGGCGCAGGGGCAGGAGATCACCAGCACGGTGATCGACAGGAGGAGGGCGAAGCCGAAGACACCGATCTCCCCCAGGCTCGCCGGCGAGAGCATGAAGGCGGAGGCCGGGTCGAAAAAGAGGCGGTATCCCAGGAGGAACCAGAACACGAACACGGAGAGCGCGAGAGCGTGGACCCCGAGGATGAAGTGGCCGGCCACCCAGTCCGCGAGCTTCTGGATGGGGGCTTTGGAAGCCTGGGCCTCCTCCACCAGCCGGATGATCTGCGCCAGCGCCGTCTCGCTCCCAACCCTGGTCGCCCGGAAACGGAACGTCCCGGTCTTGTTCAGCGTCCCGCCCATGACGGTGGCGCCCGCCTGCTTTTCCACCGGGAGGCTCTCGCCCGTGAGCATCGCTTCGTCTACGGCGGAGTAGCCGTCGAGGATGAGGCCGTCCACGGGGATCTGCTCTCCGGGCCTGACCGCGATGACATCCCCCGCCTCGACCTCGTCGGCCGGGACCTCCCGCTCCTCGCCGTCGCTGACGACGCGCGCCACCTTGGGCTGGAGCCTCATGAGCTTGCGGATGGCTTCGGACGTGCGCCCGCGCGTGAGGGCCTCCAGGTACTTCCCGAGGATGATGAACGCCGTCAGCAGCACCGCCGACTCGAAGAAGATCGCCTTCTCGCCCCCGAAGCCCGCCGCGGGAAAGAACGTGTTGAGAACCCCGATGAGGTAGGCGGCCCCGATGCCGGTGGCGTAGAGGAGGTTCATGTCCGTGACGCCCCGGACGAGGCCGCGGGCGCTCTGGACGAAGAACTGCCATCCCGGGCCGAGGACGACGGGCGTGGCGAGCAGGAAGAGGACGAACGGGCTGCCGAGCCATTCCGGGATCAGTGAAGGCAGGATCCAATACTCGCGGAACGTCCCGGCCATGATAATGAACGCCAGCGGCCAGGCCACCGCCATCCATCGGCCCTGGCGGCGGATCTCCCCGCGGCGCAGCGCCTGCTCGCGGTCCAGCGCGGCCTGGCCTTCGAGGCGCTCCTCGACGGCGTAGCCCAGCTCCCCGATGGCCACGGCGATCGCCGCCGGTTCGACCCGTGCCGGATCGAACCGGACGCGGGCCAGCCCCGGCTCGAGGCTCACGGCCACCTGGGCCACGCCGCCCAGCGCCCCGATGGCCGCCTCGACCTTCGAGACGCATCCGGCGCAGTGCATCCCGCTGATGGCGAACGTCCGCTGCTCAGCGGCCATCAGTGGCACCCGCCCGAGTGCGCGCTTCGCTTCTTCTCTTCGCCGGGCTTGGCGGGGTTCTCGTCGGCTTGCCGGTCACGGCTGTGGCCAGCGCCACACCCCATCCCAAACCGGTGCATGGCGAAGAACACGCCCGCCAGCAGGATCCAGATCCCGTAGCTCCTGATGAACTCTTCCATCGCATCCCTCCCGGGCACTCGGGTCGCAGTGCCGCCACGGGTGAACAGAGCAAGAGTGGTGCCCCGGGAGGAAGGTCAAAAACCATCGGCAAATCGGCGGGTTCGACGGGAGCGAAGTGCTACCGCGGCGGGAGGACTCGACAGAATGACGAAAGCGGGAGCGGAGGGGGCTGGCGGTCCGACATTTTGTCAGCCGCCACGAGGGGGCTGTGGCCGTAGACATTGTTGACATCCGCCCCACCGTTGATATCCTTGGTCCGTGGCGCAGAGCGGCGGCCTGACACGTGGATTTTCCCGAGCCCTGCCGGCCGTTTTTGCCGCGGTCTTCCTCTTTTCCTGCCTGGCCACCGTTACCCACCTCACCCACCTCGCCATGGCCGATGGCGAGGGGTGCCACGCCCGCCACCCTTCCGTCAGGAACTGTGGGCCGACGGTCTTCTTGGACATGAGCCCGGCTGTGCCGGCAACGAGCGCGGGCCTGGCGGACACCCTCGTGCCCTCCGAATGGCTCGCGCTGAGTCCCGCGCCCGTTGGTTCCTCTCAACATCACGGCCGTTCGCCCGTCCCCCGCTCGCCCCCGTCCCTTCCCGCCTAGCCATTCCCGACTCGTTTCGCTCCTGACTTCAAGCGGCCAGGGACCCTTCATCCCTGCCAGGGAGAAAAGGATCGTCCATTGAGAGGAGTCCGATGAGTCAGCTCGTTCTGGCTTGGTACACATGGTTGACCGCGCTGACCCAGGGATTTGTCTTCACCGTGGAGGGTTTGAACGAACGACACCTCGTGTCCTGGTGGCTCTGACAGGAGGAACCCTCGATGCATCAATGGTCTCGAGCCTCGACAGCCCTTCTCACGGTTCTCATGCTTCTGGCCGGGATTGCTCCGTCTTCCTTCGCTGCGGCCGGCGTGGAGCACGTCCACGCCCTGGCCATGGAGGCGGAGGGACGGATTCTGTTTCTCGGGGCGCATACGGGCCTCTTCCGGAGCGAGGATGGCGGCCGATCCTGGCGGAAGGTGCCGCTCTCGACGAGGCATCCCCACCTGGACGTGATGGCGGTTGTTGCCGACCCGAAGGATCCGCTGCTCATTTATGCCGGCACTCACGAGGCCGGGGTCTTCAGGAGCGAGGATGGCGGGACCACATGGAAGGAGGCCAATGCGGGGCTCGGGGGACTCGACATCCACGGCCTCGCCATCGACCCCAATGTGCCCTCGAAGCTACACGCGGTCGTCCGGGAAAAGGGCGAGGGGGTCTACCGGACCGGCGACAGAGGCGGGAAGTGGGTTCGCGTGGACGACGGCCCCGCCGGGGAAGTGAAGGTCCTCGCGTCGGTCAACATCCCGACGGGCATGGGCGGGATCTACCTCTATGCCGGGACCGCCGAGGGGCTCCAGCGCAACCCGGACTGCTTCTGAGGGTGGAAGACGGTGGGCGGTCTGCCCGCCAATCGGACAGCGAACGGCTTCGCAGTGAGCGCCGCAGATCCCAGGGTCATGTATGTCGCCATGCGGGACGGGCTCTTCAAGAGCGTCAACGCCGGTGAGACGTGGAGGGCGGTGGGCAGCGGGCTCAAAGACGTGGCGGCGGTGGCCGTGAACCCGCGAAAACCCGACGAGGTGTACGTCTCAACGACCGACGGCGTCATCTTCCGGAGTCGAGACGGAGGCGCCACATGGCAGCGCCAGCAGTGAGGGACGGATCTCTCTCGCGGCGAGAGGTGTTGGCCCTCGCCCTGGCGGCCGGCGGCGGGGCTTTCCTGGTCGGGCGGGGCGCCGCCGCCCAGGGAGTGGGTGCCGGCGAGGTCCGCGAGATCCACCTGGAGGCCCGGCAGGTGAGCTGGGAGCTGGCTCCTGGCCGGATCATCAGAGCGATGGCCTACAACGGCCAGATTCCAGGGCCGGAGCTTCGACTCAAGGAAGGCGAGCGCGCAAGGATCGTGTTCAAGAACTTGCTCTCTGAGCCGACGACGATTCACTGGCACGGCGTGGATGTCCCGAACCCCATGGACGGCGTCCCAGGGGTCACCCAGAAGCCGGTTCAGCCCGGCGAGACGTTCGTCTACGAGTTCGATGCCCGGCCTGCAGGCACGCGCTGGTACCACACGCACTTCCAAGAGCACCGCCAGCTCGACCTGGGCCTCTATGCGCCCCTCATCATCGAGCCGTCCCAGCCGGATCCGTTCCCCTTCGGTCGCGAACACACCCTCGTCCTTGACGACTGGGCCACGGGGACCGGCCCTGCCCTGCCGAGCACGCCCGAGGGAACGGCCGGAGGCCGTGGGGGCATGGGCGGGATGATGGGCGGCATGATGCGCGGAGGCATGGGCCGGATGATGGAAGGGATGATGGGTGGAGGTCGCACTCCCGCCTATGACGTCATGACCATCAACGGCAAGGCTTACCCGGCCACCGTCCCTCTCAGGGTGCGACCGGGCGAGCGGGTGCGCCTCCGTGTGATCAACGCCAGCGCCGACCACACTCACGCGATCCGCCTGGCGGGCCACCGGCTCCAGGTTACCCATACCGACGGCAACCCCCTCGTGCACCCGGTGGAGGTGGACGCGGTGCCCATCGCCCCGAGCGAGCGGTACGACGTCCAGTTCGCCGCCGACCGCCCGGGGGCGTGGTTCCTCTACTGCGCCGGGCCCGGCCACGCGCAGGCAGGGGAGCAGGTGCTGGTCCTCTACGAGGGGCGCGAAGGCGACGCGCCGGCACGACCCGTCGAGGGCGTGGCTGGCCTGAACCTCTGGCACTACGCCCTGGGCGGGGGACGGGATATCCTTCCGACCCCTTCGGGGCGGGACCGGAGCTACAACCTCACGCTGAGTGGCGGCATGATGGGCTCGGACGCCTGGACCATCAATGAGAAGCGCTACCCCAACACCGATCCGTTGCGTCTTCGCAAGGGTGACCGAGCGCGGGTCCGGTTCAGCAACATGAGCATGGAGGCCCACCCGATGCACCTTCACGGCCAGTAGGCCCACATGGGGTCGGTCGTGATCGAGTTCACCGCCCACAACCCGGGGGACTGGTTCCTCCACTGCCACAAGCCGATGCATATGGAAGGCGGCATGATCACGCTGGCCAAGATCGGGTGAGGCTGATGCCGGCGCTCCGTCCGCTTTTCTTGGGGCTCGCGCTCCTGCTGACAGCGGGAGCCGCGGGCCTCGTTGCATGGTCCTGGCTCCGGGCTTCTGACGGGGGCCAGGGGGCGCTGGAGAGGCTCGAGGTCCACAGCGACGTCCCTGACTTCGCCTTCGTCGAGCGGAGCGGACGGCGCATCAGCCGGGCCGATCTGATGGGCATGGTGTGGATCGCGAACTTCATCTACACCCGGTGCACTGAGACATGCCCCCTCCAGAGCGCCCGGCTTGCCCAGCTCCAGGCCGAGTTCGCCGGCGAGCCGGATCTCCGGCTGGTGTCCGTTACCGTGGACCCCGATCACGACACCCCGGCCGTCCTCTCCGGCTATGCCGAGCGATACCGGGCGGATCCGGTCCGCTGGCTCTTCCTGACGGGCGACAAGCGAGCGATTTACCAGTTGGCGAGAGAAGGCTTCCGATTGGGCGTCGTCGATCCGGATGATCACGCCCAGGAAGAGCGGCGGCTGGGATGGCTCACGCCGACGCCCGCCCTAGCCACCCATGGTTCGAAAGGACTGATCATGCACAGCCCCCGGCTCGTCCTCGTGGACCGCCAGGCGAGGATCCGTGCCTACCATCGCCCCGATGACAAGCCGTCCCTCGATCGCCTCCGTGAGAACCTCAAGATCCTCCTGCGGCAAAGCCGAGGCGGATGATGCGTCACGGCCCGCTTCTCCCCTATCGCATCATCGGCATCCGGCGCATCATGCCGCGGCCCATCATCATCCTGTGCATCCGGACCACCATCCAGCCTACCGGCTCCTCCCCGAGGGGCCGGAGCGGCGAGAGCCGGCGTTCGGCCGGCACCAGGGACTCGAGGTAGTAGACCAGCGCCCAGATCTCCCGGCCCTCCAGCGAATCCCCGTAGGACGGCATCGGCGTGGGGAAAAAGTCTTGAGGTATTGAACGACCGCCGCTCGATCCGCTTCCGGCAGGTCCGGGCGGCCGACCATTCCGGTCCACCGGATGCCCTCCGTGATGGTGCGCATCAGGTCGCCGTCCCTGGGCAGGGATCCCGAGGGCGTGGAGCGGAACTTGAAGAGTCCGCGACGAAAATCCCTCGGCTGGACGCGGAACATGTGGGCGGCCATCCCGTTCCCGTCGCCGCCCGCGCCGTGGCAGACGGCGCAGGTGCCCTCGTAGACCGCGCGTCCTCGAAGCAGAACGTCGCTGGCAACAGCTCGGGGCGTCACCCCGGACCCCTGCCAGACCAGGAGCAAGAACAGGGCGGCAGCGGCGAGTCTCATCGCAATGCCTCGACTTCCTTTTTAGCGCGCATTATTCACGAACGGCGATGGCGCGACCGGGCGGGTGGCGCAGGGTGCAGCCCCCACGGGGCCGCGCGCAGTGGGCCCCCCTCGTCCCGTTCGCCGTGCGCAGCGCGGCGTTCGGGCGAGTGGGTGACGGAGCCGGACCCACGGGGGTTGCGCCCTGCGACAGGCCCCGCCCGCTACACTCGTTAGCAAAACGGGACCCCCGAGGGAATACATCCTCGGGGGTCTTGGATTCGGCCGGACTGCGCTAGCGAACTCGACCGAACCGTTGCGGGCCGCCGAAGGGCATCACGTTGCCCCACGGGTTGATGTGGAACGTCCGGACCTCGTCATTGGGTCCCTTCAGCTCGACGGAGTACATCGTGCCGTGCATCGCCGTGAACGGAAGCACCTTCTCGACGGTGAAGCCCTTGAGGTACTGGTTCGCGTACTGCTGGGCGAGCTCCTTGGCCTTCTCCTCCGTGATCTGGGCTGCCGGAGTCTGCTGGCCGCCTGCCGCCATGCCGGGGCAATTCCACTGGCCGGCCTGGCCGCCCTGACCCATCATGCCACCGCCCATCATGCCGGGGCCCATCCCCCTACCCATGCCGCCGGCCATCGGGCCGCCCATCTGGGCGAAAGCCACGCCGGCCAGCAGAATGACGGCGGTCACTGGAAGCGCTACGCTCAGGAACCGTTTCATCGTCTCTCACCTCCTTCCCTTCAATGCGTTTTCACACAATACGGGAGCAGAATTCGTGCCAAGGCAGGCGTTCCGCGAAGGCCTTTCCCGGTCGGAACTTAGCCGGGCGGAAGCGCGCCGCCGCCCGCTCGTCTTCGACAGAATTTCCGATCGTTCGACAATCGCGTCGAGCGACGCGGATCACCGCGGCCCCCAGTAGGACCGGACGATGAGCGGCCGCTCGCCGGCGGGATCGTTCGTCCTGAGCGGCACGAGGAACTCGTGGGCGCCGCCCATCCCCGCGTGCATGGTGAAGTTCAGGGTCAGCGTCGTCGAGCGCCCCGGCCGGATGGTCGTCTGACCGACGACCGCCTCGGGGGGTCAGCAGCCCTTGAGGACCTTGACTCGCGGCACGTCGGCGAGCTTCAAGGAGCCGTTCCCGGTGTTGGTCAGGGTGAAGACGACCCGCGCCGGGGCCTCGAACGGAAGAGAGCCGAGGTCCACCACCTCCCGGTCAAGGACGAGCCGCGGCGTGCCGCCCGGGATGTCCTCCGCTTCCGAAAGCCACCAGAAGGCGCCGGCCCCGACGGCGGCCACGACGATCACTACGAGCGCCGCCCAGCGCCACTTGGGGCGCCGCCGCGGCGGCGGTTGCTTCATCCGACGCTTTCCCATCATTCACCCCCTTGGTTCACGCCACGAGATCTCGCTTCTTCGCCTCGAACTCCTCCCGATCGATCTCCCCCCGGGCGTAGCGACGCCTGAGGATCTCCAGCGCCGACTCGCCTCCTTCACCCCGGAGGGCCGGCCGCCCTTGGTCCCAGAGCCAGCGGACCAGGAACACTCCCGCGACGATGATCAGCCCCCAGAAGAGAAGCATGAACAGCCAGCCGATCCCCATCCCGAGCCCGCCCGATCCCCACCCCATCATCCCGCCTCCAGGCATCATCTCGCCCCTCCTTATCGGGCCACGATGACCTTGATCCAATCCGAGAACACGTGTCGCTCCTCCACGACGACCAGCCCCGCCCGCCGGATGTTGTCCAGGGTCCGCCGGTTGATGTGGGGCCCCATGAGCCGGCTGGCGATCGGGTCCAGGAGGTCGAAGAGCCTGCCGAGGAACCCTTGGGGCCGCATGTGCTCGAGGAGGACGATCTCGCCACCGTCCTTGAGGACCCGCCGCGCCTCCCTGAGGCCGCGGACCGGATCGGGCACCGTGCAGAACACGCACGTCGCGAGGACCGTGTCGAACGATCCATCCCTGAACGCCAGGTCCTCGGCATCCGTCACCACGAAGCGCACGGCGCGCGAACAATCGCCCGCCTTCTCGACCGCGCGCGCCAGCATTCCCGGGCTCAGGTCGCTCGCCACGATGTCGGCCCCCTCGGGGTAATGCACCACGTTCTTCCCCGTCCCCGCCCCGACCTCGAGCACGCGCCCCTTCGCGATACGCTCAAAAACGAAGGCTCGTCCCCGGACCAGCCCCAGCATACGCTCCATCGGCGCCGTCAGCCGATCGTAGAGCCGGGCCTGACGGTTCCAGCGCGTGACGAGCCGCCTGGTCGCTTCGGGAAACGTCGGCATGATTGTGCTACGGCTCCACTACGAGGGTTCCCATCAGCGCCATGTGAAGCGGGCTGCAGCGGACGCTGCAGTAGAACGGGAACTCGCCCGCGCGGTCGGGTGTGAACTCGACGATCTTGGTCGTCCCGGTCTTGATGGCGCCCGCGCTCACGCCGAAGTGGAGGAGCTGGAAGCCGTGGGTCACGTCCTCCGCGAGGATCCTGAGCCTCACCTTCTGGCCCCGCCTCACGACGATCCGCGCCGGGCTCCACCCCCCGCGCTCCACCGTCCGCGCCACGACGAAGATCTCGCGGGGCTGCCTGTCGCGGAGCGCCTGATAGGAGAACACCGCGGCGGGGACCCCGGTGAGGATGGCAAGGACGAGGGCGAGGGCTGTCCGCTCGAGGCGCTTCATAGCCGTCACCCCAGGTAGAGGGCCAGGAAGCCCCAGGCGATGGCCACCAGAAAGATGACGAGTGGAGCCAGGCCGCGCCGGACGGCACCGGCGTCTCCCAGCGCGTCTTCGACGATCGAGCGCCCCACCCGGATCGAGCCCCAGAGCCCGACGAGCAAGAGGGCGAGCTGGGCCCAGGGCAGCACGCCGAGCGGCACCCACTTCCACGTCGTCTCCCGCGTCCCGAAGAGGTCCCAGCCCCACCCGAGCGGGTCGGAGAGCACCCGCGGGATGTAGGAGAGGTTCGGCAGGACCACCGCCAGCGTGAAGGCCATCCACGCCGCCAGGCTCAGCGGGATCAGGGCGTAGGCGTAATCGACGAACAGTTTCCCGAGCTTCACGCGCCGCGCCCCGGCGACCGTGCGCGAGAGCCACGCGGTGAGAAGGTGAAGCGCCGGGAGCGCGACGAGGACCGTGCCGAGGAAGAGCGCGGCGTAGAGGAGGAACTCCGGGCCCCCCTCGAGGTTCGCCCAGGACTTGATCCATCCCCACGGCCCGAGCTTGATCACGGAGTGGGCGAGCGCGGTCCCGAGGAGGAGGAGCGCGATCCATGCCTCGTCGGCCCGCCGCCCCCGCGCGACCAGCAGGTCGGCGCCGAAGGGACGGAGGCTGAGCGCGAGGTTATCGTACGGGCAGGCCTTCAGGCACTCGGTGCACAGGAGGCAGTAGGTGTTCCGCGTCATGCCGCCTCCCGGGAACTGGAAGGTCGGGCACGGGTAGCCCTCCCCCCCGCGAAAGCACGCCTTCCCCCGGCACTCCCGGCAGACGTCGAGATCGCGCTGGCGAAGCTCGAGCGATGCCGCCATCGAGTAGACCCCCAGCAGCCCGCCCACCGGGCAGAGGTAGCGGCAGAAGACCCGCCGCTCGAAGAGGAGGTGGGTCGCCAGCGCCACCAGGGCGAGCCCCAGCAGGAGGAGCGCCGTGACGAGCGGCCGGGTCGTGACGATGAGACCGAAGAGCACGAGCAGGAGAAGGCCCCCGAAGGCCGGCCAGAGATTCTGAAGCCGTTTGGGCCACGCCCAGCCGAGGCCGAACGGGCGCTCGCTCCGCTCGACGATCGCCCGCCGCGCGAGCCACTCGCCCGGCGCGGGGATCGGGCACATGGCGCACCAGGCCCGCCCCGCGAGCGGGATGAGAAAGAGCACCAGGAGCCCCCACCACGCGAGCCAGACGAAGATCGTCGAGAAGTTCATCGCGCCGGTCGCCGTCCCGACGAGGCCGGCGAGGACGATGAGGGTGAAGGCCAGCAAGTTCGGCGCGATCAGGGCGAACTGGAACGGGCGGCGCGTGAGGAGCCAGCGGAGCGGCCGCCAGCCGAGCAGGTCGCGGCGCGGGCCCGGGCGGCCCACCGCCGCCGAGGCGAGGAGCCCTACGACCAGCGCCAGCCCGCCGCCCCAGAGCGGCCAGCGGTTGGGCCGGACGACGATCTCCCCTACCATGAACGGGTGGAGCGGCCCGCAGATGACGGAGCAGCGATAGCGGATCTTGCCGGGGTGCTCCGCGGGAACGGTCACACGAACCTCCCGGCCGGGAAGCACCGTGGCGTCGATGCCCCTTCCCTCCACGCTGAAGCCGTGGGTGATGTCGAGGGACCGGATCCTGAACGTCACCCGGTCCCCGGCCTCCACGCTGATCCGCGGAGGCGAGAAGGCGAACTTCTGCACGGTCAGTGGCACTTCCACCTCCCGGCCGCCCCGAGGGTGAACGAAAAAGCCCGTGAAGAGCAGGAATCCGCCGCCGAGGGCAACAAGCAGCGCGATCCCCGCCAGGCGTCGCCGCATGCTACTCTTCCACGACCGCGATGGACGAGGGGGCCTGCCCCACCGGGATCGTCGCCACCACCG
The DNA here is from genome assembly GCA_016193045.1 of Candidatus Rokuibacteriota bacterium. Lineage (GTDB taxonomy): Bacteria > Methylomirabilota > Methylomirabilia > Rokubacteriales > CSP1-6 > CSP1-6. The sequence continues at coordinate 13,796 of JACPSW010000036.1, read as the reverse complement.
CGCGCTTGGCGGTTGAGATCACGGAGATCCTGTTCGACTCCATGTCGGCGGTGTAGGCGGAGGCCCCGTCGCGCGAGAGGACCATGGTGTGCGGCATCTTTCCCACCGGGATCTGCCCGACGACCCGTCGGCTCTCCGTGTCCACCACGAGCACCTTGTTGCCCACCTCGCTCGCCACGTAGAGCGTGCGCCCGTCGGGGGCCACGGCCATCCCGTGGGAGTTCAGCCCCACGTCGATCCTCCCCACGACCGCCCGGGTCGCGGTGTCGATGACGGACAGCTCGTTGGAGCCCGTGCTGCTGGCCCAGGCGCGCCGGCCGTCGGGGGAGAAGACGGCGAGATGAGGGAGGAATCCCACCCGGATCCGGTCCACGAGGCGGCGGGCCGCCGGGTCGATGACGAAGATCTGGTGGGATTCGGCCCCTCCCACGTAGACGACCTTCCCGTCCCGCGACACCGACGTGATGTGGGGCTCGGGCCCGGTGGGGATCTTGGCCTCGACCCGGTTCGTCGCCGTGTTGATCACACCGACCTCCTGGGAGGTCTCCAGGCTCGCGTACACGAATCTTCCGTCTGGAGCCATGGCGAGATGGGTGGGCCTGAGCCCGAGGGGGATCTTCGCCGTCACTTTGTCGGTGGCGGTGTCGAAGACCCAGACCTGGTCGGCTCCGGCCATGGTGACGTAGAGCCGCCGGCCGTCCGGCGTCGGGACGGCAAAGTGGGGATCCTGCGCGGTGGCGATCGTCCCGGTCACCTTGAGGGCCCGGGCGTCGATCACCGAGAGCGTGTTGCCTCCCAGGTTGGTGACGTAGAGGCGCACCGGTTCCGCGAATGCCTCCGAGCCGAGACCCAGCAGGAAGAGCGCCAGGATCGCCCTCGCTCTCATCGCTCACTCCTTGAGCTTGCGGTAGATGGTGCGGCTCGCGATGCCGAGGAGCTTGGCCGCCAGCTCCTTGTTCCCCTTGGTGAGGGCGAGCGTCTCTTCGATCAGGCGCTGCTCGACCTCGTCGAGCGGCATGCCGAGGGGGATGGGGACGACACGCGCCACGGGCTCGGCCTGGCTGACGGCCGGGGGGAGATCGGCGAGGTCGATGAGGCTCCCGCGCGCCAGGACCACCGCGCGCTCCACCGCGTGCTCCAGCTCGCGGACGTTGCCCGGCCAGGGATAGGCCCGGAGCCGCGCGAGCGCCGCCTCGGTGAACCCGTCGATCGTCCGGTGATTCTTCGCGGCATGCAGGCACAGGAAGTGCTGGGCGAGCAGCGGGATGTCCTCCGCCCGCTCCCTGAGGGGTGGGACTTCTATCGTGATGACGTTGAGCCGGTAGTAGAGATCCTCCCGGAAGCGCTCCTCCTTCACGAGGAGCGCCAGGTCCCGGTTCGTGGCGACCACGATCCTGACGTCGACGCGAAGCGTCTTCGTGGCGCCGAGCCTTTCGAACTCCCCCTCCTGGAGGACGCGGAGGAGCTTCGCCTGGGTCACCGCCGAGAGGTCTCCCACCTCGTCCAGGAGGAGGGTGCCTCCGTCGGCAAGCTCGAACCGCCCCTCCTTCCGGGCGGCGGCGCCGGTGAAGGCCCCGCGCTCGTAGCCGAAGAGCTCCGACTCCAGCAGCGTCTCTGGAAGGGCGGCGCAGTTGACCCGGATGAAGGGGCGGCCCCGGCGCGGGGAACCCTCGTGGAGCGCGCGGGCCACCAACTCCTTTCCCGTCCCGCTCTCCCCCTGGATGAGGACGGTGGAGGCCGACGGCGCCACCTGCTTGACGAGCGCCAACACCTGGCGGATGGCGGCGCTCTCGCCGATGATCTCGCCGGCCCCCACCAGCTCGTCGAGCCGGCGCTGGAGGCTCCGGTTCTCGAGGACCAGGGCGCGGCGCTCCAGGGCCTGGCGCACCGCGCGGACCAGGTGCGCGCGCTCCAGCGGCTTCGTCAGAAAGTCGTAGGCCCCCTCCTTCATGGCCTGGACGGCCTCCTCCACCGTGCCGTGACCCGACAGGACGATCACCTCCACCTCCGGCGCGAGGAGCTTGGCGGCCCGGAGCAGCTCGAGCCCGTCGAGCCCCGGCATCCGGAGGTCGGCCAGGAGCAGGTCCACGCCGCTCTGGCGGAGGGCATCCAGGGCCGCCTGGCCGTCCTCGGCCTGGAGCACGCGAAATCCCTCACGGCGCAGGGTGCGCTCGACACTCTCGCGCAGGCCGATCTCGTCGTCGGCCACGAGGACAGTCGGCTCAATCATGACCGGCTCCTTTGACGGGCAGCCGAAGGGTGAACCGGGCGCCGCCGCCGGGCGCGTTCTCCCACCGCAGGGTCCCGCCGTGCTCCTCGGCGATCTGGCGCGCGATGGCCAGTCCGAGCCCCGTCCCGCGCGGCTTCGTGGTGAAGAACGGCTCGAAGAGATGCGACGCATCGCGGGCGTCGATCCCGCGCCCGGTGTCCTCCACGCTGACCTCGGCCCGCTCGCCGTCGAGCCGGGTGGCGATCAGAACCCATCCGCCCTGCGGCGTGGCCTCGATCCCGTTCTTGACGAGGTTCAGCACGGCCCGTCGGAGGAGGTCCCGGTCGAAGGAGAAGAGGGGAATCAGGGGATCGGGGTCCCGCACCAGCACCACGCCCCTCTGGTCGGCCTCCGGCTTGACGAAGGCGACGAGCTCGTCCAGCATCTCGTTGATCGAGTCTTCCTGGGGCTGGGCCCGGGGCAACCGGGAGAAGGTCAGATACTCGTCGGTCAGTCCCGCCAGCCGCCGCACCTCGGCCCGGATCCCCTTGAGGAGATCGCCCGCATCCCCCATCATGGGGCCCGGGCAGCCACGGACGATCTCCTCCAGCATCTCCACGTTGAGGCCGATGGCGCCGATGGGGCTCCGCACCTCGTGCGCCATCCGGGCCGAGACCCGCCCGGCCGCGGCCAGGCGCTCGGCGCGGATCGCCCGCTCCTTCGCTTCCTCGAGGCTCGACAGCGCCAGCCGTAATTCCGCGTTGAACCGTTCGGCCTCGGCGCGCGCCCTCCGCTCGCGGCCGGCGATGTGGCCCAGCGCGAGCCCGAGGAGGCCGAAGAGCGCCGCCCGCGCGCCGATGTGAGACCAGAGCACCGCGGGGGTCACGAGGACGTTGGCGAGGGCCATCAGCCCCGCCGAGGCGGCGGCGGCCAGGACGCCGATCCCCGGTCCGAACTGGTAGGCGTTCAGCGCGACCAGGACCGAAAAGAGGAGATAGAAGTGGCTCGCGCCGCCGCCCGTGAACCACACGAGGACGAAGATGATCCCCAGATCGGCGCCGAGCGTGGTGAGGAAGATCCGCCGCGCGCGTTGCGGGCGCGCGAAGAGGAGGACGAAGAGGGCGGCCTTGTAGGTGATGAACGCGCCCAGGAGGGGACCCAGGTGGACCTCGTGCTCGGGGCGGAGCGGCACGATCGAGAGGGCCGCGAGCCCGCCGATCATCGCCAGCCCGCGGAGCACCGCGAAGGTCAGCGCCTCAGGATCCAGCCGCTCGACCACCGAGGGCGCGGCGCCTCGCCCGAGCCCGATCCGGGGGACGAACATGGGCACCGACGCCTTCCAGCGCGCGTAGGCGTCGCCGAAACGCGCCTCCGCCTCGCGCTCCTCACGGCGGGCGAGCCGGTAGTAGACCAGCATGAGCGCGGGCCACGTCAGGACCGTGATGATGGTCGGCCACTGGACCAGCATCCCGACCGTGATCAGGAAGAGCCCGGCGTACTGGGGATGGCGCACCCAGGCGTACACCCCGTCGGTCACCAGTGCCCCCCGCGCCCGATGAATGCGGTACCACCCGGCCCCCATGAGAAGAAGCCCCGCCAGCATGAGCCCGTTGCTCACCAGGTGGATGGCGGCCGACATCCACGGCCCGCCGCCCAGGAGCGTGATCCAAAGATGCCCCGAGGCATGGGAGAAGGGGTTCAGCGCCGGGTACCGGCTCCCCAGGATGGCGGTGAGGAAGTAGATCGTCAGGGGGAAGCCGTACATCTCGGTGAAGAGCGCGACGACGAACGCGGTGAACACGCCGAAGGACCGCCACTCCCGCCGCCTCACCGGCGCCAGGAAGGACAGCGCGAACAGGACGAAGATCGCCGCGTTGACGACGACCAGCGACCAGAACCCGTAGCCGTACGGAATGCTCTCGCCGTGCACGGCGTCCCGGCCTCAGCGGGCGGGCCCGAGCTCCCAGACGAAGCTGCGCTCGGCCACGCCGCCGACGTTCTTGACGACGATCTTGAGCGGCCCGGCCTGGGCCAAGGGGGGGAAGACGAGAACGGCGCTCCGGTGATGACCACCGCCCTGGGCCTCCTCGACGGCCGTGGGCGCCACGTCGGCGCCTTCCACGGTCCGCAGGGCCACCGCCTTGTCGAACACGACCGAATCGAGACCCACCGAGTGCGTGTCCAGCACCACCTTGGCCTTGACCGGGGCTCCGACCGCCGGCGCGGCGGTCAGCGTGACGGCGACCGTCACCGGCCCCTGGCGATCCTGTTTCGTGAGACTCTCCTGGGCTTCCGAGCCCCCCGCGGCCCAGAGGGCCGCCATTGCGAGGGCGACTGCCACGCGAGCAAATGAGCGCATCCTGGGTTCCTCCTGATCAATGGTTCGATTCTTTCCCGCCGCACTGCGAGCGGGGAAAGCCGGGCGAGAGCGCGGATCAGGCCTTGGGAGGCGGAGCGGGGAGATCGGAAGGATAGCGGCGATACGCGTGCGCCAATACGGGAACCAGATGGCCTGTCGGCGTCAGCGAGAGGCCCGGGAACAGAACGATCAACGTGGCCAGCAGGGAGAGGCAGAGATCACCGCGGGCAGCGTCGTCCGTATCAAGCAGGCAGAGGCCGGTCCCCACGATCATCGCGATCGCGGCCAAGACTACCAGCTGAGCGAGGGCTCCCTTGGGCATCTGTGCCTTCCTCAATATCTTCTGTGCCTTCCTCAATATCTATAGATGTGCAAGCGCGCTGCCACCTCCCGCCCGGCGTCCCACTGATGGCCAACCCCCCGAAAAAACGCCCCTCCCGGGCAGAAGAAGCCCTACCCGGCAGAACCGGCGAGAGACCAACTCGAGGGGTCTTTTTCCCCACTGGGGCGACCACGCCCCAGCCTGGGGTCAGGCATGCGTATTTGCGTTACGCGCGGGCTGGATTTGAACCAGCGACCTTGCTGCTACTTCGCCCGCCGTTGGGCCGCTTCGGTCGGGCTACTTCATAGTTACTTCAAAGTCGGTCGCACGCGCTGGCCGGACTCAACGGTAGGTGCCCGGGCGAGATCGTCCGGCCACCCGGGTGGCAATACCCTGTCGGAGACGCGGCGACGACCTTGAAGGCGCTGCAGGCGTCTTGACCTCAGTGGGTTTGCCCAACGCTTGACGAAAGGCCGTGTGTTCGGACCCTTCTCTACGGCAAAGGAGACAATCCGCTCGCTCCACCGGGAGGCCGAGAAGCGCAAAAAGCGTTAATGCGCGCCGTTACACCAAGCGCTTCCTGGAAAGCTACGCCGACGCTCCGCCAGAGATCCAACGGGCCGTTGACCGCCGCATACCCCTCCTCCTTCAGAAAATCGAAGGCGAGGCCTATCATCTCATTGACCTTATCCCCCACCCGAAATAGAGCGTTCCTGGCGCCCCGGCGGGTCCCAGCGCCATTCCAGCAGACGGCTCCCCATTCTCTAGCTCAGCGCACGTGGCCTGCCATTTGGGCCGATGTGTAGCCCTTGGGCAGGCGTTCACGGACAGAACACGGGCTGGAGGATACGTTGGCGGAAAGTCAAAAGGAAGCTGGCGCGCGGAGCGCCAACTCCCTTTAGTTGGTTGCGGGGGGTCGCTACCGGAGCGAGGCCAGCCAGGCCGCCAGGGCGCGCGCGTCGGCCTCCGTCATCGCGATCTTCGGCATGTGGGCGGTGGGCTTCTGGCTCGCGGGGTCCTTGAGCCACTGGAGCAGATATGCCTCCTTGTACTTCCCGCCCACGCGGGAGAGGTCCGACGCGATCGGCGTCCCGACCTTCCCCACGATGTGACAGCCGTAGCAGCCCTGGCCCCTGAAGAGCAGCTGTCCCTGGGCGATCAGGGCCGCCCGGTCTTGCGCCACAGCGGGCGCGCCGACCAGAAAGAGCGCCAGCCCGAGAGCGAACACCCGCGCGATCATGTGGAAGTCCCCCTTCATTTGGGTCCTTCCGCCCAGGCGAGGAGGGCCTCCAGGGCGTCGGACTTGGTGAGGATTCCGATCGGCCGGTCGCCCTCGACGACGGGCAGCGCGCCGATCTTCCGGTCGAGGAGCTCCCGGGCGGCCACCGTCAACGGCGTCTCGGGCGAGACCGTCACCGGGCTCTCGGTCATGACCCGCGTGACCGGCGCGCTCGGTGGAATGGAGTGCTCCCCCCCGAGGAGGAGCCGGCGGACGTCGCGGTTCGAGACGATCCCCGCCAGGCGGTCGCCGTCCATCACGAGCACGTGGCGGATCGCGCGCGCTCGCATCAGCCGGATCACGTGCTCGATGGGCGTTTCCGGCGTCACCGTCACGGGCTCCCGGCTCATCCAATCCCGGACGGCGCCGGCTCTTCCGCTCCTCACCGCATCCATCACCGCATCCATCCGGTCCCTGTCAGCCGCGCCAGGCCTCGCGCACGGTGAAGCCCCGGGCCTCCAGGGCCTTGACCGCCGGGCCCGGATTGATCGTCGCGACCCGGATCACCGCTTCCTTCAGCCCCGCGCGGTTCGCCAGCGTCACGATGCTGGAAATGACGGCGCCCGCGGCCTCCACGGCCTTCACGGCCTCCGCCAGGGCGGAGGGGCGGTCGCCCAGCACCACGTCCAGCCGGGTCGAGGGCTCGCCCGCTCCCATCGCCTTGACGAGCAGTTGCAGCACGTCGGTCTCCGTCACGATCCCGACCAGGCGCCCGCCCTCGGTGACGGGGAGCGCGCTGATCTTCTCCTTCACCATGAGCCGCGCCGCCTCCTCCACGGGAAACATGGGGGCGATCGTGATCACGCCGCGCGTCATGATCTCGGCCACGGGCAGCCGGTCCAGCAGGTAGTTCAGCTCGCGCACCTCCAGGCTCGTGGCCGGGGAGGCCATGGCCCGCTTGAGGTCGCGGTCCGACACGATGCCCACGAGCTCCCCGTTCTCGACGACCGGGAGGTGGCGGATCCCGCGCTGCTGGACCAGCCGCATCGCCTGGGGCAGCGTCGTCTTCGGCGTGATCGTGGTGAGGGTGGTGTGCATGACATCCTGGACGAGCATCACTTTTTCTCCCGGACCGTCAGGACCGGGCACCCCGCCAGCCGGACCACCCGGTTGGCCACGCTGCCCAGGAGCAACCTTCATGTCGGCGCCCTCCTCCGCCGCCGCCTGGGCGATGGCGTCGAGCGGCACCCCGCGGGTGAGCTTCCACCGCGCCGGCACCCCCGCGGCCCGCGTCTCGGCGGCGCGCGCCTCCAGCGCCTCTTCGGCCCACTTCCGCTGGGCCTCGTACACCCTCTGTACCGTGCCCGCGGCCAGCATCCCCTCGGCGTACAGGGGCGTCTCGACCGAGACGTGGAAGAGGATGATCTCCGCCTCCAGCGCCCGCGCCAGCCGGATCGCCTGGGCCCGGGCCTGCTCCGCGCATGCCGAAAAGTCGGTCGGGTGCAGAATCTTCATCGCGCCCTCTCCTCCTCCCTGGCCTCGCAGGCCACACACGTCCGCGCCGCCGGCATCGCCCGGAGGCGCGCCAGCGGGACGGCCCGGCCGCACCCCTCGCAGATACCGAAGGTCCCGGTCTCGAGCCGGGCCTGGGCGGCGTACACCTCGTCCAGCTCGCGCTTCTCCCGGCCGCTGAGCCGGGAGAGGAGCGTCGTCACCGACTCGCGCGCGACGTCCTCCGCCGGCGCGCCCGGCTGATGGGCTTCGAGCGTCTGGAGCTCCTCGTCGCTGGTGGCCGCGGTCCGGAACAGGCGTTCCCGCATCTCGCGCAGGCGGCGCCTGAACTCCTCTACCAGCGCGGCATTCAGGATCTGTGCCATCATCACCGCGTGCCGCGCCGTGGACGACGGGGCGGCCGTCCTTCCTCCGAGTCGGTCGCCTCCCGCTCGAGGTGCCAGCGGAAGCGATCCCTGTTGCGCAGGATCTCCTCCGAGGTCCGCACCTCGTCCTCGGAGGCCTGCTCCACGCCGAGCGCGTGGCCGATCTCGTCCACGATGTCCTGGTCGGGCGTGGCGACGCTGCCGCCGACAGCCTCCTCTCCGCTCATGTGCGCGCGCATCCAGTCAGCATCCAGGTCCCCGCCGGTGAGGATCGGGCTGGTCTCGCCGTGCGCGATCATCTCGTGGAGCATCTGCACGACCTCGCCCCGGTCGTCCAGCTCCGGCAGCCTGACCATCCGGGGCCGCGCCCGGCGCCGCCTGGAGATTTGCCTTCCCTTCCGCTTCATGGGCCGATCCCTCCCTCCACCGCCCCCATCAGGTCGTTCCGGGAGACGATGCCGACCACCTTCCCATCGTCGTCGATGACCGGCAGGCTCCGCAAGCCGGAGTCCACCATGAGCGACACTGCGGTCTCCAGCGAGTCCCTCGGACGAAGGGCCAGAACTCCGTGGGCCATCCAGCGCGAGACCGGCTGGAGCCAGACGTCGGGATCGCCGAGCCCCGACTTGAGCACCCGGAGCAGGTCTCCCTTGGTCACCATCCCGACCAGGCGCCCCTCGCGGCTCACCACGGGAAAGCCGTTGTAATCATAGCGGCTCGCGATGGCCCGGACCTCGGCCATGGGAACCTCCTCCAGCACCATCACGACCCGGCTCGTCATCACGCCCTGGACCGGGGCCGTCAGTCCCATCGCGCGGCTCGCCATCGCTCACGCCTCCTCCCACACCTCTTTGAGGTCCTTGGGCAACTGGGCCCAGACGTCCTCGGCCTCGCCCGGCGACAGCTGCTCCTTGAGGGCCACGAATACCGCTACGGTATACCAGCGGGACTCCCGGAGCGAGGCCAGACCCGCCTCGGTCTTCACCCGCTCGTAGAATTCCTTGCGGTGCATCTTGACGGGACGGCGGTCCGGCCCCTCTCCCGCCTCCCACAGGCTCTTGAGCTCCCGCGGGAGCTGGGAGGCGACCTGGTCCGCCTCGTCCGCCGTGAGGCGATCGCGGAGCGCGTGGAGCACCGCCGCCGTCGCGCGCTTCGCCGCCTCCCGGTTCGCCTGCCCGCTCTCTTCGATCACTTTTCGGTAGAACGTCAGCGTCGTCATGCGAGCCTCCGAATTACAAATTTCCTTGCTTCCTCCAGCAGGAGCATCGCCGGCGGGAAGAGGAGGAGGAGCTGCCACTCGGCGAACTGGAGCGGCGCCAGCCCGAACACCGCCGGAAACGGCGGCACGAGGATGAGGAGCGCGAGGAGCCCGATCTCGGCGGCGATCCCCAGCAGGACGAGCCGGTTGCTGAAGAGCCCGACCCGGAAGACCGACTCGCGATCCGTGCGGCACGCGAACACGTTGCCGACCTGCGTCGCCACGATCCCCGCCAGCGTCATCGTCGTGGCGCGCCGGTAGAGGGCGCCCGTCCGGGCCATGGCCAGCCCCGGGCGCCAGCCGGCCACCCAGTAGGTCCAGAAGAACGCCGCGAGCGAGAGCGCGGCCTCCGCCACCCCGAGGAAGGCATACGCGTGCAGCAGGCGGCCCCCGCTGAGCAGGCGCTGGGTCTTCGGGCGCGGCGGCCGGTCCATCACCCCGGGCTCGGGGGGCTCGGCGCCGAGGGCGAGGGCCGGGAGGAGATCGGTCCCCAGATCCACGGCGAGGATCTGCATCACGGTCAGCGGCAGGGGAACCCCGAGGAAGACCAGGGCGAGGAACGGCACCAGCTCGGGGACGTTCGACGCGAAGATGTACGTGACGAACTTCCCCATGTTGGCGTAGATGGCGCGCCCCTGGCGGACGGCGGCGACGATGGAGGCGAAGTTGTCGTCCGTGATCACCATCACGGCCGCCTCCTTGGCCACGTCGCTCCCCCGCTTGCCCATGGCGGCGCCGATGTCGGCGGCCTTGAGCGCCGGGGCGTCGTTGACGCCGTCGCCGGTCACGGCCACCACCTCCCCGAGCGCCTTGAGAGCCCTGATGATGCTGAGCTTGTGCGCGGGGGAGGTCCGGGCGAAGAGCACGGCGGGCTCGGCGAGAAGCCGTTGAAGGCCCTCGGCCGGCAAGCGCTCCAGCTCCTCGCCGGCCACCACCTTCTCCACCGGCAGCCCGATCTGGCGGGCGATGGCCTGGGCGGTGAGCCCGTAATCGCCCGTGATCATCACCACGCGAATGCCCGCCCTCCGGCAGAGCGCCACGGCCTCCTTCACCTCGGGCCGCGGCGGGTCCCAGAGGGCCACCAGGCCCAGAAAGGTCAGCTCGCGCTCGACGGCGCTGGCCGGGGCTCCGATCAACGCGTCCGACAAGCGGCGCACCGCCACGGCGAGGATGCGCAGCCCGCCCCTCGCCAGCCGGTCGTGGTCCGCCAGGACCGTCCGGCGAATGTCCTCGGTCAGCGCGACCGCGCGGCCCTCCCACCGGATCGTGGCGCACAGCGCCAGCGTCTCCTTGGGAGCGCCCTTCACGTAGGCGGTGGCCCCGTCGCCCGCGGCGCGCACGAGGGACATCCGCTTGCGGAACGAGTCGAAGGGGTACGGGGCCAGGAGGTCGTGCGCCCGTCGGACCTTCTCGGGATCCACGCCGGCCTTCACGGCCGCGGCCAGGATCGCCACTTCGGTCGGGTCGCCGTGGTCGAGGGTCGCCTGAGACGCCAGCGCCGCGGCCTCGAAGAGCTCCCCGACTTCCGGCTCCTCGCCGGACAGCGTGGGAACATCCAGCAGCCGACCCGCGACCCACACGGACCGCGCCGCCATCCGGTTCTGGGTGAGCGTCCCGGTCTTGTCGGTACAGATCACGGTGGTCGCGCCGAGCGTCTCCACCGCCGACAGGCGCTTCATCAGGCTTCGCTGGCGTGCCATGCGCTGGACTCCCAGCGCCAGCGCCAGCGTGAGGGTGGGAAGCAGCCCCTCGGGGACGTTGGCCACGATGATGCCGAGCGCGAAGAGGAACCCCTCGGCGAGGGGCAGGACGCCGGTCAGCACGCCGAGGACGAAGAAGCCGACGCCGAAGGAGACCGCCAGGACCGTCACGATCCGGGTCACGCGCACCATCTCCCGCTGGAGGGGGCTGGGCTCCTCGGCCACGGCCTGGGTGAGACGGGCGATGCCGCCGATCTCAGTAGCCATCCCGGTGGCGAAGACCACCGCAGTGCCCATCCCCGCCGCGACGGCGGTGCCCGCGAAGAGCAGCTCGTGCCGCTCCACGAAGGGGACGCTCTCGCGCTCGTTGGCCACGGCGGGGAGCTTGAAGACCGGGTGGGACTCGCCCGTCAGCGCGCTCTGGTCCGCCCGGAGCCCCTCCGCCGAGAGGAGCTGCCCGTCGGCGGGCACCTGATCGCCCTCGTCGAGGCGCACGAGATCCCCCGGGACGAGGAGGGGAGCGGGCAGGCGTGTCTCGCGGCCGTCGCGGAGCACGGTGACTTCCTGGGGGAGCAGTTCCTGGAGCGCTTCCACGGCGCGCTCGGCCCGGTACTCCTGGAAGAAGCTGAAGACGCCGTTGACGATGATGACGGCGAAGATGGCCCAGCCCAGCTCGGGCATTCCGGCGAGGAGCGCGAACCCCCCGCCCACCCAGAGGAGCAGCGCGAAGAAGCTCCAGAATTGCTCGAGGAAACGCAGGGCGAGCGGGCGGCGGCGGACGCGCTCGATCCGGTTGAGGCCGCCCTGCTCGAGCCGGCGCTCGGCTTCCGCTGCCGCCAACCCGGCCGTCCCGGAGCTCAAGAGGGACAGGACCTCTTCGCCCGACAGCGGGCTTTCACCGGCCCTCTCCTCGACGATCGCCAGGATCTTCACCAGCCCCTCGCGGGTGGTCGCCGACCGGGCCCGTTCCACGACGGTGGGGTCGCGCAGGCACGCTCGGAGATGGGAGACCAGGCGGAGGGCGCTGCCGCTCTGGCGCACGGGCGCCGTCAGCACCACCACCGTCTCCACGGGCCCCGCGCCGGCGACCAGAATGGGGGCATGAGTCAGGTGAACCCAGCGGAGCGTCGCGCTTCCCGTCCCGCCCGTCAGGGCGTGAAGCAGCGCGACGCGGGGAGCGAGGGGAAGGAGGCCGGCCCTCTCGAGGCCTTCCAATCCCAGCGCCGCCAGCAGGTCTTCCAGCGATCCGACGGGGGGCTCGAGACGGATGGGATCGCCGGTGAGGAACGGGGAGAGGGCCAGCGAACGCGTCGTCGTCGCCATCTCCCCATCCTCGCCCGGTCGTCTCCGCCGTCCTTACTTCAGCAGCTCGAGGGCTTCCTTGGCCTTCTGGGCCGAGAGGGTCATGTCGCCCTTCGTGCACGCCTGGTGGGCCTGCTGGACGAGGGCGCGGGCCTTCGTGACCTTCGGGGCCTGGATCTCCTGGGCGCGGGGCGCCTGGACTTCCTGACCACGAGGCGCCTGGACCTCCTGACCACGAGGCGCTTGCACTTCCTGACCACGAGGGGCCTGGACCTCCTGACCACGAGGCGCTTGCACTTCCTGACCGCGAGGGGCCTGGACCTCTTGAGACTTAGCGGCAGCCTGCGCGCGCTTGGCTCGCGCCTGCTGCTGCTTCAGCGCCTGCTGCGCCTTCTGCACCGCCGCCTGGGCCTGAGCCAGCTCAGGGGGACATTTCGCCGTCGGGGCCTGAGTCCAACCCGCATCCGGGAAGGTCACGCTCATCAAGCCCAGACTGAGTGCCACTACGAGCAACCGCTTCATCGCCGTCCTCTCCTTTCACCGAAATATGTGCGAACCAAACGAACTACCACCTGTCGAAAGGGTGCAAGCCGGGTGCCACTGCCGAGAGGTGATGAAGCCTCAAAAAATCGAGGGGTTGAAGGCCGAAAAGGCCTCCGAAATCTACGCGTGTGGGGCGCCCTCCGCCCTTGTGGGGCAGGGGCGCCCCGCCGGTCTACTCGCCCACGACCTTCAGGACGTCCACGACCGAGACGATGCCGACGAGCTCGCGCCCTTCGACGACCGGCATCGCGCCGAAGCGGCGCTCGCGAAAGAGGCGGGCGGCCCGGCGGAGGGACGTGTCGGCAGAGAGGACGAAGACGGGGCGCTGCATGACCTCCCGGAGGGGAACGGCCTCGCTCGGCGCCGAGCGAAGATCGCGGTCGGAGACGATCCCGACGAGGAGCGGCCCGTCCAGCACCGGAAGGTGCCGGGCCCGCGCCTGCTTCAACAGGCGCCGGGCCCCGCCCACGAGGGTGTCCGGCGTGGCCGTCACCACTGACCGGACCATGACGTCGGCGACAGTCACATCCGGTCGATGAGCCCCTTGCAGCGCTTCCCCCCGCAGAAGATCACGTCCCAGAGGACGAACAGGGCGATCAAACCCACCGCCAGAAGAACGAACTCGAGCCAGCCCATTGTCCCCCTACCCTTTCCGCGCCAGGCCGAGAACCGAGCCGCTGCGGCGCTACCCTTTGATGTTACCGATGGGCGTCAGCGACGCAACCCTGCGCGAGATATCCAGCCGGTGGAGGACGTCCACCACCGCCGCCAGGTCCTTGTACGCGAAGCCGGCCTCCTCGGCGACTCCCGACTTGGACGCCGCGCGAACGATGATGCCGCGCGCCTCCATCTCCTTCAAGAGAGTTTCCCCCCACACGCGGCGCTTGGCCTGGGCCCGCGACATCGTCCGCCCGGCGCCGTGAGCGGTGGAGCCCCACGTCTCCGCCATCGCGCGCGCCGTGCCGACCAGGAGGGCCGAGCCCGTCTCCATGGAGCCCCCGATGATG
>JACPSW010000017.1 GCA_016193045.1 Candidatus Rokuibacteriota bacterium | reverse complement strand
ATCACTTCCACAATCCCCTGCGGCCGTTCAGCAGTTCGGGGGTCACAGACCTGCCGCCTTTCATTCAGGGCGCCTGCAGCGCGACCGAGTTCGACCAAACCTTCTCCAGCGTCCTCTGGGGCACCCGGTTCACGTCACCCCAGGAGCGAGGGCCGGGCGCCGGCAATCCCTTCGACTGGGATGCGGCCAGAAGCGCCTACCTTGACGCTCTGATCCTGCCGACGTCCGCCGAGCGCGAAGCGGCCCTGGCCCGCACGTTCGAGACGCTGGGCCACGTGATGCACCTCGTCCAGGATCTGGCTGTGCCGGCTCACGTGCGCGACGACTTTCAGTCCCACCTCCAGCACCTCAACCCCCTCGCCGGGTTCGGGCGCTGGACGGAGAATGGGTTCGAACGGTTCGTGCGGCGCAACCCGCAGCTCGTGGACGCGGCGGCCGCGAAGGCAGGCGAGTTCCCCATCAGCTTCTCCCGGCAGCTGGTCACCCGATTCTGGGACACGGACCTGTACACGGGCGCCGTCCCCTCGAAGGAGACGGACCAGGGGTTGGCGGAGTACACGAATGCGAACTTTGCCAGCCAGTACACCATCTTGACTGAATCCTTCTCCCAGAACGATCCGAAGTTCTTCCCTTACCCCCGGGAGAGCGAGACCAACTTGCACGCTGTGGTCGCGCAGGCCCTCTCCGTGCGAGCCTTCACCGCCGAGGACAATAAGGTCGATGTGGGGCTTTACATCACGAAGGAGGGCAGCGGACAGAAGGTCGATAACTTCGCACGGCTCGGGTACCTGTGGTCGGACATCCCGCCGGACCAACTCCGGCTCTCGCTCCAGCTCGATGACATCGTCAACGCCGATTACGCCACACTCCTGCTCCCGAGAGCCATCGCGTACTCCGAGGGCCTCCTGGATTACTTCTTTCGCGGAAGGCTCGACGTGGACCTGGTGCCCGCGGACCCGAGTGATCCATCGGTGGTTCGAGTGAGCGGGGCCAACGCGTCCCCGGACGCGCTGCTAGGTGGGACCCTCACCCTGTACGCCGATGATCCGGCCGACCCGGCCGGCAAGCGCGACCCGGCCGCGGCGCTGGATCAGGATCTCACTGTGACGGTGGAGAGCGGCGCACCGGTTGAGTCCGCGCGGTTCCGGGTTCCTGAGAATGCCGAGCGATTCATGGCCGTGTACGAGGGGACGCTGGGACTGGAGAAACAAGAGGGGGCGTTCCCTGGCGCCGTGGTCGCCAAGGCCCTCGGAGGCGTGCGGGTGGAGGAGGTGTTCTCCGACGGCACCCGCTGGAAACTTCGGACCCCCCGAGGGGTGTTCTTCCTCCCGGGACTGACCGCGGCCGGGTTCGAGGAGGTTCGATGGGGGGACGGCGACAACCTCCTCGTGGCCCAGACGCCCTTCGGGCTGCCGGATCCGAATCAGCCGAATCTGAATCGCGTGGTCCTCTATGAAGTCCAGCGCGTGTCGGGGTCGGTCGAGGTGAAGACGGTGACCACGCCCGACGGGCCGGAGGTTCAGATCCGGGAGATCGATGCGGTGGACTTTCCCTTCGGGATGCCGCTCGGGACGACCGTCAACTTCTCCCAAACGATCCAGTACCGTCAGCGGCTGGCGAGAATCGACCCTCACCGGAACCTGTTCCAGTGGGTGCCGCGCTTCCCCTTTCGTCCGCAGGACGGGACCTATGAGTTCGCCGGGGAGGAGCTGGGAACCCTCACGCTGGAGACGGCCGTAGAGGACGACGTCCACTTCAGTGGAAGCTTCCCCGTCACGCTCGATGTGGAGCGCAGCGGCAGCTTCGGGACGGTGGACCGGCCGTATGTGTGGTACTTGCAAGAGGTGGCGGCCGACGTGTCCGGGCGCATCCTGGCAGTGGTCGTCGTGTACCTGACCTCCCCCCAGAGCCCGGGGACCGCCCTGCCGTACTTCGGCGTGAATCAGCAAGGAGCGCGCGAGGTCATTTCCCAGGTGTCGTTCGCCCCCTCGTTCCCCTCTCAGGTGAGCCCCCTGTTGTGGGCCGTCGTGGATCTCAAGGCGCGCGCGGTCGTCGCCTCGACGGCGGATCCGGTCATCACCCTGACCGTGCAGGATGTCTCGGATGCCCTTCCGGACGTATACGTCCACGGATCGCTGGAGTTCCTGGGCGGCCCGACCCCCAGCGTGCAGGAGATTCCGTGGAATCGGAGCCGCTTTGGCCCGGTGGATCCGAGCCGGCCGACAGCGGTGGATGCGGAGCTGGAGACCCGAGCGGGAGCGCTCGCGATCGGCGTGACCGGGTGGCTCGAGGACGAGTTGGCCCTATCGGGGGTGTTCGACTTTCAACTGGGCGCCCTGCGGCGCGCGGACGAATTCACCTATGACTGCGGGGCCGACGCCACTCTGAGCTTTTTCTGTCGCGCCGTCAGCGTGACCAGTTCCACCGGAGTGGTCACGCGCGGGCCCGCTCACCTCCAGGATGCCCGGCGCTCGCGTCCAGCCCCGCCGGGAGGCGAGCGCGTGGCGCTTCTTGTGTCGCGATCGTCCGGTCTCGACGAATCGGTTCTCGTCTGGGATCCGGCGACCCCAAGCGCCCGAGTCCTCCTCCGGCTCCCTGCGATCGCGGAGTCGGGGTATTTCGTGGGACCCGTCACCCAGGACACGGCCATGGTCGTCGGGGCCGGCCAGAACTCCTTCTTGATTTCCTTGGCGGGAGCCGCTCCGGCAACCCCTTTGCCGGGAGATTTGAGCGATTCGTTCACGCTCCTCAACCCGAGCTACCTCTATAGCGTCCAGGATATGAAGTTCTACCGCCCGCGCCCCCAGCTTCAGCCCACGGCGCTGCCCGCCAGGCTCGCGGACGTTCCGGGCAATCCCGTCGGGGATCATCACGCGATCCGGCTGCCCTGAAAACACGAAGGGCGCGGGGCTCGATCGAGTCCCGCGCCCTGGACGGGCGCGCCCGCGGCGGGCGGCGCTACTCCTTGATCAGCTTCAGGCGCCGCTGGAGGTAGGCGTTCCGGAGGGCGCTGTAGAACTCGACGGTCGTCTCCTCGAAGCCCTGGTAGAGCTCGAGGTTCAGCGAGCGGTCGTTGACGGTGTCCCCGGCCTTCATCCCCAGGCGCGTCCAGATGAAGGGCGTGAAGTAGACGAGGGGATCCATCGCCCCGTCGGCGACGTAGCCGATGGCGTCGCGCACGGTCAGCGGCGGCAGGAACGGCAGCATCAGGTACGGGCCGGGCCCGAATCCCCAGACGCCGAGCGTCTGGCCGGTGTCCTCGTTGCACTTCTGGATGCCGAACTCCTGCTTGGCGGGGTCGAACATGCCCGCGATGCCCAGGGTGCTGTTGATGACCAGGCGCCCGAGCTCGCTGCCGGCGCCGACGAGCTTGCCCTGGAGCAGGCAGTTGACGAAGCGCGGGACGACGCGGATGTTGTCGAAGCCGTTGCCGATCATCTGCTGGAAGAGGTCGGGCATGACCGTGTTGTAGCCCTTGGCCACGGGCTTCAAGATCCAGCGGTCGAGCCAGCGGTTGAACTCGAACATCGCCTCGTTGAACGGCTCCCAGGGATCGTACTCCTCGATCACGATGTCCGGGGGCGGGCCCCCGCGCTGCTGGGCGAGGTCCGTGGAGACGTCGGCCTGGGCCGCCAGGGCGAACTGGAAGGCGTCCATCAAATAGGCCGAGTCCCCGTCCGCCGGCCAGCCGACCTCGATGCGCGTCTCGTCGGCGTCCAGGCCCAGGGCGACCACGCTCAGATCGGGGCCGGCGCGCTCGGCGGTGGGAGTCTCCGCCTCCGCGGCGACGGCGGGGGCCGGCGGGGGCGATTCGAGGAGGCCGGCGGTAGGGGCGTCGTTGAGGATGCCGCTGAGGCCGGCGCAGCCTCCGAGCCCGAGAGCGAGAACGACGAACAGCACCCACTGGGCCAGCCCGCTTGAACGTGAACGCACGGCTCTCTCCCTCAAAAAATGGCGGCTGCTGAGTTCACATCGCGAACGGTAGCTGTCCGCGGACGCTTCCCCAACCTAGCCCAACTGGGGGAGGCTGGGCAAGCGAAAATTTCAGCGGTCCCGGGCCGCCGGGAGGCCCGGCAGCGAGGCCGCGGCCCGGACGGCGCGGGCGATGGCGCCGGCCACGGCCTCGGCCGCGAGGAGCCCCAGGGGGGTGAGGTCGGCGGGGGCGCCCCCCACGGAGAGGCAGAAGAGGGCGTCCCCGTCCACCGCCGTATGGGGCGGGGAGAGGGCCCGGGCGAAGCCGAGCATCCCGAGCTGGGCCACCTTGGCGGCCTCGGGCTTGCCGAGGCGGGCGTTGGTCGCCACCACCCCGATCGTCGTGTGCTGGGGGGCGAAGCTCGGGGGGGCGGTCCCCCGGGCGAGGGCCTCGGCCGTGTCCACCAGGGTGCGGCCGTCCGGCCGGTCGCGGGCGCCCGCCAGGAGCGAACCGGTTTCAGGATCGCGGACGTCCCCCAGGGCGTTGACGGCGACCAGGGCGCCCACGACCACTTCGCCGAGCCTGGCGCTGGCGCTGCCGATCCCCCCCTTCATCGCCCGGGGCAGCCCGAAGAGCTTCCCCACGGTGGCGCCCGTCCCGGCCCCCACGTTGCCCTCCGCCACGGGCCCGGGCCCGGCCGCCTGCGCCGCCTGATACCCGAGGGCGCGGGTGGGGCGGGCCCGGGGATCGCCGACGGCGAGGTCGAAGAGGACGGCGCCCGCCACGTGCGGGACCACCGCGGGGCCGGCCCTGAAGCCGATGCCGCGCTCCTCGAGATACTGCATCACCCCGAAGACCGCCTCGAGGCCGAAGGCGCTGCCGCCGGTGAGGAGGACGCCATCGAGGGTGGGGACCAGGTGGCGGGGGTCGAGGAAGTCCAGGCCGTGGACGGCCGTGGCCCAGCCGCGGAGCTCCACGCCGCCCACGGCCGGCCGGTCGGTGAGCACGACGGTGCAGCCGGTCAGGCCCACCGGGTCTGTCGCGTGGCCGACGCAGATGCCGGGAACGTCGGTGATCACGAGTGGTGAGGCGCGCGGCTGACCTGGGCGGCGCCGACGCGCCCCAGCGCGACCTCCGAGGCGTAGGCCAGGCCGCGCTCGGCCAGCCCCCGCGCGAAAGGCAGGTGGCGCGGCGCGCGCGCGTCGTCCAGGAGCGCGCCGGCGGTGGCCCGGGCCAGGCGCCCCTCGCGCTCCCGGCCGGTGGCGTCGAAGATCCACGCCATCTCCATGAGCCGCCGCGCCCAGAGGCGCCGCCCCTCGGAGGTGAAGGCCGCGTCCACGACCCGCTCGACGATGGCGGCCTCGCGCTCAGCCTTCTGCTGGTCGGAGAGCACGAGGCGGCTCTCCCGGGCCTGGAGCAGCTCGAGGGCCGCGCTGTGGAGGTCGCCGGGATCCAGGAACCAGCTCGCCAGCTCGGGCAGCTCGAGGAGCTCCCGCGAGTGGTCGAGCAGCGTGGGGTCGTCGAGCGGCGGCGGCTCGGGCTCGGCGGGCGTGGGGACCTCGGCGAAGAAGCCGCGCCAGCGGGAAAACTCGGGGGGCGGCTCGGTGCCGAGCCGGGCGTGGAGCGCCAGCGCCGCGGCGACGAGCGCCGTGGCGCGCGCCGGGGGACTCTCGACCCAGGGCAGCTTCTGGCTCTCGCGGAGCGAGCGGAGCTCGCCCTCGAGCCGCTTCTTGGAGATGGCGCCCCCCGCGGCCTCCAGGACGCCGGCCTGGTCGTTGACGATCAGGGCGCAGAGCGCCCAGCCGCCGAAGGGGCCCTCGAAGAGGATCCAGATCGCGCGCGAGCCGCTCCCGTCCACGGCTGACACCCAGGCGCGCAGCGCCTGCTCCGGCCGGCGCTCGACCAGCGGCTTCGGCGCGGCGCGGGGGAGCGTCACGCCCGCCTGCTCGAGGCGGTAGAGGACGCGGCGCGCGGCCTTCCGCGCGCCTTTGGTCCGCGCGCCCTCCGCCACGGCCGACACGAGCGGCAGCGCCGCGGCGCCGCGCTGCTTGGCCAGCGCATCGAGCGCGGCCTCGAGCGTCCGGGGCGGGACGTCCCCGAGCGTGTCGGGCGGCGCGCCGCTGGCGAGGGCCGCCTCGAGCGCCGCGAGACACGCGAGGACGGCCTCGTTCTCGGCGGGCGGGGCTACCATTCGGTGACGAGCCGGCGGAAGAAGGGCAGGTCGGGCGTGCCGTGCTCCGGCCGGAAGTACACCTTCCGCATGTAGGTGAGCGCGGAGGCGTATCCCTCGAAGCGGTCCGCGAGGGCCCGGAAGAGCCGCGCCTCGGGCCGGGCGTCCGCCCGGTCGTGCTCGAAGACGAAGCGGTACGAGCGCCGCCCCTCGCGGATGTAGTAGCCGGTGGCGGAGAGATGCTCGACGCGCTCCCGGAAGAGCCCGGTCATGAAGAGGGTGTAGTCGCCGATCTGACGGCGCAGCTCGCGCTCGCGGACGGGGCTGAAGTGCGGCGAATCCACGTCCCAGGCCCGCTGGATCTCCAGCAGCAGGTCCGCCACGGACTCGAGGCGCTGGCCGGGCAGGGCGCCGGCGGGGT
>JACPSW010000016.1 GCA_016193045.1 Candidatus Rokuibacteriota bacterium | reverse complement strand
GCCAACTTCAAAGAGACCCAGCTGGCGCGCGTGCGGCCGGGGATGCAGGTTACCGTGGCGGTGGACGGTCTCCCCGGCGAGATCTTCCCCGGCACGGTGGAGTCGATCAGCGCCGGGACGGGCTCCCGCTTCTCGCTCCTGCCTCCCGAGAACGCGACGGCGAACTGGGTCAAGGTCGTCCAGCGCGTCCCGGTCAAGATCCTGCTCGACCACCGGACCAACAATCCCCACACGCTCAGGGCGGGGATGTCGGCGCACGTGACGATCCGCGTCCGTTAGCTGTTAGTGCCACTCCAACTTGCCTTGCCTAACGTCTGCCGCCCGAGCGCCGGGGGTGGCGCCGGCTTGCCCCACGCCGCGGCCGGGCTCCGTCACCCGTTCACCCCCTCCCCCAGTTCGTCGAACTGTGGGAGGAGGCTGAAGGGGACCCACTCCGCCGGGCCGCTCCGGGGGCCACGCCCGCGCCACCCCCGGCGCTCCGTTCACTAGCCGATGGCGCGCGATCCCCTCACGGCCGGGCCGGAGACCGACCTCGCGCTGCCGACCTCCCGCAAGGCCCTGATCACCCTGTCGGTGATGCTGGTCACCTTCATGCAGATCCTCGACACCAGCGTCACCAACGTGGCGATCACCCACATGCAGGGGAGCATGTCGGCCAGCGTCGAGGAGATCACCTGGGTCCTGACGTCCTACCTGGCCGCCAACGCCATCGTGCTGCCCGCCACCGGGTGGCTGGCAGGGCTCCTCGGCCGGAAGCGCTTCTTCCTGATCTCGGTGACGCTCTTCACCGTCAGCTCCTTCCTCTCGGGCATCGCGCCGAACCTGACGCTC
Source organism: Candidatus Rokuibacteriota bacterium (assembly GCA_016193045.1). Lineage (GTDB taxonomy): Bacteria > Methylomirabilota > Methylomirabilia > Rokubacteriales > CSP1-6 > CSP1-6. The sequence goes on along the minus strand of JACPSW010000016.1, from coordinate 23,100 downwards.
CTGATCCTGGCGCGGATCCTCCAGGGGATCGGCGGCGGCCCGCTCCTGCCGATGTCCCAGGCCATCATGTGGGAGATCTTTCCGCTGGAGCAGCGCGGGATGGCCATGGCGATCTGGGGCGTGGGGATCATGTTCGCGCCGATCATCGGGCCCACGCTCGGAGGGTGGATCACCGACAACTGGTCGTGGCCGTGGATCTTCTACATCAACCTCCCGGTGGGGATCGCGGGCTTCTTCATGGCCAGCGCGTTCCTCTTCGATCCGCCGTACCTCAAGCGCGCTCGACGGATCGACGTCCTCGGGCTCCTGCTGATGGTGCTGGGCTTCGGGAGCCTCCAGCTGTTCCTCGACCGCGGCGAGCGCGAGGACTGGTTCGACTCGACCCTGATCGTCACGCTGGCCGTGGTGGGGGGCACCGCGGTCGTGCTGTTCCTCCTCCGCCAGCTCACCGCCGACGAGCCGGTCGTGGACCTCGGGGTGTTCCGGGATCGGAACTTCGCCCCCGGAACGCTGATCGTGGCGATGGTGATGTTCGGGCTCTTCTCCTCGATGCTGCTCCAGACCCTCTACATGCAGAAGGTCCTCGGCTACGACGCCCTGGGCGCCGGGCTCGCGCTGGCTCCGGGCGGGGTGGGGAACATGTTCTCCCTCCTCCTGGCCGGCCGCCTCGTCACCCGGATGGATCAGCGCCTCCTCCTGGGCCTCGGGTGCGTCGTCAACGCCGTGGCGCTCTCCATGATGGGGACGCTGAACCTCTCCGTGGGCTACTGGGACCTGGCGCTGCCGCGGCTGATCCAGGGGCTAGGGATCGGCTTCATCTTCGTGCCGCTGACCACGATGACGATGGCCAACATCCCCCGCGAGCGTCTCGGCAACGCCACGACGCTCTTCAACGTGGTCCGCAATTTCGGCGGCAGCGCGGGGATCGCCCTGGCGGCCACGTTCCTGGCGCGCCGGAGCCAGGTCCACCAGGCCGACCTTGTGAGCCACGTGAACATCTGGAGCCCCCAGACCGCCGATCGGCTCCAGGAGCTGACGCGGACCTTCTTCCTGCAGGGGGCGGATCCCTACACCGCGCGGAACCAGGCGCTGGGCACGCTCTACCGCTCCACGGTGGAGCAGGCCACGGTGCTCGCGTTCATGGACGACTTCTGGCTGCTGACGGCGCTGTTCGCGGCGGTCATCGTTCTCGTTCCGCTCTTCAGGCGCGTGCGGCTGACTCCGGCCGGCTCGCCTGTTCCCGGCGATTGATGCCGTCCGCCCTCCTCCTCGCCGGCGGGGAAGTTCTGGACCCTGCCCAGGGTCTCAGTCAGCGGCTGGACGTGGCGCTCCGGGATGGCCGAGTCGCCGCTCTCGGGAGCAGCCTTCCGCGGGAGGGCCACGAGGTCATCGACGTCGGCGGCAGGCTCGTCGTCCCCGGCCTCATCGACCAGCACGCTCACTGCTTCGTCGGCGCCTCCGACCTCGGCGTCCGCACCGACGCGATCTGCGCGTCGACGGGCGTCACCACCTTCATCGACGGGGGGAGCGCGGGCGCCGGGACCTTCGAAGGGATGCGCGAGTTCATCCTGAGCCGCTCCCGCGTTCGGATCCTGGCCTTCCTCAACATTTCGGCCGTCGGGCTGACCTACCTGGATGTCGGCGAGCTCAACCATCTGGCGTACGCCGACACTAACGCGGCCGCCCGCGTGGCGCGGGAGCACCGGGACCTGATCCTGGGCATCAAGGTGCGCCAGCAGAAGGAGGTCGTGGGCGATGCCGGGCTCGAGCCGCTCAGGCGCGCGATCCGGGCGGCCGAAGCGGCCGGTGGGCTTCGCGTGATGGTCCACGTGACCAACCCCGCGGCCCCGCTCGAGGACCTCCTGGCGCTGCTTCGCCCCGGCGACATCGTCAGCCACTTCCTCCACGGGCGCGGCGACGGCATCCTGGACGCGCGCGGGAAGGTCAAGCCCCAGGCGCGGGAGGCTCGCGGGCGCGGTATCCTCTTCGACGTGGCCCACGGCCGGAGCCACGTGAGCTTCCCCGTGGCCCGCGCCGCCGTCGAGCAGGGCTTTTTCCCCGACACGATCTCCTCCGACCTGACGACCCGGGGCGCCGCCCGGATCGTCAAGGACCTTCCGACGACGCTCTCCAAGTTCCTGAACCTGGGAATGCCGCTCGAAGAGGTGGTTCGGGCGGCAACGACGACGCCCGCGCGCGCCATCGGCAGGGAGGGGGAGCTGGGGACCCTGAGGCCCGGCGCCGTCGCCGACGTGGCGGTGTTCGATCTCGAGGAGGGCGCCTTCGACTTCGAGGACGCCGACGGTCACGCCCTCGCCGGTCGCCGGCGCCTCGCCCCGTTTCTCACGGTCAAGGACGGCGAGGTCTGGTGGCGGAGGGCGCCGTGAGCCGGGCATTCGAGCTGAAACCGGCCGAGGCGCTGCTTGACGCCCAGTTCATCGCCAAATGGCAGGACCGCAGGACGCTGGATCCGTTTGCCTGGACGGTCCTCGAGTGCATCTTGAAACGCTTCGTCGCTGTCGAAGGGCCGTTGCGCATCGAGGCCGTCGCGGAGCATCTGCCGGGACATGGCTTCGCCGAGGTCTCCGCCGCCGTGGCCCGGCTGGAGGAGAAGGATCTCGTCCTGGCCCGGGACGGACAGGTGGTGCTGGCCTACCCATTCTCCGGGGTGCCGACGGCGTTTGCGGTGCTCCTGACCGGCGGCCGCCGACGATACGCGGTGTGCGCCATCGACGCGCTCGGTGTGCCGGCGCTGCTGGGAGAACCTGTGGTGATTCGCTCGCACTGCCATCACTGCCGGGAGCCGTTGGAGATCACCGCGCATCCGGACGGGCCGGTGGGAAGCCCGGGCGTCATGGTGTGGGTGGGGGAGCGCGGAGACCTTCGGGACAAGGCGTTCGACTCGCTCTGACTCACCCTCAACTTCTTCCGGTCGGAAGAGCACCTGCGGAGCTGGTGGGAAGCCCACCCTGCCATTCCCGGCGCAGCCGCCGTCCTGGAGGAGGCCTTCAGGCTCGGGGCGAAAATCTTCGGCGGACTCCTGCGCGACAGTCTCCCGGGGTGGCCGCGGCCCGGCCCGGGCGCGCGGACCTGAGATGGTGTATGCTCGTCGCATGCACCGGAGAGCATTCCTCGCAGGCGGCCTGGGCCTCCTGCTCGCCGCGCCGCCCGCCGGCGCCGGCAAAGCCACCGTGACGGTGTACAAGGAGCCGACCTGAGGCTGCTGCGCACAGTGGGTGGGACACCTACGCGCCAGTGGCTATCCGGTCAAGGAAGAGAACGTCCAGGACGTCACGCCGATCAAACAGCGGTACGGCGTGCCCGCGCAGCTCCAGGCCTGCCACACGGCGCTGGTCGAGGGCTACGTCGTGGAAGGGCACGTGCCGGCCGACCTCATCGATCGCCTGTTGCGGGAGCGCCCGCGCGTGGCGGGCATCGCCGTCCCCGGCATGCCCCCCGGGGCGCCCGGTATGGAGACGCCGGGGCAGGCGGCGGCGCGCTATCAGGTCCTGACCTTCGATGGCGGCGGCCGCATCACGGTCTTCGCCAGCCGCTGAGGCACCCTCGCCCCGCCCGACTCGCTCCAATCCACCTCGTCGCCGCCCAGTGCTTCGTCGCCCAGGCGCGCGGGCCTATGACCGTTGCCAGCCCGGATATACCGCGGGCTGGATATCCGGATGGACTGTGAGTTTAGCAGTGTTTGTCAGAGAGCCGAGGCATGATAGTTCGGCATAGGAGGGGGGCTGATGGCATCGACAACGAGAAAACCGTGGGCCGCCTACGTTTGTGTCGCTCTCTTGGTTGGATGTGCCAGCCAGGAAGGAACTGTATCGCCGAGGCGACCCTCTGTGGCCAACGCTCCTCAGATCGCCGAAGGTCTGGCAAGGCTGTACGTGTTCAACATAAGCGGCTGGACGCTCATCCCGAGCAATCAGGACATCATAGATAATGGCAAGCAGCTGGCGAGCCTACCGAGGCTGACCTACACGATCGTCCCCATACCACCAGGCGTGCACAACCTCCGACTACACGGTCGCAACCTGGTTCTGAATGCGGAAAAAGCAAAGACGTATTTCGTGGTTGCCGGATACGGGCCAGAGCGTTCGTGGGCATTCCCGCTCGCGGGTGATCCCGTAGTAGTCAAACAAATAACGGAGGACGAAGCGCGTCCATTGCTGCAAGAGTTGACGGCGCAGTAGGTTCGGGGATGCCGAACGCACGCTGCAGGGGCCTGGGGGTCGCCTCCGCGACCGCGTCAGCGTGCCGTAGTGCCGCGCAAGACGTCAGCACCCTGCTTTCGGAGAGCGAAGCCTGACAATGGCGCTCTCGGTCTGATCCGGGCTAGACCGAGCAGTGCTCCCGGAGCCACTCGACGATGGCGGGCAGGGGCGCCCCCGGCGTGAACACTTCCCTCACGCCGAGCTCCTTGAGGCGCGGGATGAGGTGAGGGGGGACGATTCCCCCGATGATGACGGGGACGCCTCCGGCGCCGTGCGCCTTGAGCGCGTCCATCAGCATCGGCACCAGGATCTCCGGCGCGCCGTCCATGATCCGGTAGCCGATGGCGTCGATGTCCTCCTCCACCGCGACCTCGGCGATCCGGCGCGGGACCAGGTGGCCTCCGAGCACGACTTCGAAGCCTGCATCCCGCAACCCGCGAGCCACGACGTAGTACCCCGTGGTGTGCCCCGCCGTGTCGGCCGCCAGCAGGATCTTGAGGCCTGGACTCATCGGCCGAAGTAGAGCGGGCCGGCGAAGGCCGGCTCGCCGAGCGCCTCCTGCCTGATGCGGGCGATCTCGCCGATCGAGAGGTAGGCCTGGACGGCCGCCATCATCGGCCGGACCAGGTTCTCCTTGACCCGGTAGGCGTCGGCCAGCCGTCGCGTGGCCTCTTCGGCCTTCCGGACGTCGCGCCGCGCGCAGACCCGTGCAAGCCGCCGGATCTGTTTATCCCGCCAGGCCGGATCGTATTCGAAGAGCGGCAGCGCCTCCGGCGATAGGCCGTCGGACCCCTCCTGAAACGCGTTCACCCCCACCACGATCCGCTCGCCCCGGTCGATGGATTGCTGGCGGCGGTATCCTTCGTCGTCGGCCCACTGCTCGATCTTCTGAAACGCTTCCCAGTCCTCCAGGCGCTCCAGCTCTTCCACGATCGGCCAGGCGGCCCGCTCGAGCTCAGCCGTGAGCGCCTCGACGCAGTAGGAGCCGCCGAGAGGATCCAGGACCTTCGAGACCCCCGACTCGTAGGCGATGACCTGCTGCGTCCTGAGGGAGAGCGTGGCGGAGAGTTCGGTCGGGATGGCGAGGGCCTCGTCGAAGGAGTTCACGGACATGGACTGGGCGCCTCCGAGCGCGGCGGCCAGGGCGTGGATCGTCGAGCGGACCAGGTTCACCAGCGGCTGCTGGGCGGTCAGGGCCAGCGCCGAGGTCTGGACATGGAAGCGGAGCCGGCCCGACTGGGGGTCCGCGGCCCCGAGGCGCCGCGCCAGCGTCGCCCACATCCGGCGCATCGCGCGGAACTTGGCGACCTCCTCCAGGAAATCGCTCTCGGCCGAGAGGAAGAACGAGATCCGCGGCGCCACCTGGTCCGGCCCGAGGCCCCGCGCCTGGAGCGAGCGGATCACGTAGGCGCCCTGGTAGAGGCCGAAGGCCATCTCCTGGGGCGCGGTGCACCCCTGGTCGCGGATGTTCCGGACGGAGATCGACGTGTGGTTCCAGAGCGGCATTCCCCGCGAGCAGAACTCCACGATGTCGATGGAGCCGTTGCCGCGGCGCTCCGGGCCTTCGCCGCCCGGGATCACCCAGTTCTGGATCGTGCCCCGAAGGTTGCGGAGGGGGATGCCGCGCTGCTGGGCGACCGAGAGGATCATGGCGAACACCGGCAGGGACGAGCCGATCTGGTTCAGCGTGATCCGCTCCATGTCGATCCCGTCCAGCAGCGTCTCCATGTCGGCCAGCGTGTCGATCCAGACGCCGCCGCGGCCCAGGTGCCCGACGGTTCGCTCGTCGTCGGAGTCGTAGCTCTGGTAGCCCATGCCGCAGACGCTGAAACCGGTCTGACCCTGGGCGAAGAGATACCGGAGGCGCGCGTTCGTCTCCTCGGCGGTCCCGAGCCCCACCACCTGGCGGCGGGTCCACTCCTTGGTGAGATAGCCGGCGGGGTGCACGCCCCGGGTGAACGGGGAGCTGCCGGGGAAGCCGATCTCGGCGAGGTAGTCGAGGGTCGGGACATCGAGCGGCGTGTAGAGCGGCTTCAGAGGAAGCCCGGACTGCGTGGCGAGGGGGGCCGAGCCGGCGTCCCCGAGGAGCTCGGCCACTTTCGCCTCGTACTCGGCCCGCGCGCGGGCGACGGCGGCGACGGTTTGGGCGTCGAACATTGGGGCCTCCGTGTGGGCCGGGCGGCTCAGCGTCGGTCGCCCGGCAGGTAATCCCGAAGCCGCTCCGGCGTCGTCACGACGAGCCGGAGAGCGCCGTCGGGCTCCACGGCCAGCGGCGCGACCGCCACTCCGTCGCGTGTGCTCAGGTAAGACCGGCGCTCGCCTGCCCCCGGCACGAACGGCGCCGCCTGCAAGCCGGCGACAGGCGCCCCGGCGCTCGGGCGCCAGACGTTCGGCAAGATAAGTTGGAGTCGCACTAGCGGAGGGAGGCGGCGGATTCGCCGGCGAGCTTGCCGAAGACGGCGCCGCCCATGAGGCCGGACCCGCCGGGGTAGTTGTGGTAGAAGAGCCCGCCGACCAGTTCACCGGCCGCGTACAGGCCCGCAATCGGGCGGTCCTCCGTGTCCAGGACCTCCGCCCGCGTGGTGATCCGGAGGCCGCCGAAGGTGAAGGTGATCCCGCACGTGACGCCGTAGCCGACGAAGGGCGGGGAGTCCAGGGGGAGGGCCCAGTTGGACTTGGGGGGCGCGATTCCCTTTGTGCCCTTGCCGTCGAGGATCGCGGGGTTGAACTCGCCCGGCTGGACGGCAGCGTTGAACTCGCTGACCGTCCGCACCAGCCCCTCCGGATCGATCTCCAGCTTCCGCGCCAGCTCCTCGATCGTCCCTGCCTCGGCCTTGGTGACCTCACGGATCCGGTACTCCTCGCGGAGGATCGCCACGACCTTCTGGTCGAAGATCTGGAAGGCCGCGCGCTGGGGCTGCTTCAGGATCTCCCGGCCGTACTTGGCGTACGTGTAGTTCCGGTAATCGGCGCCCTCGTCCAGGAAGCGCTCGCCGCGGAGGTTGACGACGATGCCGAGCGGGTAGGAATGCTTCTGGAACAGGTCGCCGACCTTCCGGTCCCCGAAGGGCGGGGCGTTCAGATCCCACGCCACGGCGTGGCAGGAGGACCAGTGGCCGTAGGGCTGGGCGCCGATCTCGAGCGCCATGCGGATGCCGTCGCCGGTGTTGTGGCGCGTGCCGCGCACCCGCGCCAGCTCCCAGTCCTTGCCGAGGTAGCGCGTCCGCCACTCGGGGTTGGCCTCGAAGCCGCCGCACGCCAGGACCACGGCCCGCGCGGCGATCTCGGTGAAGCCCTCGGGCCCGCGGCAGACGACGCCGCGGATGGCGCCGCGGTCATCGAGGACCAGGCGCGTCGCCTTCGTCTCGTAGCGCACCTCGATTCCGAGCGCGACGGCCCGCTCGTAGAGCACCTGGACGAGCCCCGGCCCGCCCCCCACGGCTTCGACGGCGAGCCCGCCCCAGAACCGGTGCTGGTCGCCGACCTTGTACGATTGGCGCGCCAGCATGAGGATCCAGCGGATGCCATGGCTCCTCATCCAGACCACGGTGGGGCGCGACTGGGCGACCAGCACATCGGCCAAGTCCGGGTCGGCCAGACTCTCGGTCATGCGCATCAGGTCGTCGTAGAAGTTCGCCTCGGTGTAGGGGGGAATGTCCACCGAGGCCGCCTCACCGGCACTGAGGTCGGGGATCACGTCCTTCCGGAGGTCCTCGAGGCCATCGTGGGCGCAGCGAAAGCCGCCTGCGGTGAAGAAGGAGTTGCCGCCCCGCTGGGCTTCCGGGGCCTTCTCCAGGAGGAGGACGCGCGCCCCGCGCTCGCGCGCGGCGAGGGCCGCGCAGAGCGCGGCATTCCCGCCGCCGACGACCACTACATCATACGTTGACACTATCCCACGATTTCTTCGCCGCCATCCACGCCGATCACATTCCCCGTGATCCAGTACGTGTCCGGATGGGAGAGGACGACGATGGCCCGCGCCACGTCCTGCGGGGTCGTCATCCGCTTCGACGGGTTGCGCCGGATCGCCATGGCCTTGATCTCCTCGTAGCCGGGGATCTTCTGGCTGGACGGCGTCTCGGTCACGCCGGCGCGGATCGAGTTGACGGTGATCTTCCGGGGCGCCAGCTCCGCCGCGAGCTGGCGGACGTGGGATTCCAGCGCGGCCTTGGCGGCCGACACGGGGCCGTAGAACGGCAGAACCCGGGTGCCGCCCGAGGAAGTCATGGCGTAGATCCGGCCGCCCTCGCCCATGAGCCCACGCCCGACGACCTCCTGGCACCAGTACACGAGGCTGTGGGCCATCACGTCGAGCGTCATGTCCATCTGGGCCTGGGTGACGCTCTCCTTGATCGGATCGGCGACGTAGAGCTTGAGGGTCCCGAAGGCCAGCGAGTGGAGGAGGACCCGGAGCCGGCCCGGCTCGCCGCGCTCCTCGAGGATCCGCTGCATCTCCCCCGCGACCTCGGCGCGCTTTTCCGGGTCCGCCGCGTTCACGTTGTAGAAGTGGGCCTCCCGACCCAGGCCCCGGATCTCGGCCACGATGCGCTCCACGTTCGGCAGCGTGGCCTTCCGGTCGAGGTGCACGCCGAAGATGTTGAGGCCGGCGCGGGCGAGCGCGAGGCTCGTGGCCTCGCCGAAGCCGGAGGAGGCGCCGAGGATCAAGGCCCAGCCGCTGAGTTGAATCGGGGCGTTTGCCTCCTTCATCGTGGGGCCATTCTAGCCCAACTGGCATCCCGGGGGAAAGAGGTGGCGCTCGGCGCGCGCGTTGTCTAGAATCGGGATACCCATGGCGAAGAGCGCGGGCATCGTCCTGGTCGGCAACGAGATCCTGTCGGGGAAGATCCACGACGCCAACGCGGCGTACCTCTGCCGGGAGCTCCGCGCGCTCGGCGTGGAGGTGCGGAAGATCTCGGTGATCCCCGATGAGCTGGAGTCGATCGCCGAGGAGGTGGCGCAGTTCTCCCGCGCCTACGACTACGTCTTCACCTCGGGCGGCGTCGGCCCTACCCACGACGACGTCACCATCGAGGGCGTCGCGCGGGCCCTGGGGGTCCCGGTGGCGCGCGAGCCGCGGCTCGTGGCCCTCCTGGAGGGCTTCTACAAGGGAAACCTGAACGCCGCCCGGCTGAAGATGGCCGAGGTCCCCGACGGGGCGGCGCTCCTGGCGGCGGACTCCCTGATCTTCCCCGCGATCGTCATCCGGAACGTCTACATCTTCCCGGGGGTGCCGGAGATCTTCCGCCAGAAGTTCGACGCCATCAAGGAGCGCTTCCGCGAGCAGCCGTACCATCTCCGCAGCGTGTTCGTCCGCATCGGGGAGGGGACCCTCGCCGATTTCCTGAACGAGCTGCTGAAGAACCATCCGCTCCTGCTGCTCGGGTCCTATCCGGAGTTCTCGAACCCCGACTACAAGGTCAAGGTGACGCTCGAGTCCAAGGACGGCGAGTACCTGGAGCGGGCGCTCGCGGAGCTCGTCGCCCGGCTGCCGCAGGACGCCGTCGTCCGGGTCGAATAAAGGAGATGTGGTCATGGCGCTGACGGCGCGGGAATTCGGCGAGTCGCTGATGGCGGAGGTGCGCGCGGGACGGAGCTTCGGCGGCCACCCCCTCTGGTTCAAGATCCAGGAGGGTCGCCTCGGGCGGCAAGGGCTCCAGGGCTTCGCCCGGCAGTTCTTCCTTCAGGTCGTGGAGTTCCCGCGGGCGGTCTCCGCGCTCCACTCGCGCTGTCCGGACCTAGAGGAGCGGAGGAAGCTCGCCGAGTCCGTGTACGAGGAGGAAACGGGGAAACTCTCGGGCTCCAAGGCCCATCCCGAGCTATTCCTCGACTTCGCGGCGGGAGTCGGCCTCGGGCGGGAGGAGGTGCTGGCGGCCGAGCCCCTCCCTTCGACGGCGGCGCTGATCCACTGGTTCGAATACTCCACCAAGATCCTGCCCTTCCTGGAGGGCGTCGCCGCCATCAACCTGGCCGCCGAGGGGCAGGTGGTGGGCGCCTTCGGCCCCTTCGCCCGTGCGCTCCAGAAGCACTACGGCCTCTCCGAGGCGGGAGTCGCCTTCTGGGACATCCACGAGCTGGCGGACGCCGAGCACTCGAACGTTGGCGACCACATCGTCGTCAGGCACGCCACGACGGACGAGCTCCAGCAGCGCGTCCGCACGGCGGTGAGGACCTCCCTCGGCATGTGGTGGCAGTTCTTCGAGGGGATGGACGAGCGCTACGGCGTCTAGTGCGAGCGTAGAGCGTAGCCACCATCTCTGAAAGCGCGCGCCGATTCACTGCCCCAACCCTATGGACGTGAAGCAATACAAGCGGTGCAAGGGCTGGCTAGGGCTCTTCTTAAGTCTGCAAGAGCGTAGGAGAATTCCCGCTTCCCTCAGGGATTTCCCTCCCCTCATACGCAGGATTCACCTGATTGACCATTCGCCGCCCGGCAACCTAGTGTGATGGTAGGGGCTGGGGGGTCCGGTGAGCGCAGACGCGTCCGATCAGGCCGCGATGCCGCGATATCTGTTCATCGTGGCGGCGAACCAAGCCCACCTTTGGGACCTCTGGACACGACGATTCTCTGGAGAACCAAAGGTTCAGGTGCTCCTGGACCGGCGGCAAGGAGAGCGTCGGCGGCGCCGCCAGAACGACGGATGGGAGCGGCGTCGAGTGGACCGGCGAAACCAGCAGGGCATCGACAGGCAACTCCGCAACTCGGGGTACGCGATTGTCGGCCCGATCTCACGCTGATCGTCAATCAAGCTCTCTAAGCACCTGCCCTACCCACCGTCGCGAGAGGCGCGTAAGACGGCGACGGTCCTCAATCTTCCCCCGGGGCACCTGGACGACGACCCTCGAGTCGGAGGCAAACTTCTTCGCGGCCGGGCGCGACGGAACGATCCGAGCGGAAGCCCTCTCCCTGCGCCGGGGAAAGCGGACGATGGTCTGGTAGACCCGGGTCACCGACGAGTCCGGCCGCCTGTTCTCGATGACGGTCCGGACCCAGATGGTGCTCGCCTAACCGCGTCCAGCGGTTTCCCTGGCCCCTGGACAGTATTACTCCCGTCGGCCACCAAGTCCTTAATCTTTTTCACGGATTCCAGGTCCCAAGAAGTGAGAAAGCAAATTTGAAACACGGGTTGAGATTTGGTAACCCTTTTTGGGCCGAGGAACGGAATAAATCGCCGAGGGATGCGTAGTAAGGGTTAGAGGGTAATGGACCAGCTTGAATTCCAGGACCTCGTTCGCACCAATTTGGACTCCCTCTATAACTACGCCCAAGTCCTCGCTCGCTTTCAATCGGACGCGGAGGACCTCCTCCAGGAGACGCTTCTCCGAGCGTTTCGAGCCTTCAGTTCGTTCAAGCGGGAGCTGAGTTTCAAGGTGTGGCTGTTCAAGATCATGAAGAATGCCCGTATCGACCGAGATCGCCGAGTCCGTGTTCGGCCGGTAGAGGAGGAGTGGAAGGCCGAAGATGATCTGGCAAGAGATGTGCTGGTCTACCCTGTTCCCTTGAACCCGGAGGAGATCCTCCTCCGTCGTCTCACCCTGGAGGAAGTGAGAGAGGCCATCCGGCGCCTCCCCATCATTTTGCGGGAGGTCGTGGAACTGAGGGAGATCGAAGGGCTCTCCTACCAGCAGATCGCCGAGGTGATCGACAGGCCGATCGGCACCGTTATGTCCCGCCTCTATCGGGGGAGACACCTCCTCCGATCTTCTCTCCAAGAACCCCCCACCGGGTGGGTGAAATCCAGGAGCGCGCATGGCCTGTAACGTGGCCCGTTCGAAGATTTTCCAATACCTCGATGGCGAGCTTCCGAAGGAGCAGCGGTCAGCTTTCGAGAGTCACCTCGCCTCCTGCCCCGATTGCCACCGCCTCGCGGAGCTGGAGCGGACCTTCCGGGAGACCTACATGGCTTCCCTGCGTCCCGACCCGGTCCCGCAGAGGGTTCGCGATCAGGTCGCCCGCATTCTCGACACCCTCCCCGACGACCGGCCGGCAGAGCGCTGGTGGAGACGTCGATCCCGCCTTGGTCTCGCGGCCGGAGCGGTCGCCCTCCTCCTGGTGGGGGGGATGATCGGGGTGGGCCTCCAGCGCGTTTGGACCTCAGCGAATCCCTCCCTCATCAGGCTTGCCGAAGCATCGGTGGAGCAGCATCAGAAGCTGGCGCGGGGGATCTTGCCCCACGACGTTCAGCGGGTGACCCCGAAGGCCGCGGAGCAGTGGTTCAAGCGGAGGCTGGACTTCAACGTGAGCCTCCCCGAGCTCACGCGGGAGGATCTCACTTTCCTGGGGGGACGCGTCTCTCACCTCTGGGATTTCGACGTGGCGGCCCTCCACTACCAGGTAGAGGGCAAAGACGTCTCGCTCTTCGTCATTCCGCTGGAGAAGTACCGGCAGCTCGGACTGGCGGATTCCCCGAAGTTTAAAATGGTGACGCACCAGGGGTACGACGTCATTGTCTGGGCCTCCCACGGGGCGGCTTACTCCCTCGTCTCCGAGATCGGCGGTCGGTCGTGCCTGGTCTGCCACTCCCGGGACGAGAGGCTCGATCTCCCCACCAGCTCTCGGGCTCACGACAAGCTCTGACAAGGAGACCTTGAGCATGCCACCAGCCAGAATTCTCACCGCGACGATTGTCCTCGCGGTCCTCTTGCCTCTCGCTCCCCAGGCCTCCGGCTACGAAGCGACGACGGTGGTTGACGGGGCAACGATCCAAGGGAAGGTGGTGTTTACGGGGCCCCCGCCGCCTCCCCGCAAAGTCATCCCCACCAAGGACCGGGAGGTCTGCGGGAGCGGCGTGCGGGAGGTGGAGCAGATCCTGCTCTCACGGGACAAGGCCGTCCAGGACGCCGTCGTGTTCCTGAAGAAGGTGGAGAAAGGCAAGGCATGGCCGAAGCCCGCCCAGACCCCGGCGCTGGAGAACCTGAAGTGCGACTTCGTTCCCCACGTGCAGGTCGTTGCCGTGGGGAGCGATCTTGAAATCGTGAACTCGGATAACGTGCTCCACAACACCCACGGCTTCCTCGACAGGGTCACCGTCTTCAACCTGGCGATGCCGAACCAGGGCCAGCGCATCAAGAAGCCGCTCAAGCGGCCTGGGCTCGTGCGCGTGGAGTGCGATGCGCACGGCTGGATGCTGGGCTGGGTGTACGTCGTGGAGAACCCCTACTATGCCGTGACCGCGAAGGACGGGGCCTTCGCCCTCAAGGATGTCCCGCCCGGCTCGTACACGCTCGTGGCGTGGCAGGAGTATACCGGCTTCGTCGAGTCGCCCGTCACCGTCAAGGGAAAGGAGGTGCGGTCTATCACCGTGGACCTGAAGAAGTAGTCGATCGCGTTTGGTGCGTTCAACTCTGAGAGGAGGGGATCGCAAATGGATGATCACGACCGACTGGAGTGTCTGAGAGAAGAAAGTCGGGCAGCCTGGTGGAAGAAGATTGGCTCGTCCGCTGAGATGGCGGGCCTGCGGCATGAGATGGACAAGGAGCTGAAGCAGCCGGGCGAGCACCCCGACCCGTCACTGGGAATCACCCGCCGCACCTTCCTTCACAAATCGCTTCTCACGGCAGGCGTTGCGGCTGGCGCGGCCACGTACGGGTGGTTCCCGCTCATCAATACCCTCGACCTTGCCTACGGCGCGGAGGCCTTCCGATTCGCCTGGGTCTCCGACAGCCACCTCTACCCCAAGACCGTTAACACCCGCTTCGTCGATAAGGTGACGCGCGCCTTCAAGGACGTTCAGGCCATGTCGCCGCCGGCCGATTTCTTGATCTACGGCGGCGACCTGGCTCAGCTCGGCGATCCGGTGGAGCTGGACCTCGGCGCTGACCTCCTGAAGGAGGTGAAGATCAGGAAAGTCTTCATTCCCGGAGAGCACGACTGGTACCTGGACATGGGAGCCAAGTGGACGAAGCTCTTTGGCCCGTCCAACTGGACCTTCGACCACAAGGGAGTGCGCTTCGTGGGGCTGGACACGGTGAGCCGCGGTCCCGACTACTGGACGGCCAAGAAGATGACCCCGAAGGAGCGGATGGGCCACATGGCGACCCTGGACGGGAGCGTAGCAGGGGCCTGGGCCGGTGTGGGCCGGGACCAGCTGGAGTGGCTGAACCGCACCCTCGCCCCCTGGCCCAGGAATAAACCCGTGGTGATCTTCACCCACAACCCGCTCTACGAGTACTACCCGCCCTGGAACTTCTGGGTGCGGGATTGGCGGGAGGTCCACGAAGTCGTCAAACCCTTTACTAACGTCACCAACGTCCACGGCCACACCCACCAGGTGCTCTACAACGAGGTCGGCAAGATGCGCTCGATCGGGATGCTCGCGACCTCCTGGACGTGGCCCTATGCACCCGAGGGGGTGCCGGCGCTGACGAAGTGCAAGGTACGGGTCGATCCGGGCGACCCCTTCGACGGGGTCGGCTGGTCTCGCCTGACCGTGACAGCTGCCGAGAGGGTGGAGAACGAGTATGTGATGTGGCGGAAGGACATCATCGCCGAAGCCCCGTGGGACTCCGGGTGCGCGGACAACATCAACCAGGTCCTGAGCCCGCGCATCGCCGACCGCGAGTGGCCGTACTACGGCGCCTATAAGTAACCACCGGCAGGCCTCACGCCTAAGGGGGGAACGGTGATGAAGAGTACACGATACGCGCTGGCCGGGCTGGGTGTCTTCTTGGGTCTCCTCCTGGTCGTGACGGGGGGCACCGACCGGGCGCTGGCTCACAAGGAGAAGCATACGCCGGAGCAGCTCAAGGCCTTCGAGGACGTGTTCATGGAGCAGGTGAAGATCGGTGACCTGCTCTTCCACGGGGATGGAGCCACCGAGAAGCGGCTGAACGTCACGCTCTCCAAGACCGGGATGGCGTGCGCCATGTGCCACCCTTTCGGGTCCGACAACCACCCCTACGAGTTCCCCAAGTTCCAGGAGCAGATGAACAAGTTCGCGACGCTCCGGGACATGATCAACTGGTGCATCGAGAAGCCCAACGAGGGTGTGAAGATCGATCCCGATTCTGACGCCATGAAGGCCCTGGAGACCTACATCTACTGGTCGAACAAGGGGTCCAAACTCGACCCCGGCAGACACTGAGCCGGCCCAAAATCGATCATGAAAGATCTCTCGGCCTCACGGCCGTCGGGGCTTTCCAGGCGTGGCATGCTGGGGGTGGCCTCGGCGGCCGTGGGGCTGTGGGCGGAGGGGCGGATTCGCCGAGCCTGGGGGGGCTCCCCAAGGCAACTCCGCACCGATGATCCCGATCTCCTGTCGCCCTTCGAGCGCCTCCATTTCCCTGTCCTTCAGCTGCCGATCGTCACCGCCAACGGGGCCAAGGTCCCGGTCGTGGTGGAGATGATCCATCCGATGGAGCCTGACCACTACATCACGAGCGTGCATCTTGTCAACGACCGGGACCCGGTCCCCTCGAAGGGCCAGTTTCAATTCACCCCTGCCAACGGCCAGGTGCACTTGTCCTTCCAAGTCAGGTTGGACCACGGCATCTCGGTAGTCATGGCGACGGCCGACTGCAATCAGCACGGACGCTGGACCAGCACCCGCCCCATCAATATCCCCGAGGGCGCGGGGGGCTGTGCCGGCTCGGCGCCGCCCCCAGGCCGGCCCCGAGGCCCCGAGATTGACCCGCCCGTCATCCGAATCCCCCAGCTGGTCAAGTACGGTCGCGTCCGCCCCGACGAAATCATCGATGTGCAACTCAAGATCCGGCACCCGAACCGGACCGGGCTCGTCTACCGGGACGGGAAATTCATCCAGGAGTCCGAACCCTTCTACCTCCAGGATCTGCAGGCCTACTACAGCGGCGAGCGCGTGAGCCGATTCGCGATGACGTCCGCCCTCAGCGATGACCCGTTCATCACGTTCAAGCTGCGGGCCCGGAGCGAGGGCTCCCTCCGGATTGTTCTCGCGAACAACCGGGGACAGCGGTTCGAGGTCACGCATGAGATCCGCTTCTCCTGATATCGATCTCTTTGACCGCGCGGTCGCACGCGCCGTTGCGCCGCTGCCGAGGAGTTCCAAGTGGCCGAGGACGCACAGGTTCGCAACGACGAGCTGATCAACCGGGATCTGATCCGAAAGTGGCTGAGCTGGGGATTTTTCTGGCTGCTCTTTTTCCCCACCATCGGGGTCATCCTCTCCACCAAGTTTAACTATCCGGAGTTCCTCGGAAACGTCCCGTGGCTCACCTTCGGCCGCATCCGCCCCATTCACGTCAACGGGGTGATCTGGGGCGCGTTCTCGACCCTGTTCGTCGGCCTCTCTCACTACATCGTCCCCCGCCTCTGCGGGGTCAGGCTCTGGAAGGAGCAGTGGAGCTACCCCCTCGTCTGGGTCTGGAACCTGAACTTGGCCCTGGCCGTGGTCCTCCTGGCTCTCGGATGGAACCGGGGATGGGAGGCGGGCGAGTTCCCGCTGATTAACGTCATCGTCGTGTTCCTGGCGATCCTCCAGCTGACGGTCCAGTTCCTGATGACCATCAAGAACCGGAAGGAGACGCCCCTCTACGTCTCCCTCTGGTACCTGATCGCCGCGTTCATCTGGACCGACGTCAACCTGGTCCTCCTGATGCTGGGCCCCTACAACATTCCGGGCATCAGCAATGCCGCATGGCACGGCCTCTTCATCCACTACGTGGTCGGGCTCTGGATCACGCCGGCCGGCTACGTGCTCATCTACTATTTCCTTCCGGCAAGCGTTCGCAACCCGATCTACAGCCACAAGCTGTCCCTGATCGGCTTCTGGTCGCTCGCCTTCTTCTATCCCTTCGTCGGGATCCACCACTATCTCTACTCCCCCATCGCCGACTGGGCCCAGACCATCGCCATCGTCTCCTCCATGATGCTGATCATCCCGGTCTGGACGGTGCTCCAGAACTTCTTCGGCACCATGATCGGCAAGTGGCAGGAGTTCGGCCGAAACCTTCCCGCCAAGTTCCTGATCATAGGCTCCATCATGTACCTGTTCGGCTGCTTTCAGGGCTCCACCGAGGCGCTCCGGGCGCTCCAGCAGCCCACGCACTTCACCGACTTTGTCATCTCTCACTCCCACCTCACGGTCTTCGGCACCTTCGTGGTATGGGCCCTCGGTGGGGCCCTCTATGTCTGGCCCCGCGTGACGGGCAGCGAGCTCTGGAGCTTCAGGCTCGGCAACTGGGGGTTCTGGCTCATCACGCTAGGGATTTCGGCGATGGGGCTCGTCCTGTCCGCCCAGGGGCTCCAGCAGGGCTTCATGCTGATGGCCCAGAGCGAGTGGATGGACTCGGTCAACGCCATCCGGGCCTACTGGTGGGTCCGGACCTTTACGGGGATCTCCATGGACATCGGTATGACGCTCCTGGTCTACGACCTGATGAAGAGCTCCCTCGCCCGGCGCCCGGCGTGAGAGGAGTCGCCACGTCATGAAATCGATCAAATCCCTAGCGGTGGGAGCGGGCTTTTTCTTCGTGACGCTCGCGATCTTCGTGCAAGGCTTCCTGCCGGCCATGGTGCCCGAAGCGCGCTCGAAGCGGGTGAGCCGGGCGGTGCGAAACGACTTGGGGGAGATCAAATGGGCGCGCTACGAGGCGAGCGATTACACGCCGCTGGAGAAGCTGGGGCGCGCGGTTTACCTCCGGGAGGGGTGCTGGTACTGCCACAGCCAGTACGTGAGGCCGGTCACCGGCGAGGACTTCCGCTGGGGGCCGGTTTCCGAGGCAGGGGAGTACGCGTTCGACCTCCCCCACCTCTTCTCGACCCGGCGCATCGGCCCCGATCTGACCCGGGTGGGGCTCAAGTACGCGGATGACTGGCACTACGCCCACCACTGGGAGGCGCGCCTCACCGTTCCGGATTCGATGATGCCCAGCTTCAAGTGGCTCTTCGATCAGGTGCGGATTCCCGTTCGCAAAGAGGGGAAGGGGCTGGCCCTCGAGGCGACGCCGGTATTGAGCCGGTACTTTACCATGAAGGAGGAGACCCCGATCCGCCTCTTCCCGAACGAGGTGGGGCTGACCTTCGTCAAACCGCGCCCGGACGGGGAGCTTCCGATTGATGGCAAGCCACAACTCGACCTGACGCCCTTCCAAGACCAGCCGCCGCCCCTCACCTCCGTGCTCCTCGTGATCCCGACCAAGGAGATGGTGGGGCTGGTCAGGTACATCCAGAAGCTCGGCACCAACCGCGGCGCCTGGCGGGAGGTCTTCGAGCCCCAGAACCTGGGGGTCTCCATCATGAAGATCCCCGTGAGCGAGGACCTCCTCGCCCGGGGGAAAGAGGTCTTCGGGCGGCGTTGTGTCGGTTGCCACGGGGTCAAGGGGGACGGCAACGGCCCTGCCGCGACTTTCCTCTTCCCGCGACCCCGGGACTTCACCACGGGGGCCTTCAAGTTCCGGGTGACTCCTTCCGGCTCACTTCCGACGGATGGTGACCTCTTTCGTACCGTTACCCGCGGCGTGAGGTGGACCGCGATGCCCACCTGGCACGAGATTCCCGAGAAGGACCGCCTCGCGGTCATCACTTACATCAAGACGTTCTCGGAGCGCTGGAAGACGGAAAGGCCGGAGCCCCCGGTGCCCATCGCCGATCCGCCCCCAGCGACCCCTGAGTTGCTGGCCAGGGGGAAGGACCTCTTCGTCCAGGCGAAGTGCTGGGAGTGCCACGGCAATGAAGGGCGGGGGGACGGGCCCAAGGCCGCTGATCTCAAGGATGACTTCAAGTTTCCGATTCATCCGGCGGACTTCACCAAGGGCCAATTCAAGGGCGGCTCGAGCATCGTCGACGTCTACCGGACCATGACGACCGGCCTCGACGGAACCCCCATGCCTTCATTCGTGGACTCGATGAAGGACGACGAGCGCTGGGCCATCTCGTACTATGTCCTCTCGTTCTCGTCCTGGGGGGATCCCCTCACCGGCCAGAAGCTCAGGCTTTCCCCCGAGGCGAAGGCCGCCCTCAACTCCCCCGATGTGCGCGCCAATCACCCCCGGTTGGCCTACGATCCGGAGAAGGCGTCGACGGCGGTAGCCCAGACCACCGGCAAGCGGCGAGTGTACCACCCGGGGATCCCGGAGTAAGGAGAAACCTTGATGCTTGAATATCTCACGCTCGGTGAGTTTGTCGTGGCGCTCCTGATGGGACTTGCGGCCCTCAGCGCATTTGTCTGGGCGGTGGCGAGCGGAGTCTTCCGGGATGTGGAGGCCGTCAAACACCAGGTGCTCCGTCTAGAAGGGGAAGACTATGACCGACGAGGCGCGTGAGCGCGAGGCGAAATACGGGCCAATCGAGGAGTACGCCCAGGGAGAGATTCGGGCGTATCACGGCATCGTGAACAAGTGGCTGCTCGTGGTGTACGCCATTCTGGCTGTCTGGGGCGTCTACTATCTGTTCAAATACTGGGCCTGGCTCGAGCCTGGCCTGGGGGTCGGCAAGTAGGAGGATCGCGTGGTGAGCGCCGAACGGATTTTGATCTCGCTGGCCGTGCTCAACCTGGCGATCCTGCTCTCCGACGTCTTCTTCAACGTGCTGTCCGGGCTCCTCTCCCTTTTCTAGTCCGAGGGGCGAATGAGCGGAATCGAGAAACTCGCCTTCGGCCTTTTCCTCCTGGGCACCATCCTCTTCTTCGTCTGGGTGGCGATCCTGGCATTCAAAAAGTAGATGTGGGGGTGGCGGCCGGAGATCCTCTTCCCCCTTCTCCTGGGGGGGAGTGCCTGCACCATCGGCTGGTGGCGGCTGTCGCGGCGCTCCCCACAACCTGTTCCGCTCCGGCGACTGGCCGTGGCGCTCGGGGGCCTGACGAGTATCGCGGTCGCGCTCCTTTCCCCTGTCGATACGCTGGCCCATGCCCTCTTTTGGGCCCACATGGTCCAGCACATGCTGCTCATGATGGTGGCGGCTCCGCTCCTGCTCCTCGCCGATCCGTTGGCGGTTGTCCTCTGGGCCCTGCCGCGGAATGCGCGCGTTCGGGTCGGCCGCCTCCTGGCGGCGGGAGCCCTTCCCCGGCGGATCTGGCAGGCCCTGACCTGGATGCCCGTGGCGTGGGTGACCTACGCCCTGACCCTCTGGCTCTGGCACCTTCCCTCCGCTTACGAGGCGGCACTGAGGGACCGTTTGTTGCACGACCTGGAGCACCTCGCCTTCTTCTGGGCCGGCGTCCTGTTCTGGTGGCCGATCATCAACCCGGCTCCGCATCTCTGGGGACGTGTCCCGCACGCGCTCAGGGTTGTGTACCTCGTTCTCGGCGCGTTCCAGCAAGCGCTGCTCGGGCTCTTGCTGACGCTGAGTCCCCGAGTCCTCTACCCGTCCTACCTGATCGCGCCGCGAGCGGGGGAGTGGAGCCCGTTGGAAGACCAAGCGTGGGGTGGAGTCGTCATGTGGGGACTGGGCGGAGCGATCGAGATGGTGGGGGTGCTGCTGCTGCTTTTCAGACTCCTCAGCGTTCAGGATGCGGAGACGTCGCCCTCCCCCAGTTCTCCCTGACCGACCAGTCCCCGAGGGCCGCCTGTGGCGCCTTGGGTAGCCCCTCAGCCAGCATGCGGATTGAGGACCGGACTGGTGTCTGAAGTGTGACTGCCGTCCGAGAAGCAGAGGTGCTCGCAGACGGCCTTTCCCACGATCTCAGCGCCCGCGTCGAGGATCCGCGCCACAATGGTCGCATCTTGGTCGGGCACGAAGCCCTCCAGGTCTCGGGAGCCAGGATGACCACCCGACTCTTGGGCCACGAGACCCGAATGTGTCGGATGGCTGGTGCACAGTCTCGCTCGTGCGTCGCCTGGGATTGGTAGGTTACGGGAGGAAAGTAATTCGGCATTCATAGAATATCTGGCTCTTCCGGCTTTTGAGTGGGTCGCAACGAAGATCCCTGCCGGGGATGCCCCAGCCGAGCGAATCCGCACGCGCCCTCGCGGGCCGAGAAGCGCAGGACGCCGGAGCGCGCCGAGCCGGCCAACACCGTTGGGCGGCGAGGACAGAGCCCCCCGCCGCGGGGGGATGGGGGGGCCAGTGGAGGCGTCCGAGCGAGCGAAGCCCGTCGGGGCGCGGAGGACCTGAGCGAGCGGGGCACCCCCGGCAGGGAGTCGCGACCACACGATTTCCCGAAGAGCCGAATATCCATGAAGGGCGGGGCTGCAAGCCCCGCCCTTTCTGTTTGCGAGAGAAGGAAACACAAGCCCGGGGCGGACGGCCAAGTGGGCGGAGAAAACCGCTGCCGGGAGCCGGCTCGGCCCCTAGGGTTCCAGGGCGTCGAGAAATTTCCGCCAGGCGTCCCAGTACTCGCTGCCGCCCACGAGGTAGGTGTCGTTGTGACGGGCGCCGGCGATGGTGTAGAATGCCTTCCGCTCGGGTGCCGTCTCCCAGAGGCGGCGTCCGTGTTCATAGGGAACGACCTCGTCGGCGTCGCCATGAAGGATCAGGAGCGGGGTCCGGAGGCGGCCGATCCTGGTAAGGGAGTCGAAGCGGCTCTTGAAGAGAAACCCGCTTCCCGGCACCGTCCGGTTGGCCATGGCCCGGACCGACAGGAACGGCGATTCGAGGATGAGCCCGGGCGGAGGATGGGCGAGCGCCAGGTCCAGCGCCACGGTGGCGCCCAGCGACCGGCCGAAGTACACGATCCGCTCGGGGGGAACGCCCAGCCTCTGGACCAGCGCCTCGCGGGCTGCCCGCGCGTCCAGGTACAGTCCCGGTTCCGTCGGACTGCCGTCGCTCCGCCCGTACCCCCGGTAGTCGAAGATGAACACGCCGATGCCGAGCCGATCGTGGATCTCGCGGATGTTGTCCAGCCGGTGGCTGATGTTGCCGGCGTTCCCGTGACACCAGAGGAGGGTCGTGGGCCGGGCTCCCGGGACGAGCCAGCCGTGCAGCCGCGCGCCGTCCTCGGCCTGAAACCACACGTCCCGGTACGCGAGGCCCAGCCTCGCGGGCGTGCCCGTCAGCTCCCGCTCGGGGAAATAGATGAAGGCGCGATCCGCCATTTCCCGGCACCCCCAGGCGAGCAACCCGACCGCCAGCAGAAGGAGCAGGAGCTTCATGGCCAGCCATTCTAGCCTATGAGCGACCCGGGCCGCGGCGTGCTTTGGGGGGTCGCGCTGGTGGCGGCCGCGCTCTTTTTCATGAGCCTGGGCCAGGCGCCCTTCGTCGATCCGTCCGAGGGCATGCACGCCGAGATCGCCCGCGAGATGGCGCTTCGCGGGGACTGGGTCACCCCTCACTTCAACGGCGTGCGCTACTTCGACAAGCCCCCGCTGCTCTACTGGCTCCTGGCGGCGGGGTTCGGGTTGGGCGGCCCGTCGGAATGGACGGCGCGCTTCTGGTCGGCCCTGGCGGCCCTCGGCGTGGCGCTCCTCACCGCGCGGCTCGGGAGCATTCTGGGATCGGTGCGGCTGGGGCTGGTCGCGGGGCTCATCGTCGCCGCGAACCTCGAGCTCTTCCTCTTTGCCCGCTACGTCGACCTCCTCTTCATCCTCCTGATCCTGGTGGCCTTCACGGGCTTCGTCCTCGCGTACCGGGGGGCGGGCCGGGGGTGGCTGCTCCTCGTCTACGCGGCCCTGGGTCTGGCGGTGCTCGCCAAGGACATTCTGGGCGCCGTCGGGCCCGCCGTGGCTATTGCGATCTTTTTTGCTCTAACGCGAGAACGACAAGTGAGGGCGCAGTGGGTTCCGTGGGCCGGCCTCGGCCTGTTCCTGATCATCGCCGTGCCCTGGTACCTGGCCGTCGAATTCCAGAACCGCGGGTTCCTCTGGTATACCGTCGTGGACAACCACCTCCTAAACTTCGCCCGGCAGCGGCTCTTCCCCGACGAGGACATCCCGCTGACGCCCCAGGAATTTCTCGGGGTGACGGCCATCGGATTTTTCCCGTGGAGCCTCATGGTGCCGTGGGCGGTGGCGCGGGCGCTCCGGCGCCCCT